>JAQWTV010000058.1 GCA_029242545.1 Roseibacillus sp.
TCCTTGGTAATCTCAAAGATCTGAGGGTTCTTGTCCCCGGCGTGGCAATTGCCGATCACGTAGTTGCCATTAGAGAGTTCCTGCAGGCAGGTCATCCATCCTAGACCGATCTCGGTGCCTGGAACCTTGCCCTTGATTTCCCACACGATTTCCTGGGCTGGATTCACCTCCAGAATGCTCTTGCCGTTTCCCGAGGCGATCAGGGTATTACCGTTCTTGAGGCGGATGGCGCCGTAGACCCGGGAGCCGACCTTATATTCCCAGACCAGCTTTCCGGTCTTGTCGTATTCAGTTACTACTCCCGGGCTCTCTGCGCAGGATAGATAGTGACCGTTGTCCAGAACGCGGACGAGGCGGGTGTTCCTGCGTCCGCCCTCACCCATTGCAATCTCCTTGATCTTCTTCCCGTCCTTGTCGACGTGAAGAAAGCGTCCCACGCCGCTCTCCGCGATCATGGTGGAGCCATCCGCATAGCGCTTGAAGGCGTGGACATCCACTCTCTTGCCCTCGTTGCCATTCTCCCGGGCGGACTCGTATTCCCAGACGACTTTTTTGGCTAGAGTGATCTCCTGGGTCTTGGTCCAGGTGTCGTGGAAGAGGACGTTCCCGTTATCGAGAAGATGAATGTCGTGATGACCGGTGTGTCCACGCTGTGGACCGGCAGTGTCGTGCTTCCACAGGACCGAGCCATCCATCTCACAGATGGCCACGATATTTTTTCCGTAGGAGACACCCAGAAGAACTAATCGTTGATCCTTGGCCTCGGTCGGCGTGAAAAGCAGAAGGGAGAGTGCAAGAGCAGCAAGGAAGACAGGTTTTTGCATGGATGAGACCCTAGGCAGGGGAAGCGCAAAGGGCAAACACTCGATAAGGCATCTGATCAGGGGATAATCAGGCTGCTGCAATATGCCATAACGTTGTGAAATGGATGATCCTGGAGGAGGGCAAAGGCATCATGGGTGGTTAGTCGGGCGCGTTTGCCTGTGGTTGGCAGAACAACCCAGGTTCGGGAGGTGGCCGGGCTGTTCAGGCCGCAGAGAAAACGGGCAAGCTGGCGTGCGGTACGAAGGGGCCCATGGCGCTCATCAAGAAGAGCTCGAATGATTTCGACGTGCTCCAATGTGATCTCTGGGGAGGTTGTGCCGGGAACCCCGCCGCTTGAAATCCCAAGACATGGTCCACAGTGTCCACAGGGATCCGGTTGGCTCTCTCCGAAGTGGTTCAAAAGGTGTTGGTTGAGACAGCGATCCTCTTCCGCGTAGGAGAGGACCTGCTCAAGACGATGGAGGTCCTGCTCTTCACGTTTGAGAAAGAGCTGTTGAACACGAAGGGTAAGGCCCTGCATCTTCTCTGGAGATCTGAGAAGCCGATAAGAATGACGAATTCTGGTGGGTTTTAGAGAAATGTCACCATGGGTCTCTAGAAAGGAGAGCTCACGGACTATCTCGTCCCGACCGCACTGCATTTCTTCTGCAGCAACTGCGGGTTCAATTGTAATCCACGTGCGCCCTTGCTTCCCCGTGGCAAGGACCTGGGCGAGGAATTCTCTTTTGCTCCGCTCTAGTCCCAGGTTGATCTGAGTGATGTCACGGAGAAGTCGTACGCGGTAAGAGCTGTAGAATGGCGAGGACTCCATGATGAACCCCTCGAGCTCGAGGTAGGTGAGGAGAGTATTGATTACAAGTGGGCGGATATCATTTGAGACCGCGAGATCATAACGAGAGAGATCAAAATGGGTGCCCCGCTGGAGGATTTGTTCAAGCACCCTGCTCACCGCTTCTGGCGAGGGGGTATCGCCAAAGACGAAGTTTTCGAGGACCAGTAGATCATCTCGGCAGGCGAGGAGCTCGCAGCAGGCAGGTCGTCCGTCGCGACCGGCCCTCCCGGTCTCCTGAGTATAGTTTTCGAGGGACTTTGGGAGGTTGTAATGGATGATCCGGCGGATATCGGCCTTATCGATTCCCATGCCGAAGGCAATCGTTGCGGTAATTATAGGAGCTTCGCCAGACATGAAGGCTTCCTGACAGGCGGAGCGAGTTTCATCGCGGAGACCGGCGTGATAGGGGCGTGCGGACAGGCCCTCTCTCTTGAGGAAGGCTGCGAGTCCCTCGGCGGTCTCCTGCCTGGTCACATAGATGATGGTGGGGGACTCGGGGTCCGTGCGCAGGCGTTCGAGGAGAAGGGATCGTTTGTCTTTCTCAAGGCAAGGGGTGACGTGAAGTTCAAGATTCGGTCTGTGGAATGAGAGCTGGATATGGTCCTGCTCCGTGATTCCAAAATTTCTGCGGATATCCTCGGCTACCGGAGGGGTGGCAGTAGCGGTAAGGGCCAGGATACGGGGCGCCCTCAGCTCCCGCGCAAAGTGGGACAGTTTGAGGTAGTCGGGGCGGAAATTGTGTCCCCACTCCGAGATGCAGTGTGCCTCATCGATAGCGAGAAGTGAGATTTCTACGCGCTCAAGGTGACGTCTGAATTTCTCATTGGCAAGACGCTCGGGTGCGACGTAGAGCAGCTTAAGCTGTCCACTCAGCATGTCAGATTGAACAGTTTGAACCTGTTCGAGGGACAGAGAGGAGTCCAGTCTTGCCGCTGCGATACCCTGGCTCACCAAGGCGTCGACCTGATCCTTCATCAACGCGATGAGAGGTGACACCACTACCGTCATGCCCTCTAGGAGGATCGCGGGCAATTGATAACAGAGCGATTTTCCACCTCCAGTCGGGAAGACCGCAAGGGTGGGACGGCCGGACAGGATTGCCTCGATTACAGGCTGCTGGCCATCGCGGAAGGAGGAGAAGCCAAAGTGCTTCTCCAAGTCTCGGATCAAGTCTGTAGATGCGTTACCGTTCAGGATACCCGATTGAGCGCGGAGAGGTTACCGTGAACAAGCTCGAATCTGGTCTAGCCTCGCCAAGGGCCCTTGATCGCGAAGGTATGGTCAAGATTCTGAATGTTTACGAAAAGGATTTCTCCGTCAGGAGAGAAGATCGAACCGCAGAATTCGTTTTTGTTCTTAGCGTCCGGATTGCGGCCGAATGTGAAGATCTGCCCCTCGGGAGTGACTCCGCGCAAGTGCGGAAGTTGCTCCTTTGAGAACGGGCTGACGAGGTCCTCGCAGATGATGAGATCCCCATTTGGTGCCACGCAGAGGTTGTCCCCGCTGGTCAGGAGGTCACTCTTGCCCGGCTCAAGAAACAGCTCCACCGAGGCTTCTGGGCGCAGGGGGCTGCTGGGAAGGATTCGAAAGATCTGGCCGCGCTTTGTGGGACCACCGTTAGTGCAACACAGATAGATTGAACCCTTATCGTAGAAGATACCTTCTCCGCGTGCGAACTTCGCAGCGCCTTTTTTGAAGCCCTGGACCCTCAGATCATCCTTAGGTGAGGTAGGATCCTCAAGGTCCACCCATGAAATGAGCTTGCTCTGGCCTTCTGTGATCAAGCGCTTGGGTTCTGGCTGGTAATTCCGCAAGTCAGCAGCTTCATGATTTTTCAAGCACATGGCCTGGAGCTTTCCACTGGAAAGATCGTTCTTGCGATCGGGCACAAACCGATAGAGCAGGCCGTCGTCGCGATCCTCGGTCAGGTAGACAGAACCATCCCCGGGATCGTATGCGACTGCCTCATGGCGAAAGCGGCCCATTGCTTTGAGGGCCACGGCTTTCTGCAGGCCAAGCTCGGGGTCGGCCCTTACTTCAAAACAATATCCATGTTGACGGGTTCGGTCACCTTTGTCGAGGTCTGCAGGCTCCTCGCATGTAATCCATGAACCCCATGGCATCGTTCCGCCTGAACAGTTACGGTCAGTCCCGGCAAGAGATAGAAATTCCTTCTCGGTTTTCCCCGAGGCAGGGTTGTAAACGATGGTCGTTGTTCCTCCAAGGTGGGGTGTCTCGTTGTTCCTTCCGGCATCGTAGAGAAGGTTGCTGTCGAGATGAGAAGGAACCTCCTTTTTTAAAAAGGGGCCAAAGGTGGGTTGATCGAGGGCAACTTCGTGATTGCGGATTAGAATGATCCTGCCGTTGTCTCCCGGAAATGCTGCCATGTCGTCAAACTTGCCCGGGACCCTCAATCCGTCCGCCATCTGAGTGCCGCTCCGGGAAATCACATCGTAACTGAAATTCCTTGGAAGATCGAGGAGGCCAGCCTTGTCGCGGACGAGAGGGCCATAGGGTTGAATGATCCTCTTGGAAGAAGGGGAGGCTTCGTTCGCTTGGAGATAGCGACCGAGGCCAAGGAAGCCCGCAGTCCATCCGGACTGTCGCAGAAATGCTCTCCGGTCAGACGAAAGAGAGGCTGTAAGATGGGTTGGTTGACTCACAACTCTTCCTGTATTGGACGGGGAACTCATCCTTACGACACAAAAGTGGGGTGTTTCGAAAATGTTGCAGTTTAGTGAAGGGTAGCTCCCCCCAAAGGAGTAGATTTGGGCCAAATTCGGTTCAAATGTGCTTTCTGGCGAAATTAGGGCCTTATTTTCCGCTTGAGGGTTTGACACCCCATGGCCGGCTTCCCTTAAATCCCGGCAACCCGCAACTGCTGGCATCCTTTGACCGGCCTACGCTAAAATCTCAAGAATACGCGCCATGAGTGAAGACGACAAGAAAGCTCCCGACTCTTCTGAGAAGAAGGCGGACAATGCCCCCGGAGCCCCAGCGCCGACGATTCCATTGAAGCCTGCTGGTAGTGCACCTAGTGCGCCTGCGCCGGCTCCTACGATTCCGCTCAAGCCCGCGTCCGGTGCGGCCGCTCCTTCTGCGCCGTCGGCTCCTGCGCCCACCGTGCAGTTGAAGGCCCCGGGAGCAAGCGTTGCCCCCAAGACTACTCCTCTCAAGACCCAGCCGCTGGCGGGCGATTCGGACGCGACTCAGGAGCTGCCCAAGGCAACAGTGCAGCTTGGCAGTGCGACTCAGGCGTTGGGCGCTCCCACGGCCTTATCTGCGGGACCTCCCTCACTGCAAACCTCAGGCGCCGAGGAAGAGGAAGCACCAGACAAGGTGTCTGACATTCTCTCTATCGTTGCCTTCGTCCTGGCCCTTGCGGTTCTCGGGCTACAGCTGATGACCACCAGCAAGTGGGTCGAAAAAGAAGACCCGGTAAGTAACGCGAGTGGTTGGAATTCTCTCCTAGAATAATTATCATCATGGCTTTTCCCATCGTCACAACAGTAGTCGCAGCGATCGTCCTCTACATTTTGATCGCTACGGGTAGCTCGCCTTCCTGATTTCAGGAAGGTAGAGATTTTTATCAGGAAGCGCCTCGTGTGAAGGTGCTGCCCTATGAGAACTTTATTTATTTCCTCCTATGGCTCTTCAATTCACTAGCGACAATTTTGATACAGAAGTCCTGCAGGCTGAAGTACCTGTGCTCGTTGATTTCTGGGCGGAGTGGTGTGGTCCCTGTAAGATGATTGGACCCCTTGTCGATGCTGTAGCCTCGGATACCGAGGGCAGCGCCAAAGTGGGGAAAGTTGATGTCGATAGTCAGCAGGAGCTAGCCCGCACCTTTAACATCCAGTCTCTCCCCACCATAGCCTTCTTCAAGGGCGGTGAAGTCGTTGAAACGATGATCGGCACCAAGGGGGTGACAGTTGATGCGCTGAAGGAGAAACTGTCCGCTCTGGCCTAGGGGCAGGGGAGAAGACCGGCGGCTTTTCAAGCCAGGCACTCCGCAAAGACCTCGAGGGTCTCATCAATATCGCTCTCGGTGTGAGCGAGGGACAGAAATCCAGTCTCGTAAGGACTGGGAGCGAGATAGACTCCGCGCTCAAGGCAGGACCAGAAGAATTTGCGAAAGGCCTCGAAGTCCCCCTGCTGCACGGAATCAACGTTGATAATCTCGGCGTCACCAAAGTAGAGGCACCACATTGATCCCGCCCGGTTGAAGCGGTAGGGCAGCCCTTTGGCGCGAATGATTCCCCGGACGCCGTCCTCGAAGCGTTGCCCGATTTCTTCAAGCCTCTGGTAACCATTTTGTTTTTTCAGCTCTTTCAGCTGTGCCAGTCCGGCCGCCATGGCCACTGGGTTGCCCGAGAGGGTTCCAGCTTGGTAGACCGGGCCATCCGGGGCCAGATGGTCCATAATGTCTCCACGGCCCCCGAAAGCTCCGACGGGTAGGCCGCCTCCAATCACCTTGCCGAGGGCGCAAAGGTCTGGAGTGATTCCTGAAAGTTCCTGGACGCCACCCCTCGCAAGGCGGAATCCCGTCATGACCTCATCAAAGATCAGGAGAGCCCCGTGTTTTGTAGTAAGCTCGCGCAGAAGCGCAAGGTAGCCCGGGTGGGGAAAGACAAAACCGGCATTCGCCGGATAGGGCTCGAGGATGACAGCAGCGATCTCCTCACCGCACCTGGCGAAGACCTCCTCAACGCGTTCAGGAAGATTGAACGGAAGGGTGATTGTTTCCGCGGCGAGAGATCGGGGAATCCCCGCGGAATCCGGTTCGCCATGAGTCAGGGCGCCTGATCCGGCCGCCACGAGCAGCGAATCGACGTGCCCATGGTAGTGCCCCTCAAACTTGATGATCTTGTCCCGGCCCGTGAATCCGCGGGCCAGCCGGATTGCGGACATGGTGGCCTCCGTTCCTGAGTTGACCATGCGAACCTTCTCGACCGAGGGGACCCACTCGCAGACCACCTTGGCCATCTCCACCTCGAATGGGTTGGGGATTCCAAAGGAGAGGCCATTCTTGGCGACCTCGTGCACGGTGTTAGTCAGAACGGTCGGGGCATGACCCAGGATGGCGGGCCCCCAGGTTCCTATGTAGTCAATCAGGCTACGGCCATCGACATCCTCAATCCGGCATCCCTTGGCTCTTCGAACAAAGAAGGGATCTCCGTCGACGTTGCGGAAGGCCCTGACTGGGGAGTTCACCCCGCCGGGGATTACTTCCTTAGCGGCTTTGAATAGTTTCTTGGAGAGTTCGCCCTGCATGCTGCCGGGAGGACTATAAGGCTAAGGAGGAAATTGCCGACTAAAACTCCCGCAGTCCTCGTAAGGGGCTTGTCATGGGGTGCTCTACTTAGGAGCCCCTGTAAAGTTCAGGAAAATTTACAAATATTCCACAGGCACGAATAATGGCTAAAAAGCGGTGATTATCTAACGAAAAATCTTGGGGTAGGAATGGAACTTGTTAGGGATTTAGCGTGAACAAGCCATTTTCTTCCCTGGCGGTCCTCGTGTTAGGCTGTGCTCCCCTCCATGGAGCGATCGTCGTCAATACGGATCTTGGTGTGATCGATAACCTTGTGGTTCCAGTCGCCGGGAATGTTAGAGCTGCCGTTGAAGATGATGGTAGCGGGAATAACGTTTCGTTTTATCCGCCTGCTGTCAGGGCATATGACGGTCCGGAGCAGGTCTTCCAGTTTGAGATCACCACCACCCAGACCGTGACTCTCACGAGGAACTTCGTGATCACCGATCCCGATGCGTTTTTCCTCGACAGTTTGGAAACGGGCGCGATCGAAGACGGGCAGGAGCTCACTGCATCAGGTAATATAGTGCTTTTTGCCTTTCTTGATGGGTTCAATGGAGAATCTGTTAGCGCGGCTTTGGATGCAGGAACGTATTACCTGAGCGTTGAAGGCTTCGGAGGGGGCGCGGCAACGTTTGATTTTTCGCTCGGCGCAGTTGATTTTGTGGAACCGGAGCCTGTAGTTGGCGATAGCCCTGAGAATGCTCTTTCTTGGGGTGTTGTGGGTGTGGCAGGCGATCTGATCGATATTAATACGTTCAATTCAGCCGGGGACACGGAACTCGGAATATTTGACGCCGCCGGCAACCTACTCGGTAATAATGACGATACTATTGGCTTGTTGAGCCAAATTGTCTTCGACGCCAGCGAGGAAGGAACCTACTACATTGCTACTGGAAACTACAACACCACCTTTGGCTCCGGGTTCATTGCCGGAGGAGGCCCTACGGGAGAGGCGGTGACCCTGACAGTGAATGGGGTGGACGTGGATGGTATCGTTGAAGGAACCGGAGCATTCTGGACTTCCTTTAACATCGTGCCCGAGCCTTCCAGCCTCAGCCTCGTTGCCTTCGCTGGTCTTGCGCTTCTCCGCCGCCGCCGCAGCTAGGGGGCGATCAGCCTTTGAGCCCGCTGCGCAGGATTTTCAACTTCCCGCCTTGAACAAGCAGGCGGATTTTCTGTTTCTGCCATCCCGGCTGGGGGATATCTTCCGGAAGGTAACGGCCGCGAATGGGGCGGAGCGAATCTCAGCGAATATAGCTGGGATGGGTGATCCTTGGCTCCTCCGGGGTAGAAACAGGTTGAATTGCCAGTGGGGGATCTCCGTCTCATCGAAAAGGACTTTCCTTTGGAAGCCCTGAGTTTAGCCTGATATGAGCATGAAACCGTTTTTGCCTCTCCCCTTACTGGGTTTTCTGCTCTCGACCAGTGGTCTCGATGCGGCCGATTCGCGAGCGAAGTCCTCGCTGCTCAACAGTGATCCCGAGGTTGTTTACTCGGAGGAGTTTACGAAGAAGGAGATCGAATTTCTGGTAGTGAAGTCAGCAACGGTGTTTGCGACCAAGAAGGGCGGGAGAAAGCTCGGGGTTCTCAAGGCTGATAGCAAGGTGAGCTTCATCGGGATGACGGAGAAGGCTTACAAGGTTCGGGGAACGGCGACGCACGGGCAGGTGCTGGGTTGGGTGTCTCCCAGGTTTTTGGGATCCAAGGACAAGGACTTCGTGGAAAACCTGAAAAAGGTTTATGAGCGCCAGAAGGTTATCCGAGAGCTGGTAGCAAACCATGAGGTAGCTATCGGGATGTCGATTGAGGAGGTGAGTGCTTCACTGGGTAAGCCGACCAAGACGAAGGTGCGGCAGACTGTAAAGGGACGCACCGGAGTCTGGGAGTTTATTGAGTATGAGGACCAGGATCACTATCAGGCGGTGCGTGACCCTGTGACTGGACGAGTCTTCCGGCAGTACTCCCATACGACCAAGGAGGAAATTGGCAAGATTGTGATTGAGTTTGAGAACGAAGTGGTAGCCGCCATCGAGGAGAGCGAAAACAATGAGGGGGGGAAGGTGAGGATCGTCACTCCACCACTCGTTTTCGCGTGGTAGCCACACCGTCCGTGGAAGCAGGGAGCTCAGGCCTTCAGAAAAGGCTTCCTCAATTCGCTCCGCGCTTAACTTGCGCGGAGGGGTCGCAGTGCTGCCCGTCCGGTATTCGGAGTGTCAATGAGTCGATGAGAGTTGGCATTCCTTCGCCGGAAAGGGGCCCGGTTCGGATTGGATGAGCATTTTGGGATCCTTTGTTCCCGCCCGCGTTGGGGAAGACGGTCGACCATCAGGCCCCGGTTACGCCTGCGGTGGAGGAGAAGGACGCAGCCAATACACGCACCAAGCAGGGAGTAGCCAGGTTCAGGAACTGTGCCGGGAGTAGTAAGCGATTCATCCGGGGATGAAGCTGCACTAACGAGGGGCGTGGCAGATGCCGTAATTGCACAGCACATCAGGAGAACTCCAAAAAGAGATCCCATCAAGGGCTTCGGCAAAGAAGGCGAACGGGTGGGGGAAGTCAGGGCGGACAACATGGGTGAACGTTGCTCTATGCTTAACTGTCCCAAAATATCAACTTAATGGAAAGAAATTTAGGAAAAGAAGTGATGAGCGGCGGGGCGCACCTCTTTACCGCGTGCCTATCGGACGATTCCTCTCTCGGAAGAAGCCAGAAAGTCCAGGAGCTGGCGGACCTTTGTATTTACGGCAGAGTCGAGTGCTTCGAGGGTTTCGACTTGGGACGTGAGGTTCAGTCCCTTTTTAAGGAACAGCGTCTTGTAGGCGGTTTTGAGTGCCCGAATATCTTCCGGAGCAAAGCCGCGGCGCTGCAGGCCGATGAGGTTCAGTCCGCGAATCTGGGCCGGATTTCCATCCGCGATAGTGAAGGGGGGAACATCCTGCACGATTTTAGTGCAACCTCCGATCATGGAGTGAGCGCCTACCCGGCAGAACTGATGGACTCCTGCCATCCCGGAGAGGATGACGTGGTCCTCAACTTTTACGTGGCCAGCCAAAGTGGCAGCATTAGAGAGAATACAGTGATTTCCCACAATCGCATCGTGTGCGACGTGAGTATAGGCAAGAAAGTTATTGTCGGAGCCGATTTGTGTGGGTGACTCCGGGGAGGTGCCGCGGTGGATGGTGACGAACTCTCGAAAGGTATTGCGGTCGCCGATCTGCGCGTAAGTGGGCTCTCCGGAGTATTTGAGGTCCTGACTTCGCGCCCCAATGGAAGAGAAGGGATAAAATTCGTTGTCTTCGCCGATGGTGATTGGGCCCTCAAGGACCAGGTGAGAGTGAAGGCGACTACGGGAACCGATCTGGACCTCGTCCCCAATAACGCAATAGGGTCCGATTTCTACCTCATCCCCGATTTGGGCCTTGGGCGAGACGACTGCGGTAGAATGGATCACGGTAAAGAGGTGTCAGATGCAGAAGATCAGGAAAATGTCCTGAGGAGGTAAGGCCGTTATTTCCACAGGAAAGGCCAGTATTTCCAAAGTTGCGACTCCGAAATTAATGCAAATTACTTGCGCTTTGTGTGGGGCTAGGCCATTTCGTGGATATGTTGACCTTACGTCTCCAATTCGTCCTGCTCCTGGCTATGAGTTCCATTGTGGGAGCGCAAATCAAGGTCGCGGTGCTCCATCCCCTCCTTGGGGACCTTGTCGAGAAAGTTGGGGGCGATCGGGTGGAGGTAGTGGATTTAATGGGAAAGGGGGGTGATCCGCACAAATTTGAGCCGGGTGCCAAGGAGCTACGGCAGGCGCAGGGCGCCAAACTATATTTTGTCTGTGGGAAGGGCTTGGAGCCATATCTCCCAAAATTGCGAGATGCAGCCGGTGCTCAAAAAGTGATCGAGGTCGGCGAGACCCTGCCCACGCTCAAGGCCGAGGTCCTCTGTGATCATGATGGGCATGCTCATACGCATGAAGAGATTGACCCTCACTGGTGGCATTCGATCGATTGCTGGCGGCGGGCTGCTACCAGAGTGCGCAAGGAGCTGTCTGCAGTTGACGGAAAAAATGCTGGGTTCTACCAGAAGAGAGCCACAGAGGTGAGAAAGGAGTTGGCCAGCTTGCAACGTTGGGCCACTACCGAATTGGCAAAGGTGCCCGTGAAATCCCGGACGCTCGCTACTGCTCATGCTGCGTTTGCCTACTTCTGCAACGAGCACAAGTGGAAGATGCTGGCCGTCCAGGGGCTTAACCGGGAACGCGTTGACTCTCCCAAGTTTCTGGCGGAGGTGGTATCAGCAATCCGGAAAGAAAATGTCCGCGCGCTTTTCCCAGAACAGCGCTCGAATCCCAAGATTCTCAAGTCAGTGGCTGAAGGTGCGGGGGTCGTGGTGGGAGAGCCGCTCATTGCAGACGGAGGCAGCTCAATCGAAGAGATGTTCCGTCATAATGTGAGCGTCATTGTAGGGGCGTTGGGGGAGAAGTAAGAGGCAGACCGGTTACTCTGACCTCATGGGGTGCGCGAGCAATCACTGGAGAGGATTGGTTTGTTTCCTTCCTCCTTTGGGATTGAGAGGCTACCAGAGTCAGTTCACAGTGGGTTGTGCTCAATTTCCGAGCTATACCGCTGTCCAGTGCGGGCGAAATATCGCCCCTCTTTGGGCTGCTTACGCTCGTTCTGGTGGGCGTTGTTCTCGTATCGCTAGTCCTTCAGCGTTTTCGTCAGTCTCTTCTCGTCGGGTATTTCCTGTGCGGTGTGCTTCTAGCCAACAGTGGGCTGCTTGACTGGGTTGGCGCGGACTCCAGTGACCTCGACCGGTTGGCCGACTTGGGGGTTATCCTGCTCCTGTTTACCCTCGGTCTCGAGTTCTCGTTCAAGGAAATCAAGCACCTGCGTCGTGTTGCGCTTCTGGGAGGAGGCCTTCAGGTCGGTCTCGTAGGGATAGTGGCAGGAGGGGCATGCGTGCTCTTTGGATTTCCTTTTCCGGTAGCGATTGCCCTCGGGGTAGCGATCGCGCTCTCCAGCACCGCTGTCAGTATCAAGGCCTTTCACGATCTCGGAATGGCGGATAGTCCTGCTGCCCGCTTGGCCCTCGGAGTTGCCATTTTTCAGGATATCCTCGTGATTTTCTTCATGATCATACTGCCTCCCTTGCTCGGGCAGGGTGATGGTGAAATGGCGACTGGGATCGGCGTCGCAGTGTTGAAAGGTATTCTGTTTCTATCTGCCTGCTGGTTCCTGAGTCGGCATGGGATTCCCCAGATTCTGCATGCGGTGGCGCGGACCCGCAGCCGCGAGCTTTTTACCGTGACCGTAGTGGGTCTCTGCGCAGCCGTTGCCTTCGGGGCGGTTCAACTCAACCTGAGTGCTGCATTAGGTGCCTTTGCGGCGGGGCTGGTGGTGAGTGAATCGATTTACAGTCACCGCGTGCTTGCCGATATTCTGCCATTCAGAGACCTGTTCCTGACCATCTTTTTCGTTTCTATCGGTCTTCTGATCGACCTGGGAGAGGTGGCTTCCAGCTGGGCTCTGATCTCTAGTGCGACTCTCGTGATCCTGATCATTAAGTTTGGGGCAGGGTTTCTTGCAGCCAAGAGGCTGGGTGTGGGGTTGCGGCCATGCCTTCTCGCAGCTGGTGCACTGGCCAGCACCGGAGAGTTTTCGCTGGTTCTTTTTGAGCGGGTCGCGGATTTCGGTGTATTCGATGCCTGGCCTGAGGTGGAGCAGGTTCTTCTTGTATCTACTGCAATTGGAATGGGGCTGGTCCCCGGGCTTATGCGCCTTGCCGAAAGGATGGCACCGGTTCTGGAGCGGCGTGGATGGTTCGAGGGGAGGGCGGATCCTCCCGTGGAGCTCACCCCGGAAGGGGAGCGGGAAGCCCTTAACGGGCATGTGATTGTGTGTGGCTACGGACCGGTGGGGAGGGTTCTCCAGCAGTCATTGGCGAAGTGTAATATCGGAGCACTGATCTTGGAGCTTAATGCAGACACTGTTCATGAAATGGTGGGAAAGGGTGTGCTGGGCCTCTTTGCGGATGCCCGGCAGCCAGAATCTCTTGAGATGGCTGGCGTTGAAAGGGCTCGAGGCATCGCGTTTACTTTTCCCGATGTGGATGCTGCGATCGCGGGAATGCGCCTGGCACGACAGAGGAATCCTGAGATTCTCGTGTATGCTCGGGCGAAGTTCACTGAAGAGGCAGATCGCCTGCGTGAGGAGGGAGCGGACCATGTCTTTCATGATGAACAGGAAAGTGGTCAGGCTTTGATCAAATCTGTCTTGAGCAGCTACGTCGAGAAGGACGTCCTCGATGATTTTTCGTGATCATTCTCCCTTGGTTCCGGGTGTGAATTGGAGCTCTCAGAGGGTCCGGAAAAAATTTCGCGTATTCCCGGGCTTGACCCAGTGCGGCATGCGAGCGACCCAGAAGCGTGCCCGATTGGGATTATCCAGAATTACCCGTTTCCCGTAAGAGGGATAAGATCCTCGAGGCGATGCGCTCGAGCCGGGTTGTGGTAGTGGTCGGGGAGACTGGGAGCGGGAAGACGACCCAGTTGCCTAAAATGGCGCTAGAACTGGTTCGGGAGTCTGCGAAGAATCATCCGGGAAAACGTGCTGGCCGGATTGGCTGCACCCAGCCCCGCCGACTTGCAGCTACCAGTGTTGCCCGGAGGGTTGCGGAGGAGATGAGAGCGAGAGAGGGAGGGCTGGTTGGTTACCAGGTGCGTTTTGCAGAGAAAGTCAGTGAGCAGACAGAGATCAAGTTCATGACGGATGGAATCCTTCTCGCAGAAACTCAGCGAGACCGCTCACTTCGCCAATATGACACTCTGATTATCGATGAAGCTCACGAGCGCTCCCTCAATATCGATTTCCTGCTCGGATACTTTCATGGGTTGCTGGAGAGGCGTAAGGACCTCCGGCTGGTGATCAGCTCGGCGACTCTGGATGCGGGACGATTCTCGGAGTTCTATAGAAACGCACCAGTAGTGGAGGTTGAGGGGCGAACCTATCCCGTGGAAGACCATTTTCTCCCGGGTGAACAAGAGGAGGAGCTTCGTCATCATGTTGCGCGCGCGGTGGACTGGATTTCCCAAGTCGATGACAAGGGAGACGTTCTGGTCTTTCTGCCCGGAGAGCGGGAAATTCGTGAATGTGCCAAGTTGCTGGAAGGACGCATCCTGACCGATACTGAGATTCTGCCGGTGTATGCACGCTTAAGTCTCGCTCAGCAGCAGCAGGTTTTTCGGTCCAGTGAGAGAAGGCGAATTGTCCTTGCAACTAATGTGGCGGAGACATCGCTAACTATTCCAGGGATCGTTTATGTGATCGATAGTGGACTCGCGCGCATCAGCCGCTTTAACCCAGGTCGGCAGGTGCAGCGATTGCAGATTGAGCAGATCTCACAGGCGAGTGCGCGTCAGAGGCGAGGGCGGTGTGGGAGGATCAGGGAGGGGGTATGCCTGCGGCTGTATGACGAATTTGATCTCGAGCAGGCTCCAGAGTTTACTGACCCCGAAATCCGGCGATCGTCCCTTGCCGGGGTGGTGTTGCGGATGAAGGCGCTTCGACTGGGCGACGTCAGAGAGTTTCCCTTCCTGGACCCACCTTCTCCACGTGCTGTTGCTGAGGGTTTTCGGACTCTGGAGGAAGTCGGTGCGCTGGAATCTCGACAGGGGGAACTTACCGAGGTTGGAAAGCAACTGGCACGTCTACCCCTTGATCCTCGGTTGGGGCGGATGCTGCTGGAGGCACGTGATCGGAAGGTTCTGGGGGAGGTTCTGATTGTTGTGGCAGGGCTCAGCGTCATGGATGTACGCGAACGACCTCCGGAAAAGGAGAGTAAGGCAGACGAAATGCATGCAGCCTTTGAAGACCCTGATTCGGATTTTGTCAGCTTGCTCAATATCTGGCATGCACTGCTTGAGTTCCGAAAAGATGACCGGCGCTGGCATCGCAATCAGTTGCGCCGTTTCTGCGAGAGAAAGTTCCTTAGTATGCGCCGGATCATGGAATGGGATCAGGTGGCGAGGGAGCTTGGGCGACTTGTAAGAGAGCAATACGGAAAAGGACCAAAGCCTCTTCCGGAAGAACGGCGGGAGTGGGGAGATCTCACGGAGATCCATAAATCCATTCTTGCGGGAATGCCCCGTCAGATCGGCTTCTGGGATAAGGAAAAGCGGGCATATCATGGGACGGGCAATCGTGATTTCGCAGTGTTCCCAGGTTCTGGTCTCTTTGGTAAGAAGCGGCCGGAGTGGGTGTTGGGCTTCGATCTCGTAGAGACCTCGAGACTCTGGGCTCGTAAGGTAGCTGCCATCCTTCCCGAGTGGGTAGAGGAGGTTGCTCCTCAATTGTGCAGGAGCCGGTATCACTCTCCATCATGGGACGAGCAGCAGGGGGCCGTCTATGGCATTGAAACTGTTCAATGTGGTGGTCTTACCCTTGTTCCCGAGCGGAGAGTGCACTTTGGGCGGGTCGACCCGAAGTCGGCACATGAGGTTTTCGTGCGTGAGGCCATCCTCGGGGATGGACTCCATGGCCAATGCCGGTTCAAAGATCAGCTCGAATTTGTCCGGGGAGAGGTAGAACGGGCCGAACACAAGCTGCGACGGGTTGGTGGGCTCTGGTCAGATGAGGGAGCTTTCGATTTTTTCTTTGAACGAATTCCGGTCGAAGTATCTACCGCTAAGGGGTTCCATCGGTGGCGTCTGGTCGATCAAAATGAGGAGAGATTGATGATTCGTCTCTCCGATGTGGTATGGGAGGAGATCGCGGAAGAGCTGCGCCTCTTTCCAGATAAGGTGGAGTTCGCGGGGAACTCCTACCGGGTGGTTTATCGCAGTGCGCTGGAAGCTCCTGATGATGGGATCACCTTTGAGATCGGTGTCGATGAGTTAGCGATGTTCCCCGGTTACCTTGTCAGCTGGGGTGTGCCCGGAATACTTGAGGGGCGAGTGGAGTTGCTAATGCGATCACTGTCGAAATGGCAGAGGCAGGCGTGCTTTCCTATTGCTGATGCGATGGCAGAGTTTCTTGCTCTATGGCGGGGTTGGGAGCCTCAATGCCGCCTTTGTGCCGCACTTGCGGAATTTCTTTCCGAACGCTCCGGCCATGAGATTAAGGAGGAAGACTTCAACCCGGAACGGCTGCCGTCGCAATTGCGCCCAAAGATCAGGGTATATGGGGATGAGGGAGAGGAATTGGGCCTCGGGGAGGATGCGGTAGATGTCAGGGATGGCCTGGCTGCTGTGCTGCGGGGAAGAAAAGAAGCAGCCGCCAATCTGCAATGGGAAATGACTGGCGGCGAAGTCTGGAGCTTCGGCGATGTTCCGATCGAGGATGACTCTCGCTCCTCCGAGGATGCAGGGGCTCCAGATCTGGTGTATCCAGCGCTGGTTGACGAGGAATCCTCTGTTGGGATGCGGGCCTTTCTCGAAAGAGTGGAGGCAGAGGAAAGTCATCGAGCTGGATGTGTGCGCTTGTTTCTCCTCGAGCAATGCGATCATGTCTCTTTTGTAAGACGTAAGCTTCCGCTGGGCCCTGCTTCCCGCCTCCATGCTGCTTTGTTGTTCCCGGAAGAGGGTCTTGCAGAGGCACTGGTCCGCTGTGCAGTGGAGGGCGCTCTCGGAAAGATGCCCCGTTCGGGGGAAGAATTTGCGGAAGTATCCCTGGGGGCTAAGGAGCGACTTTTTGATTCAGCCCAGCTCCTTTGCCACGGGCTGGAGCAGTCTATTGAAAGTTACCAGAGGATTTCGGAGTGGATGGAGGCGCATCGCCAGGATCGCCACCTCGGAGAGGTTGTTCAGGACCTTGATGAGGAGATCTCGTGGCTGTGGAGAAAGGGCTTTGCCTGGAAAGCTGGGGTTGCCCGGTTATCTCGATACTATCGTTACTTTTACGGAATCGAGGAGCGGTTATCTCGTTTGGAGAGCCAGCCTCTGGTTCGGGACGAAGAGAAGCGGCATCGGATTCTTCCTCTCTGGCAGCGATGGATTGTGCGATGGACCGAACACCCAGAGGCGGCTCGCCTGTGGGAGCTTGGATGGATGCTTGAGGAGCTGCGTCTCGCGCAGTTCGCTCCAAGTCAGCCCAGGGAAATGCGAGTGAGCGAAAAACGAATCGTAAAGATCCTTGAGGATCTGGAATAGGGAATCCGCCGTTTAATGGCAGTTCTGGCCCGGAATTGTGGCATTCCTGGGGAGGAGGAAACCCACTTGAATAAGGGTCTCGTTTGATTGATATGCAGGTCTCCTTGATCCCGGAGGACTCTCCATTTATCATGCGGATCATGAAGATGGGGCAGTTCCTCCGAGCCATGCTTGCATTGCATGTCCTTGTCCTTGCTGCTGGTGCATTGAATGCCGAAACGGAAGAAGTGGAGCGTGAGCTGGAAGTTCAAGCGGCTCTCGTTGAGGCTCTCTCCCTACATTTTTCTTCGCTTGCTCCGATTGATGGAGCCGAAGCCCGGTTTGTGGAGTTACGATCGGGTCTCAAGCAGCTGCAGGCAGATACTTTAGCCAGGAAGCTGGACCGGGAGAACCTCGTCGTTATTGAACGCGAGATCCGGATCTGCTCGCAGGGAGTCGATGCCTACAGGGAGCAATATCTGCAGTGGGTTCGTCTTACTGCAGAAGGGGAGAAGCACCCTGAAATTCGTCTTCTTCGGGGTAAAGTCTATCGGCAAGTTGTTATCCGTCGCGTTACCGATATCGGTCTGGAAATCAGGCACCTTTCAGGGAGTGCTCGGTTACGGCATGATGATCTTGGAGAGGAGTGGCGGAATCGATTCCTATGGACGGGAAAGGAAGCCCATCGCTCTCTGGTGGAGGAGGCTAGTGCAGACAGGAAAATAGAGGAGTTGCAGCGGTATGCGGTGGAACAGGGCCGGGATCCAGTGGTAGCCCGCGAGGAGGCTAAGGCCCGATTGTATCTCGCGGAGCTGGAGTCTTCGACGCCGATTGTTCCTGCCAAACTTGAACCTTCGGAGCCGTTACAGCTGGCCGAGCTGGAGCCTGCGGAGCTGGAGCCGGCCCGGAAGGTGGCGCCATCCAGTCCGGGTAAGAGCCGCTGAGGCGATCCTTCAGGCCAGCAGCTCTTTGACGACTTTCGCCTGCTCTACCCCTGTGAGGCGCTGGTTGAGGCCCTGATATTTCACCGTGAATCTCTGGTGGTCGTAGCCGAGGAGGTGCAGAATCGTGGCGTGGAAGTCACGAATGTGGAGTGGGTCCTTTGTGATGTTATAGCTGAAGTCATCGGTTTCTCCGTATACGGCTCCACCCTTGCTGCCGCCTCCAGCCATCCACATCGTGAAGCATCTCGGGTGGTGATCGCGCCCGTAGTTCGTCTTACTCAGGCCTCCTTGGCTGTAAATGGTCCGGCCAAATTCTCCACCCCAGATAATCAGGGTGTCGTCAAACATTCCCCTCTCTT
Source organism: Roseibacillus sp. (assembly GCA_029242545.1). GTDB lineage: Bacteria > Verrucomicrobiota > Verrucomicrobiia > Verrucomicrobiales > Akkermansiaceae > Roseibacillus_B. The sequence goes on from JAQWTV010000058.1 coordinate 18,401, forward strand.
TCAGGTCGTTGATGAGGGCGTAGCATGGGCGATCCACATCCCGGCATTGGGAAGGCATTCGCCCGTTTACGTTGCCGTGGTGATCCCAGTTGTTGTGGTATACCTGAATAAAACGAACATCTCTTTCTGCCAGTCTTCGGGCCATGAGGGCCACGTTCGCGAAGCTTCCAGGCTTTCTGGCCTCCTCGCCATAAAGCTCGAAAGTATGTTTCGGCTCCTTGCTCAGATCAGTGAGTTCAGGCATGCTGGCCTGCATGCGCGCTGCCATCTCATACTGCTTGATCCGAGTGAATGTTTCGGGATCCCCGAGTTCCTTGTAGGTCAGCTCGTTCATCTCGTTGATGCCCTTGATCGTCCGCTGGCGAATCGCATCGGGAACCCCTGCAGGATTGTTGATGTATAGAATCGGGTCACCCTTGCTCCGGAAGGAAACTCCCGCGTGCTCCCCTGAAAGGTAGCCGCTGGACCAGAGGCGAGACGAGATTGCCTGCTCCTGTTCGCGATTGCTAGGGGTGGCGACCATTACTACAAAGGCCGGGAGGTTCTCATTTGTTGACCCTAGTCCATATGAGGCCCACGAACCCAGACAGGGTCGGCCGGTGATCTGGTTCCCAGTCTGCATCGCGGCAATTGCAGGCTCGTGGTTTATCGCCTCGGTGTGGAGGCTACGCATCCAGCAGATGTCGTCGGCGCACTGGTGAAGGTTCGGTAGTAGTTCGTCGTTCATCCACATTCCGCATTGGCCCTTCTGCGCGAACCGGTATTTGGTCGGAGCAATCGGGAAGCGCTTTTGGCCACTCGTCATGGTGGTCAGCCTTTGACCCTTGCGGATGCTGTCTGGAAGGTCCTTATCGTACCATTTTCCGAGTTCCGGCTTGTAATCGAAGAGGTCCATCTGGGCCGGGCCACCCACCATGTGGAGATAGATCACTCTTTTTGCCTTGGGAGCGAAGTGAGTCTTTACCGCGCCGGGGCCGTCCGCTTCCGCGCCCATTGACCGTCCAAGAAGGCCTGCGAGTGCAGCACCACCGAGAACATTTTTCCCCTGAGAGAGAAAGTAACGGCGAGATTGGGCCTGAAGATATTCCTGAAAAAGATTCATGGTGGAGTCCTGGTTGATTTTGAAGCGGTCTGGATTCGCGGGAGGTAACTAAGAGAGCCCCTTATTTGTTCAGAACCTCATCGAGGTTGAGGACCTGGTTGCAGAGCATGGTCCACGCCGCAAGCTGCCGTGGGTCGAGGGTCGAGTCCGCTTTGCTTTCCCCTACCTTGAGGAGGGCGTTGGCATCGGAAAGGTTGGCTTTGTAGTAGGCAAGATGATCCTCAAGGCTAGCCCTGAGGATGGCGGTTTCCGGAGTTTTCAGTGGTCGGCAGAGCACGCGGGCAGCGACATATTCGAGGGCGACCGATTCTGCTCCCGCTGCTCGCTGTAATGCCCCCTGGGCGAGGACCCGGGCAGCTTCCACGAACTGAGGATCGTTCATCGTAACGAGGGCTTGCAGCGGGGTGTTGGTGCGTTCACGGCGGACAGCACAAACTTCCCGGCTTGGGGCATTGAAAGCCTCCATGTTTGGGGGGTGAGCCATTCGTTTCCAGAAGCTGTAGAGTGTCCGCCGGTAAAGCTTCTCCCCGGTGTCCTGCTTGTAGTTGCGGGTGTTTCCTCCCGGCAGGCCAACGACATTCCAGATATCGGTTGGCTGGTAGGGGCGCACTCCGGGGCCTCCAGTTGATGAAGAGAGCAGGCCGCTGGCGGCGAGGGCATAGTCACGCACCATTTCAGCGTCCATCCTGAAACGTGGCCCCCGGCTCAAAAAGCGATTGTCCTCATCCTCAGCCAGCTTCTCTGCGGTAGTGATAGCGGCCTGTCTGTAGGCGCGGGAGGTGACAAGGAGCTTGATAAATTTCTTCAGGTCCCAACCTGATTCCCGGAATTCGACGGCCAGCCAATCAAGGAGCTCAGGGTGGGTGGGAGGCATTCCCATGATTCCAAAATCCTCAGAAGTCACGACGATGCCCTGTCCGAATATTTCCTGCCAGAGTCTGTTGACAGTAACGCGAGCGGTAAGTGGGTTTTCGGGGTCCACAACCCAGCGAGCCAAGCCCAGCCTGTTGCGGGGCGCCTCCTGCGGAAGGGGCGGAAGAGCCAAAGGCGTATTGGCCTTCACCTGTTCTCCTTTTTTCTCGTATTGCCCTCGCATCAGAATGTGGGCCATGGCCATGCCGGGCTTCTCCTTCTGGACGTGGGTGATTGCCGCCTTTCCGTTCAAGGCCTCCCGTTGAGATTTTAATCTGGCAAGGTTGTCGCTGAGGGTTGCGAACTGCTTGTCTCGCGTGTGGAGGAAATTTTCGAAAAGGACCTTGTTCTGCTCCGAACTACGTTCCTGTGAGGAGGTCGCAAGGATGGCGAGGAGAGGGCCTGAATCGGCAAGAGCCATGATTTCACCGCTCGACAGAATCCTTGAATAGATCCGCATGTCCTGAAGGAATCCATCCTCAAAGTAGGCGCCCTTGCTCCGCTGCCCGATCTGCAGAGGTGTGCCGGTGGTGATATCCGCATTGGGCTTCAGGGAATTGGTCTCCACGGTTTTAGCCTGCTCGGCACCATTGTGGTAGAGACGGACTCCTTCTGCTTTTCCACTTCCGTCGTAGGTGACGAAAATGTGATTCCATTCTCCCGATTTAAGCACCTTTTTCTCAGTAACTACCTTGATGGCATTTTCGGGCCAGCTCTCGACAAGATGGGCTCCGAATTGGCCGCCCTGCTGCCAGAGGTCCCAGCCGCGGAACTTCTGGGCGTCGTCCATACGGGCGAATACGGATGCATTCAGGCGCTGTGGAGATCGGACCCATGCGCCGTAGCTGAAGGCCTGCTCTGAGTTAAAATTAGCGAGATCGCCCAGATCGAAGGTGCGGCCGCGTTTGATGCGAGGTGCCGGGCCAATCTTTCCCTTGGGGTCCCAGGTGAGGAAGCCCTCGGACTTGAATGCCTGGGTCTCTCCACCGACAGAGGCCTTCACCTTGTCTCCCAGACCCTCATTGAGCGGGACATGAAGGACGAGGCTTTCCTGAGGCTGAGCTTCGGCGAGTTGATCTGAATCCGCTGTTGCAGCCCATTTTTCGAAAGCAGGCTTTGCTTCGGTCCGCCTTGCCTCAATCAGGATCTGGGTGTCTGCAGCCTGTTTGTCCAGCAAGTCTCTTTTCTCCCGATCCTGGTTGAAGGGAACCTTAATGACCGGTCCACGGCCATCTGAGGAGTTGCCATCCATCGCGCCCTGCGTGGTGTTACGAAAAAAGGCCGCCATGGCGTAGTAGTCCTTGGTGGTAAAGGGATCAAACTTATGGTCGTGGCATTGGGCGCAATTGGTGGTCAGGCCAAGATAGACCCATCCGAAGGTTTGAACCCGGTCCGCTGCGTAATTGGCGAGATTTTCCTCCGCGATCGTCCCTCCCTCATTGGTGGTGATATTGCAGCGTTGGAATCCGGTCGCAATGAGCTGGTCGAGAGTAGGCTCAGGGAGCAGGTCTCCCGCCAGCTGCCAGACCGTGAAATCATCATAAGCAAGATTCTGATTAAAGGCACGTACTACCCAGTCGCGATAAGGATGCATCTCCCGGTAGTTATCAAAGTGGAGGCCGTGAGTGTCTCCATAGCGAGCGGCGTCCAACCAGTAGCGAGCGCGATGCTCTCCATAGTGCGGTGAGGCGAGAAGAGTGTCGATGAGCTTGTCGTAGGATTCCTCACTGGGGGCGTTGATGAAATCCGCAGTGAGTGCAGGATCAGGGGGTAGACCAGTCAGATCAAGGGAGAGTCTCCGCGCGAGAGTATAAGGGTCAGCGTCGGAGGCCGGGGTAAGGTTTTGTTCTTCGAGCTTAGAGAGGATAAAGTTGTCGATAGGGTTCCTGGGCCATGTGTCCAATTTTGTTTCTGGAACTTCGGGCTTCGTGGGAGCCCGGAGAGACCAATGCGCCTGCCAGGGGGCGCCTTCAGCGATCCATTTTTTGATGAGAGAAATCTGTTCGGGGTCGAGCTTCTTATGGCTATCCGGTGGAGGCATGATTTCGTCCACATCGTCCGTGATAAGACGAAGGTAGAGTTCGCTCTCATCGGGATTTCCTCGGACAACTACCGGGGGAGCATCCTTTACACCGGTAAAAAAACCGCCCTCGGTATCAAGGCGCATGTCGGCTTCCCGGGTTCCGGGATCGGGGCCGTGGCAAGCGAAGCAGTTTTCGGCAAGGATTGGCCGAATATCCCGGTTGAATTCAATTTGTGGCTGGCCACTCGCAGCCTGGAGCAGCCCTGCCGCGGCTACGAGGACGAGGAAGATAGTTCTGACACTCATGGAACCTTGGTTAGATTTTCGACCGAGAATTCCTCTTGGCGAGGCGTAATTTGATTTTGGGTCACTAAATAGCGAGTTCTGCCTCCAGAGTAGTTCATTGGAGTGATAACCAGCGAGGTTGTGGTCGAGATCGGGAAAGGCTATCTGGAGGTGTCATGATGAGGGGTCAAAATCTGGTTGGAAGCTTCGTCTTCCTGCTTGTGGCTGTGGACCCATGTGCCGGGGAACGGGTGATCGACTTTGAAGAGGACGTCCGCCCGATTCTGGAAAATAAGTGCTTTGGCTGTCACGGCCCATCCAAGGAAAAGGGAAGGCTCCGGCTTGATAGCCCGGGGGCGATCCTGCGGGGCGGTGATTCCGGAGAGCCCCTTTTCGTGACTGGTAACAGGGAGAAGAGTTTCCTCTACAAGGTGATCAGCAGGCAGGATCCGGATGAGGCCATGCCGCCCCGGGAAAAAGATGCCGTCTCCCGTGATGAGATAGAAACAATCGGATCATGGATTGATGCGGGAGCAAAACTACCGGAGTCCGCAGGGGAGAGTTTCCTGAAAACAGACCACTGGTCGTTTCAAGCAGTGGCTGGTGAGCACAGGCACGATGGCGTCGATGCCTACCTTGAGGAAGCTCTCAAGAAAAAGGGACTAAAGTTTTCGTCTCGCGCAGATCGGCGCACGCTGATCCGGAGGTTATACCTTGTGATGTTAGGCCTCCCGCCATCGTTGGAGGAGGTGGAGACCTTCGTTAAAGATGAGTCTCCCCGGGCGTGGCCGGATCTCATTGAGAGAGTGCTGGCCAGCCCTCATTACGGGGAGCGGATGGCCCGGCACTGGCTCGATATCGTTCGTTTTGCGGAGACAAACGGTTTTGAGACAAACAGGGAAAGGCTGACGGCATATCATTTCCGTGATTACGTTATTGAATCGTTCAACGAGGACAAGGGCTACGATCAGTTCGTCAGGGAGCACCTCGCGGGCGACATGATGGGAAAAACGGTGGCGACAGGATTTCTCGTTGCTGGCCCGCATGATGTTGTGAAGAGCCCGGACAAGGCGCTGACACTGATGCAGAGGCAGGATGAACTTGCCGACATGATCAATACCACGGGGACCGCTTTTCTTGGAATGACCATTGGGTGTGCCCGCTGTCATAATCATAAGTTCGATCCCATCAGGCAGAAGGATTACTATGCCATGCAGGCTGTCTTTGCCGGGGTGAAGTTCGGGGAGCGGGAATTGCCAGAGAGGGAAGATTCCCGCGAGCAGCAGGAAATATCGGATCTACGCAAACGAGTTGAGGGAATGGAGGTAGAGCTGGAGGGCTTGCTCTCGAGGGGCAAGGCGATCTCCGCGGGTCGCCATAATGATGATAAGCGCCCGGCGATCAGGGCGGAGGGCAACGTCGATCGCTTCAAGCCGATGGAGGCGCGCTTTGTCCGGTTTACCATTCTCCAGACTAACGGCGGAGAGCCCTGCATCGATGAGCTTGCTGTGTTTTCTCTGGAGGGGGCGAATGTAAGCCGGGGAGGAAAGCCCTCTGCTTCCGGAACCCTCCCTGGCTATGACATCCACAAGCTTGAGCACATCAGTGACGGATATGACGGGAATTCACGGAGTTGGATCTCGAATACGAAAGGAACAGGGTGGGTCCAGTTGGAGTTCGGCAAGAGCGAGACGATCAACCGTATCGAGTGGGCGCGGGACAGAAAGGGGCATTTCAAGGATCGGGTTCCGGTAAAATACACTATCGAGTTGTCTGCCGACGGTAAGCATTGGTCCGAAGTTTCCAGTCACAGGGGCCGCAGGCAAAGACCGGGCGCGGATATTGACCGGGATGCCCTTCTCCGACTGCTTCCGCTCGAAGCCGCGGCACGAGGCCGGGTTCTGACATTGGAGATCGCGCAGGCTAAAAAAAGGATGGTAGAGCTGTCCCCTACTCGGAAGGCATGGGCTGCAAATTTCTCGCAACCGGGCCCAACTCATCGCCTTTACCGGGGTGATCCGCTCGCGGTCCGTGAGGAAGTTGCTCCGGATGCGATCCCGGCTATCTCTGCGCTCGATCTGGAGACCAGTAGTCCTGAGGGGGAGCGAAGAAAGGCATTGGCGAACTGGATCGCCAGTGCGGAAAACCCTCTTACTGCGAGAGTGGCAGTGAATCGTCTCTGGCAGTTCGTCTTTGGGACCGGATTGGTGGATACTCCCAGTGATTTTGGAGCGAATGGGACCGAGCCCTCGCATCCCGGGCTCTTGGATTGGATGGCGACTGCATTTGTTGAGCGGGGCTGGTCCGTAAAGGAAATGATGCGTATTTTGTTACATTCGGAAGCTTTTCAGCAGTCCAGTTTCCCGAACAAAGAGGCAGAAGTCGTTGATGCGGAGAGTCGTCTTTTATGGCGTTTCCCACCCCGGCGGCTCGAAGCTGAAGCTATCCGGGATGGAATCCTGATGGCCGCAGGGACCATCGACAGGAGGATGGGCGGCCCGGGGTTTTACCTGTTGGAAGTCGAGCGTGAAAACGTCGTGCACTATCACCCCAAGGAAGATTTGGGGCCACCCGAGTGGCGCCGCATGATCTATATGTTCAAGATTCGTCAGGAGCAGGATCTGGTTTTCGGGGCCTTTGACTGTCCCGATGGTAATCAGGTCATCCCTAAAAGGAGTCGTTCCACGACTCCGCTCCAGGCTCTCAATCTTCTTAATAGTAAATTTACCATGCAGCAGGCTCGCCGGATGGCGCAGCGAATAGGCCCCGGCAGAGAGGGGATCGTAAAGGCTTACGGGGTGCTTTACGGACGATCTGCGACGGAAGAGGAAATTTCTGACGCGATGAAATTTGTTGAGGAACACGGGCCGGTTTCCTTCTGTCGTGCGATGTTAAATACAAACGAATTCCTGTTTGTCTTTTGATAAATTCCGGCCTCTGACGCCCAGCACCGAAATGATCAACCCCGCTGAATTTCTCGACCGTCGTAATTTCCTTTCCCACACCGCAAGTGGGTTGGGAAGCGTTGCGCTCGCGTCGCTGTTGAGCCGGGATGGGCTGTTGGCAGCTGAGAGGGAGAGTGCCCCGGGAAAGGTGCCCGTCCGCCCGGCTATCGACTCCGCCCGGCCCCATGCGACACGTGACTCGCATTTTGAACCGCGAGCCAAGCAGGTGCTGATGATTTTTTGTTCGGGGGCAATCAGCCAGATTGACACCTTTGATTACAAACCAGAGCTGATAAAGAGGCACGGAACGCCGATGCCCGGGGGAGAGGATTTGATTACCTTTCAGGGTCAACAGGGAAATCTTACCCAGAGCCCTTGGCGTTTCAAACCACGGGGCCAATCGGGGAAGATGATTTCCGATCTCCTGCCGAAGCTGGGAGAGCTGGCGGATGAAATGAGCTTTATTCACTCCATGGTTGGGAAAACCAATACCCATGGACCAGGAGAGAATTATATGTGTACGGGTTTCACGCTCGATGGGTTTCCGAGTGCCGGGGCATGGACCACTTATGCCCTAGGAAGCGAAACCGAAGATTTGCCCGCTTATGTGGCCATTCCCGATGTCCGCGGCACACCCCAGTCGAGCGTGAACTGCTGGGGGCCCGGATTTCTCCCGGCGGCCTTTCAGGGAACGGCTTTCAATGCATCGAAGCCCCTTGGGAACCTTGCCATACCCGGAGGGGTGGCAAAACATACTGATGAGGCGACCCGCGCTTTTCTTGAGCGTCAGAACAGGCGGCACCTCCGATCCTATGAGGGAGATTCAGAATTGGCGGCTCGTATTGCCAGCTATCAGCTTGCCGCGCGAATGCAGATGAGTATTCCGGATGTGACAGACCTTAGCAGGGAGCCTGCCCACATTCTTAAGTCTTATGGAGCGAACGATGCCGGGAGCAAGGTAGCTGACCTTCGTGCCGCTTATGGTAGAAACTGTATTCTGGCTCGCAGGTTAGTAGAGAAAGGAGTTCGGTTTGTTCAGCTCTTTAATGGGGCCTACCAGACCGGGGGAGAAGGGGTGAGCAACTGGGATGGTCACAAGTCACTTGAGAAGCAATATTCAGTCCATGGCTCTGTGCTGGATCAGCCGACGGCCGCGCTGCTCAAGGACCTTAAGGAGCGCGGACTCCTCGAGCACACCCTGGTGGTTTTCTGCTCTGAGTTTGGGCGCATGCCGACCTTCCAAAAAGGGGCTAGCGGTCGAGATCATAATCCACGGGGATTTACAACCTGGCTTGCCGGGGCTGGCGTGAGAACTCCCTTCAGTTACGGCGCGACGGATGACTTCGGCTATGAGGCTGTGAGGGACAAGGTCACCGTGCACGATTTCTACGCGACCATTCTGCATCTTCTAGGCATCGATCATGAGCGTCTCAGCTTTTACCATAACGGAATAGAGAGGCGACTGACCGACGTCCACGGCAGAGTAGTGAAGGAAATACTTTCCTGATCGATCTGGCTTTCGGAGAGTTTTCGCTCTCCTCCGTCTTAGCGTTGCTACTTTTCGAAAGAGGCGATGTTGCCAGTGAAAATGAGGCTGAGGGTAGTGCCCTCTTCGTCGATTTCAAAGTTATCCTTCATGATTGTGCCAGGCAGTTCAAGATGCCAACTGCTTTCCTTCCGTCTGAGCGTGCCCGCCAGAGTTACTGGTTCGGTCTCCTCAATGGTCAGGTCGGTTTCAGTATTGCCGATTTTTTTTCGGAGGACCAGTCCTGTGGCTTCTACCTGTCCGGTTCCGTCGACCTGAAAGTGATAACCAGGGTGTGAGAATCTACCGCCCTCGCTCAGCTGAATAACAGAGTCCGAAGATTTGTTACTGATCTTCAGCTGGCCCTCGGGAATCAGCATTCTGACTGTGCCAATGATGGGGGACCATGCGAATTCAAGTTTCCCTTCCCCTGCGGTCACAAGTTCAATCTTTTCGAGTGTCAGGGTCCGGACTCCGGATGCTGAGGTTTGCAGCTTTGCCACGATGGTTCCCTTGAGCGGGCACTCGCACACCGACCGGCGAGGAGCGAGCGAATCGTGGTCCAGGGCGAGGTCTATGGTGCCGGTGGATATGCTGGAATCGATTTGAAATTCCAGACGCTGGATGCTGGGGATAAAGCTTCTGACAACGGAAGAGCTGGAGCTGGATCCGGAGGAGGCTACCCGGGCCGAGGGAGGGGTGGTTACAGCCTGCTCCCTAGGATTCACGAACAGATGGCAACTGGGCAGGGTGGCAGTCAGCGCGACGAAAGTAATCCGAAGAAGCAGAGCGGTATGCCGGTTGTGTCGGATCTCAGGCATCGACGACTGCGAACTTCAACTCTGCGGAAGAAACAACTTCACCATTGACGAGGCACTGACAGACGGCGAGGCCTACGCTACGCTTCATCTTTACAATCTCTGCCTCAATAAAAAGGGTGTCTCCCGGAAGCACGGGTCGGCGAAACTTGACGTGGTCGGCCGACATGAAATATCCGATTTTGCCCTCGTTATCGGGGAGTCGCAGGACGAGAACCGATGCAGCTTGAGCCATGGCCTCAAGCTGAAGGACGCCGGGCATGACTGGATGATCGGGGAAGTGGCCTTCAAAGAAAGGCTCGTTAAAAGTAACATTCTTTACCGCGGTGCACTTTAACTCGCTCGAGAAGTCAATCACCCGGTCGATAAGAAGGAACGGGGCCCGGTGAGGAAGAATTCGGAAGATATCCTTGATGTCGAGCACTGCTTCATTCTCAGGAAGCTGGAAAGGGGGGACCATTGAGCGCATCCTCTGGTATTCCCGTTTCAGCATACCTGCCATCTGGGTGTTTGGTCCGTGACCCGGTGCGACTGCGATGACGTGGCCCGTGATCCGTTTTCCGGCTAGAGCAAGATCGCCGACAAGATCGAGCGCCTTGTGGCGGGCAAACTCGTTATCAAAGCGCATGGCCTCTTTGGAAAGGATCTCCTCATCCCGGATCACCACTGCGTTTTCGAGAGATCCACCCTTTATCAGACCTTGGTCGAGGAGTGGCTTGATATCTTCGTAGAAGGTGAAGGTCCGGGCAGGGGCAACCTCATTCTCGTATGTTTCCGGAGTGATTTCGCTCGAGAAATATTGGGTGAATTTTCCAATATGGCTGAGGTTGGTCACGGAGACCCGGAATCCTCGATAGGGAACAATCGTGATATGGGATCCACTTTTATCCTGAAAGTGAATAGGTTCGCGGATTTCCCACGTTTTCCGTCGGGCCTCCTGCTCTTTAAGACCGGCTTGCTTGATCAGTTCTACGAAAGGTTTTGCGGAGCCATCACCGATGGGAGGCTCATTGGCGTCCATCTCGATAAGGGCGTTGTCAACTCCCATTCCCATAAGAGCCGACATGATATGCTCTACGGTATGGACCCGAACTGATCCGGAGGCGAGGGTGGTAGCGCGCTCGACCTTCTCGACTTTCTCGACGTCGGCATCAATGAGTGGCTTATCCGGGAGGTCGATCCGCCGAAACTTGAAGCCGTGCCCCTCCGGGGCGGGCTTGATGGTCAGGGTTACCTTCTGGCCTGTGTGGAGGGAAGTGCCTTCGAGGGTGGCTGGACCTGCAAGAGTGTATTCTCTTTCCGAGTGAGCGGAGGGAGCGGGCATGTGCGCAGGGTAGGAGGAGCGTAGCCTCTGGCAAGGCGTTATTGGGTATTGGGTTCCCTGCGAATTAAGGTATGGAGGAAGAGTGCCTGCCAATGGGATGAGTGTTAGGAGAGGTCCTATCGCAGTATCGACAGATATTAGCATGGTGGAGGTGGTGAAGGAGTGGCTGGTAGTCAACAAGCCTGCGCCCCTCATCGTTCATCCCACGAACGATAGGCCCGAGCCAACCCTTCTCGGGGAGGTGAAGACATGGCTCTCCGATCGGGGCGAGGATTGCACAACTCTGAGTATTCTCAATCGTCTTGACCGGGAGACTAGTGGGCTGGTTTTGATGTCACGCACGAGGGAGGCTGCGAGGCGTTTTGGGCGCGCAATGGAGCGGAGGGAGATTCAGAAGGAATACCTCGCGGTCGTGTCTGGGTGGCCGGAGTGGGATCGCCAGATGGTGGCCGAGCCAATCCTCCGGCAGGGCGAAGTGCGCGAATCACGAATTTGGATTAAGCAGGTTGCCCATCCTGATGGGAGGCACGCGGTAACTGACTTTGAAGTGATCCGCCGATTCCAAAATTCGCATGGTTCCTTCTCCGTCCTGCGCGCCATGCCCGAAACAGGGCGAACGCATCAGATCCGCGTGCATCTTGGCTGCCTTGGACATCCCCTTGTGGGAGATAAGATCTACGGCCCATCTGAAGATTGTTACCTCGAGTTTATCGAGACTGGCTGGAGCCGAGGCCTAGAGAAAGTTCTCCATCTCTCACGTCATGCCCTGCATGCGAGTAGACTGGCAATACCCGACGAGAATGATGAGTTGGACTGGAGTTCGTCGATGCCCTCCGAGTTCAGGGAATTTTGTGAGATCGAGAGTTGCTAGGTGCGGCTGAAGGGTGACATTGAGATATGGCCACTCTCGATGACATTGTCTCCTTTCTCGATACCGAGTTACGGATCAAGGAAGTGCCGGACTATCCGGGTGCCATGAATGGATTGCAAATGGAGGGGAGACAGGCGGTCAAGCAGGTCGCAGTTGCCGTTGATGCGTCCCTTCCGGTTGTAAGAAAGGCGATAGAATCAGGAGCGAATCTCCTCATTGTTCATCATGGCATGTTCTGGAATGGAGCGCGGATGGTTACTGGAGCAACCTATGAAAAATTTAAGATTGCGATGGAAGCTGGTCTTGCCATCTACAGCGCGCACATCCCACTCGACATCCACCCAGTTGTCGGGAACAACGCGTGCCTTGCCTCCGCGCTCGAGTTGCAAGAAGCCGAGCCATTTTTTGAATGGAAGGGGATTCTCCTGGGAATTCGAGGCAGGTTTGAAGGCTCGTTGAATCAGTTGGTGAGCCGGGTTGGTGAGGTGCTTGGGGAGGACCCCCACGTATGTTCCGCAGGTTCCGCAGGTTCCGCAGGTTCCGGAGGTTCCGGAGAGGCCGGAATAGTCGGAGTAATAACAGGAGGGGCTGGATCCGAAGTCGTTGCGGTCCGGGAGTCAGGGATCGATAGCTTTTTAACGGGAGAAGGCCCTCATTGGAGCTATACGGAGGCTGAGGAACTCGGCATGAACATGATCTACGGAGGGCACTATCTGACCGAAACTGGAGGAGTAAAAGCGATTGCAGACATGTTATCGGAAAAGTTTGGTCTCGAGGCAGGTTTCATTGATCACCCCTCCGGAATGTAGGAATCGATCGGGGGGCCAGCAGTTACCCGGATAGCTCCATGAAGGATTTCGCAGAGTCTCTCAGCCCTCAATTTTTTGAGCATAGTCCGCAGGAATGCGCGCGCGGTTTAATCGGTTGCCGTCTCGAGTGGAAAGAGTGCGCAGGGGTGATCGTCGAAACGGAGGCTTATGCGGCGGAAGGAGATGAAGCGTGTCACACCTACTTTCGGCCCAGCGCCCGGCAATTTGTAGCGGAGCATCCAGCAGGAAGCGCTTACGTCTATCTGAACTATGGAGTTCACTGGCTCTTGAATTTCCTCGTCAAGGGAGGTGAAGGCGATGGCTTTGTCCTTATTCGAGCCTTGGCCCCAAGCGAGGGTCTGGAACAGATGAGGCTGCGGAGGCGTAGGAATCCTGAAACGGAGCTGTGTTCAGGGCCTGGAAAATTGACCCAGGCATTTGGAATTGATCTCTCAGTGCATGGAGCGGAGCTCGCCAGTGATCTCGGCATATCGCTTTACCGGCGCTCAACCTTGGAAAAGGTGACTACGTTGGCCTGTCGGCGTGTCGGCATTTCCAGGGAAAAAGACCGCAAATGGCGGTTTGCTTTGGCGGGATCTCCCTGCATTAGCGTGCGCCCTGGGGCAGAATGAGGCCAAATTGTCTCGTTGCAGGGTTTTGGCGGGCCGGAAGGGGGTAAAAAGGATGACTTACTGGGCTCCTCTTTCGGGCTGAGCCCATCCCAGAATGAAAGCTTTTGGGCCCTAAAAAAAGGGTGATCGGGTAAATAGAGCCGAATTGGTGCGGGTGAAGGGAATCGAACCCTCGCCTCAAGCTTGGGAAGCTCGCATTCTACCACTGAACTACACCCGCCCCTCGACAGGGGTAGATCGGTATATTGTTCCCAGTGCAATGAAAGCGTAAAAAAAGTGAAAAACCCATAAAATTTGGGGGCAGGAAGATGGTCAGTTTCTTTTTTATTTCCCGAAAAAATCCTTGGCGGTGGGAGGGATGACCCCTATATTTTTGCTCAGCAGCGGGTATAGCTTAATGGTAAAGCCTCAGCCTTCCAAGCTGGCCATAAGGGTTCGATTCCCTTTACCCGCTCCAAACAGCATATTCTCCAAACACAAAGCATTACAATGAAAGCAACGCTCTATTCCGCATTAGCCGCATGTGCGGTAGTTTTGGCCCCTGCACTGCAGGCGGATCAGGCTGGCTGCCTTAAAGTGGCAGACGCCGTCAAAAAGCAGGTTGAAGCAGATGCTGACAACATTCTGAAAATTGTTGAGAAGCAGACTGCCGCTAACCCCTCCTGCTCGTGTGAGGTTGTCAAAGCAGCGATTCTCACGGCAGAGGCAGATAAGAGCCTCGTCGGTCAGATCGTTGCTACTGCCATCGAGGCGGCTCCAGATCGGATGAACCTGATCACCTCATGTGCGGTTGCAGTAGCGCCGGATGCCGTGGCAGAGATCAAAGCAGTTGTTGCCAAGCTCAATCCCAAAGCCTTGGCGAAAAAAGGTAACGATCCAGTGGCCGGTAGCGCCAAGGATGGTAAGACAGCGATCGTGAGCGAAGAGGTTAAAAATCCTCTCGACGGGCCTTACCTTATTCCAGGCCTTCCCCCAATTCACCCACCCATCGTGCCTGCAATCAGCACGCCGAGTAGCTCGGACGTCACTCTTGCCGAGTAGGTTAACGCGAGACTTCGTCGTTCTTGACTGTTTGAAACTCAAACGACAGCTCGACGAGCCGCATTGCTCCACTAACTAACGCACAGCATATCAAAATCTCATGAAGAACACCCTCCTCACTTCCGCCCTTGGATTAGCAACAGGCGGCCTGCTTTCCGCTCAGGGCCTTTACAACATCATGCCCTTTGATGACGAACCTACTGACTCTTTGCCACTGCACTGGACCGCTGGTGCGAGCTTAGGTTGGGACTCCAACGCTTCTCCGTTGTTTTCTGACTGCGACGGAGTTGGGAGCCAGGACGTTGGTTACGTTTCCGCTTTCGCGCAGGCCAACTTCGTCAGCAAGACGCCGCAGACTACTATCGACATTTGGGGAAGGGCAGGAGCAACCTATTATCTCGATAAGATCACCCGGAGTAGCGGATTTGCTCCTGGGGTGGGCGTCAGCGAGGACTATTTCCCACAGTTCCGTGCGGGGGCCAATTTTGTTCACCGCATCAACGAGAATCTGCGTCTTCGGAGCAGGAATCATCTCACCTACGAGCAAGAGCCTGATTATGACTTCGGGATCGCTTCCGACCGCCGCCAAGGAAGCTACTTGCGCTACAGCTCTGATAACAGCGTCGGCTATCGCTGGACAGAGCGTCTCGGAACAAACACAGGATATCGTTTCAGCGGGGTGACCTTCGACGAGGTTGATGGCAATGACTACGTCAGGCACCTTTTCTACAACCAGTTCCGGTATCGGACCAGTTCCACCACGGTGTGGACCGCAGCCTACCGTCACCAGTCGCAAGAAAACGACGACTCGGCGGATTCTGAGTCCCACTACTTCCTTCTTGGTGCGGAAACAGAACTCAGCCCAACCACGGTTGCCGTGGTTCGCGCAGGTGCTCAGGTTCAAGAAGTCGATAATGGCGCCAGCAACTCATCACCTTATCTGGAAGCTACCGTGCGTTCATCGCTTTCGGAATCCGCTCAGGTACGCGCATTCGCCCGTTACGGTTTAGAGGATCGCAATAGGCTGATCTCGACCCATGATTGTGGCCAGCCCTTCGAGCTTGGTAGATACGAGGAGCGCCAGACCTTCCGGCTTGGTCTTCAAGGTTCTTATGTCGCTTCTTCAAAGCTGACCTTCTTCAGTGGTCTTAACGTTATCATGCTTGGATACGACGGCAAAATTGGTGGGGGAACCGCGCCGGACAGCTTGGACGACAGGGTCTTGAACTTCAACGCTGGTGCAAGTTTTGAAGTTTCCGACAATCTTTTCGTCACTGGATCATACAATTACACCAAGTCCACTTCGGATGCGGACGTTCGTGATTACGACCGCAGCCGCGTGCAGGTTGGGCTTCAGTCCTCCTTCTGAAGATTGGACCATAAAAGCGCCCTTTAATATAGCAGCCCCCGCAATGCCTTTTTTCATTGCGGGGGTTTTCTGCCTACTGGATTTCCGCCACCTCTGACCTTATAGTCAGATTACTACTGGTTTCTCGAAACTCTAAAGACATGCCAAACGGACCCGAACGCCAAACCAATGCCAGCGAAGCCGCTCTTCACGCGGTTGATTACTGGCAGGTCCTCAAGAACCGCTATGGCGTCATCCTCCTGACCTTCCTTCTGATTTTCATGACGGCGGCGGTGATTACCTACGTGCTGCCGAAGAAGTATGAGAGCACTGCGCTCCTGCAGGTTAACCACTCCTTTATCGAGCTGGATCCGCTTAATGGTTCCGTTGGGCAGCCTATGACGGGGGCTTCGCCGTCACATGCCTACATACAGAATCAGTTTAAGATCATCGAGTCGGAGAGGACCATGTCCCGAGTCGTAGAAAGGCTTGATCTGCCCACCCGCTGGAAGAATTTCGACGAGAACATGGCTCTTCTCAAGCTCAAGTCGATTCTCAAGACCGAGCAGATCAGAAACACAGATCATATCGAAATCCGAATTCGTCATCAGAACCGCGATGATGCCCGCGACATCGCCAAGGCGATTGCGGAGTCCTATCAGGAAGGCCGGAATGAGGATGAACGCAAGCGCGCTGGTGACGCGCTCGATGCCCTCGAGTCTGAAGTGCGCTCGCAGGAAGATCTCGTGGAGGACAAGCGCCGACATTTTCATGCGATCGTAAAGGCGGTGGGAATCCCTTACATCGAAGGAGTGCTGACCAGTGGTCGAATGGGACAGAGCGAGGAAGCCATTCTCAAGTCTGCGGAAATGCAGCAATTTACAGCGGAGGAAAAAAAGGGTCAGCTTGAGAATCAGATCGAACAGCTTCTCACATTGCGTGATGAAGAGCTTATTGATTTCGCAGAGGGGCTTCAGTTGCCTGGAAGTCAGGTGCCGGTCTTGCGGGGCCGGTATCAGGAAAGCAGGGTGAGTATCGCGGCGCTCGAGGCCTCTGGCCTGGGACGGAAGCATCCGTCTGTTGAAATGGCTTATATCGCTCAATCAAAGTTACAAGAGGACCTTAAGTCCTCAGTTGTTGTTCTCAGAGAGCTGCTGAAAACGCAGCTGAGGCTGGTCAACGGTCAGCTGGAGAAAATCAAGGACCGGGTAGAGGATCGACGCTTTGATGCGGTCGACAAGGCATTGCAGTCGCAGGACTACGTCGAGGCCAAACAGGATTACGAGACGGCCAAGGCGATGCTATCCCAGATGAAGTTGACCAATTCGGCACGTCGGATTGCGCTCAAAATACCCAAGACGCCGATTACTATTCTGGAGAATCCCAAGATCGGAATGGATCCGGTTTACCCCAAGGTGACCCTGTTTCTTTCTCTGGGTGCTGCGGTAGGATTAATCTTCGGTATCGCGATAGCGTTCTCTCTGGAGTATCTCGATACCTCGGTTAAGACACTGGAGGATGTGGAGCGGTATCTGCAGGTGCCGGTTCTGGCAGTGATTCCGACTGATGTGGGTGTGTTGCATAAGCAAAGTGGGATGAGTCCTGATGCTGAGGCCTACCGGATTCTACGAACCAATATTGAGTTCAATCGGAACAATCCCGAGGATAATAGCATCACCATAGTGTCTGGAGGGGCTGGGGAAGGAAAGTCGACCACCTTGGTGAATCTTGCCTATGTCTGCGCTCAGGGGGGATATACCACCCTGATGATCGATGCGGATCTGCGCCGTCCAAACGTTCATACCTTTTTTGACATCAACAACTCAGTCGGACTGAGCAATTATTTGACCACAGATCTCATGTTGGAGGATGTGATCCTTCAAACTCCGGTGGACAACCTTTACTTCCTTCCGTCGGGGATTCTCCCTGCGGACGCTGCTGGGCTTCTGAACTCCCGGCGGATGTCAGAACTCATTCAAGATGTGAAGCAAAGGTTCGATCTTGTCTTGGTGGATTCTCCACCGATCCTCGGGGTGAGTGATGCATCGGTGCTGGCCTCTGAAGTGGATCTCACCATGATCGTGGTCCAGCACAGGAAACTTCCGCGGAACATGCTGGTCCGGGTGAAGCAGGCGGTTGAAAACGTTGGGGGACATGTCATCGGAGTTGTTCTGAATAACGTAGATGTGCGGAGTGACAGCCAGTATCAGTATTATACCAGCTATTACACCTATTACGCTCCCTCTGCAGATTCAGATCCGGTGCCTACGGTCGGAACTACAGCATCGGCAACTACTAGTTCGACCCTTGAATCTAAGGTGGGGGCCAATGACTCAGAAGAGGACGAGGGACTCAACTACTAGCAGAACTTCCGGCAGCCGAATTCACCTTTCTCCTATCCCTTATCACTTACAGCTTTGCCCTTATGAAGACTCTCCTGAAACATGCCTTTATCCTCTTGCTGCTCCTTTCGGCCTCGCTGAATGCTCAGATTGAAGCTGGAGGAGCAATCAAGATTGCCATCCAAGGAGTCCCAGTTGGAGAGCAGGGCAGGGTCAATGGCAGCTATCCAGTGTCCGATGGGGGATTCATCACGATGTGGAAGATTGGCACGATCAAGGTCGTCGGAACCGAGACGGACGTGCTGGCGCGAAAGATAGAGGCCGCCTACAGGGACGCCGAAATATATACCAGTCCTGTAATTCAGATCGTGGCCGACTCAGGTGACAATATCACAGTCCAGATGGTGACGGTGGGCGGTAAAGTTCGGGCGCCAGGGCCAAAACCCTACCGAAGGGGGATGACTCTGTATCAGGCAGTCATGTCAGCAGGGGGGCCGACTGAGTTTGGCGCGGTGAATAGGATCAGTCTTTTCCGGAACGGAAAGCGTTACATTTACGACCTGAATAGGGGGGAGCATAAACTGCTAAAGCTTTATCCCAAGGATACGGTGGATATACCTCAGAAAACGGTCTTTGGTAATTAGTAAAGTGTAAGCAAGGGCCTCAATGATTCCCTCTGCTCTATTTGGCCATGGCAACTGACAGCACGTTTCTGTGTAGAGTTGCAAGATTACGCTGATGGAATGAAGATAAATTACTTCAAGAAAAAGGCGTTCCTCTTGTTCCCGCCGACCATAATTTTAGTAGTTGCAGGGGGGATATTTGCGGAGGTTGAGAGCTCTGAGGAAACGAAGAAAGGTGATCCGGCGGAGTTGCCGGAAGGACTGATCGAGGACCTCGGGCACGAGGACTTTAAGAAGCGCCATGAGGGGCAGAACAAGTTGCTCGTCTGGGGCAAGAAAGATCTCCAAGGAGGTATCGAGACGCTCTACCGAATTTACAGAGAGGCAGAGAACCCAGAGGTGCGGCTGCGCAGCAGAGAAGTTTTAAAGGCGTTGGTCATACTCAAACAGCCCCTTCCCGGCCAAGGATATCTTGGTATCCAGATGGATACAGCCCGATGGAAGGATGAGAAAGGGATGATGCGGCCGGCTGTGCTCATCACAGATGTCCGGAAGGGCACAGCAGCAGACCTTGCCAAACTGAAAGCAAACGATTTGATTACCGGGCTTGACGAGGTGCTCTTCGATGACCTCGCTCCGACCCGCCGGCTTGCGGACTATATCAAATCCAAGGGTCCCGGTGATAAGATCACCCTTAAGGTGAAGCGGGGGCAGGAACACCTTGAGCTTACGGCTTCTCTTCGGCGACGTCCCACCGCCCTTGACGAGATTACTCAGTGGGGAGTCCTTCCTGTTTTGCCTCAGGAAACAGAGATGGATGAAGATTACTTTCAAGAATGGCTTAAGAAACAGAGGGAGAAGGGCAGAAAGTCTCCCAGAGATTAAGCGGAAAGGGTTTTCGGCCCTTCTGGAATAGGGAAAGAAATCGACAAATCACCCTATATGGTAGAATGTATACTCACCTGCAAGATACTTTGGGATCTGGTAAACGGCGCAATGAAAATGGCTCGTAATTCATCCACCCTAGCGGCTTTGATAGCTGCCTTAATCTGCACAGTTTCCCTGCCAGTCCATGCCAAGACCGACTTTAATGTCGTCGGGCGGGAAATGGCTGGAATGCTGCAGAACAGTCATTACGCCCGAATCCAGTTCAATGCAGATTTGAGTGCCAAGATCCTAACGGATTATCTGGCTGACCTCGATTCGGCCAGACTCTACCTCACGCAGCAGGATGTTGACGCTTTTGAGAAAAAGTATGGGAGACGTCTTCATGAGCTCCTGATCAAGGGTCGCTGCATGGAGCCAGCTAATGAGATCTACAAGGTGTTTTCCCAGCGTGTTGGGGAGAGGGTGGGTTATGCCAAGAAGTTGCTGAAGAATGGGAAGTTTAGTTTCGATTCTACAAAGTCGGTGATGCGCACGCGAAAGGACGCCGACTGGCCCTCGAGCCAGCAGGCTGCTGAGGAGCTGTGGAAAATTCAGATCGAAGAGGCTCTTCTCTCTGAAATTCTCCGTAGAGATGCGGTCAAACGGCTGGCAGAAGAGCAGGGAAAGAAAGACCCCCTTGCAGATGATAAGAGCCCTCAGGAGAAAATAGCTCAGCGCTACGACCGGTTTCTACGCAGTATCGGTGAAGCTGATGAGGAGGATATTGCGAACTATTTCCTGAGTGCAGTAGCTGCAGCGCATGATCCGCACACCGACTATATGAGCACCCGCGAAATGGAGCGGTTTCGGTCTGGAATGTCTAACTCTCTAGTGGGAATCGGGGCTTTGCTTCAGGCAGAGGATGATGGGGCAACTAAGATCATGGGTATTGTCGTTGGCGGTCCTGCGGATAAGCAGAGTGAATTGAAGCTCAACGACCGGATCGTGGGCGTAGATTCCCTGAATAAAGGTGACGTTGTCGACATCATGTACATGAAGATTGATCATGTTGTAGAAATGATCAGAGGAAAAGTGGACACGGAGGTGCGTCTTAAGGTTGAGCCCTCTGATGGTGCCCCGGGGGAAGTAAAATTCATTACGATCAAACGGGGCCGAGTTGAGTTGAAGGACGAGCTTGCCAGTGCTGAGGTGATCGAGATGAAGCATGGCGCGGGAAAACGCAGAATTGGCTGGCTGCAGCTTCCCTCCTTTTACATGGATTTTGACGATGGCGATCCCAGTGTCTCAGCGGACGTCCAGAAGTTGCTGACCAGGCTTAACCAGGAAAAGGTTGATGGTCTTGTTCTGGATCTCAGACGCAATGGTGGCGGGTCTCTTGAAGAGGTTCGGCGGATCACAGGGTTCTTCGTAGGGAGGGGGCCGGTTGTCCAGATCAAGGATACCATCGGGCGTATCGAGTCGAAGGAAGCGTTATTTCGAGAGCCGCTTTATAAAGGGCCTCTCATGGTGGTTACCGACAAATCAAGCGCCTCAGCGAGTGAGATTCTTGCGGGAGCTTTGCAGGATTACAACCGTGCGGTCATTGTCGGGGATAGCTCAACTTTCGGGAAAGGAACTGTTCAGCAGCCAATGGAAATCGGGCGCTATTTTCGTTTCTTTGAAGACAACACCCGGGCTGGGTATCTCAAGACTACGATTCAGAAGTTCTACCGGGTCTCCGGGAGCTCGACCCAGAAGCTTGGGGTTGAGCCTGATATAGTTCTCCCCTCGGTAACCGATGCCTTGGAAATTGGTGAAGCCTATCTCAAGCATCCTCTCGATCATGACTTAATTCGGGAAGCGCCGAACTTCAAGCCGCGCAACAGGGACGACCTTTTCATCCCCACCCTTAAGGAGCGTAATGAAGTACGAGTTAAAAAGGCCAAAGACTTTCAGTATGTAGTTGAGGATGTTGCCAGAACCAAGCAGCGGATTGCTGCTAATGCGGTTTCTTTGAATCGTGTGAAGAGAGAAGCGGAATTGTCAGATTCAGAAAAACGGCGCAAAGATCGGAATGTGGAGCGCCGGGAGAGGTTTGCGGGAATGGAAGCCGCCGATCGCCAGCATTTAAAATTCTTCCGGCTCACTCTGGATAATCTTAAAGCCGATACCCTTCCGGAGGTAGACCGTGAGAAGGATGCAGAAGCCTTCATGCGCCGCGCGAAGGACAAGGAAGACGACCTGGACGATACTCCGCTCTGGCCTAGTGGTCTCGACCCCGTTAAGCGTGAGGCTCTGTCGATAGTGGCAGATCTCGTCGATCAGCTCGACAAGGCTAATACGGCAGGAATTCTCCCCGAAGGTGAGTAGATAACCCTGGGCCCTTGCCTTTGTCGTTATGGAGAGGAGCGAAATTGTCTCCAACCTCGAAACGGTAAGGCATAGAGTGTCGCAAGCTGCCAGACGTTCCGGGCGCTCCCCTTCAGCGGTGGAGCTGTTGGTGGTTTCAAAAACCTGGCCCGCAGAAGTTGTGGCCCATGTCGTCGAAGCTGGGCACGGGCTCCTAGGCGAAAATAAGCTGCAGGAGGCCGAGCTGAAAATGGCAGGTTTGCCATCTGCGGTTCGCTGGCACTTTATCGGACGTCTGCAGCGGAATAAGGCTCGTAGGGCCCTAGCCCTGTTCGACGCTATTCACAGTGTAGACTCGTTACGGCTTGCGGGTCATTTAAGCCGAATCGCCGGGGAAATGGGGAAGACCGCCAGAATTTATCTGCAGGTTAACCTTGCTGATGAGGAGAGCAAAGGGGGCTTTAGCGTGGCTCAGCTGCGCAAGGATCTACCAGAGCTGATTGCGATGCCGAATCTTGGTATTGCAGGATTGATGAGTATTCCTCCGGCCGTTGAGCAGCCTGAGGAGGCTCGATCCTCCTTCCAGAAACTAAGAGAGGTTCGTGATAGTCTGAGAAGTGACGTTGGAGTTGAAATCAGGGGACTCAGTATGGGTATGAGTCATGATTTTGAAGTGGCAATTGAAGAAGGGGCAACGATTGTCCGGGTCGGGTCATCTATTTTTGGCCCGAGAAGCCCACAGGGTTTACCTTAACTTGAGGTTAAAGCATGTTGTCGATTATAAATATCGGACTGGTTCAAAATGAGCTCGCGATCGCGTGGTCTGATGGAGGAGAAAGCTATATACCCATCGAAAGGCTGCGCCGAGCATGCCCCTGTGCCAGTTGTCAGGGAGAGCCCGATGCTACCGGACGCGTAGTCCGCCCGAAGGTTACTTATACGAACCGTAGTTTTTTTTTAAGGAGCTATGAGCCTATCGGCGGATACGCTCTGCTCGTCCGGTTCGAGGACGGACATGCGACAGGTATCTATCCATTCAACTACCTGCGCGAGCTCTCTGAGCGGCCAAGCTTAGAAGAGCAATAGAAATCATAAGGGAAACTCTCCAGTTATACCCTTTAAAGGAATGCTAGATGATTCCCTCCCTGAGAGCTTTTGCGACCGCGCCGGTATTGGTGTTGACATGAAGCTTGTCATAAACGCGGCGGAGATGAGTGGAAACAGTGTTCACGCTGATGCTTAGGGCATCGGCTATTTCCTTCTTGAGGAGTCCTTCGGCCAGGAGCCTCAGAATTTCCTGCTCTCTTGCGGTCAGTCCGTAGTCGCCTTTTTCGCCGGGCAACAACTCTGAATTGGCAAAGGCGTCTAGAACCTTCTTTGCGACCTCCGGCGTCATGGGGGCCCCGCCGCCCATGACCTGACGAATGGATTCCCCGATCTTGTCAGTGCCTGAGGCTTTGAGGACATAACCCGAAGCTCCAGCGCAGACCGCACGAAAGATTTTGTCTGCATCGTCAAACACAGTGAGGATGATCACCCGAGTGTTTGGAATGGTTTCCCGGAATTCGGTGAGGGCTGCAATTCCATCGACTCCGGGAAGTTGAACGTCCAGAAGGATAACATTTGGAGCCGTATTATTCTGAAGTGCTTTGAAGGTAGCCTCGGCAGAGTCAAAGCTGCCGTCACAAGTCATTCCTTCGAGATTGTTAATAACTCGCTGAACGTTTCGGCGGAAGATCTCGTTGTCTTCAACAAGCCAGACCTGAATTTTCTCGGTATGTGATTCGCTCATAAGTTTTTTTGGTTCAGCGGTGCGGAGAACCGGATGGTCGTTCCCCCATGTAAAATACTGTCGATCTTCAGCTGTCCATTCACTCGATTTGCCCGACGGCGAAAATTTCCCAAGCCATGACCTGAACCCTTGGCTTTTTCAGGTTCAAAACCAACTCCATCATCCACTACCTCGAAGGTGACATGATTGGGTGTCAATTCAAAAAGCACCCGAACTTTGGTGGCCCGAGCGTGTTTCTGGACGTTATTCAGCGCTTCCTTGAAGGCGAAGAAGAAATGGCGTCGGGCTTGAAGTCCAATCGGCCTGCTCTTTGGAGACGGGGGAATGAAATCAATAGAGGTCTCAAGGTGCCCTACAATAAGCTCGATAGACTCTCTCATTCTCATGAAAAGGTCCCCGGTGGTAGCCTCCCCGGTGTCTATCAGCCATACAATATCGCGCATGGCCTCAGCAGTCTGTGCGGCGGTTTCCTGAATTTCCCTGAAGTCGTCGCGAGCCGTCTCACTCGCGTCCGGGTTTGTAGTCCCAACTTCACTGATCAGCACGATTCCTGCCAGATTACTCCCGATATCATCGTGAAGATCCCGCGCGATTTGCTTTCGTAACTTTTCTGAATCCCGGATGCGAACCGCCCGCTGTCTGAAAATCATCCAGATCCAGCCAAAAAGAGCGATGCCTCCGACGCTGCCGGCCCCTACCGTCAACCTTGTGAGTGCAAGATCGGTATTGGCGGCTTGGCGGCTGATGAGCTGATTGCGCTCATCCTCCAGAGCTCCCCGACTGATGATAGAATCAATATAATCTGGCGGTTCAACGAGGCCCGAGGAGCTGGAGAAGCCATCTACTACATATTGCGGAGACCATCGGGCATGTCCGGGTTTTGCAATTTGATCGCTCACGCTCACTTTCTTGCCGAAGGCTACGTTAACGCCCTTATGGTAAGCCTGAATTTCAGCGATAGCCAAACTGTGCATGTCGCCGCGTGCAAAAAGCTCCTCTGAAGCAAGTCGCAGATAGCGTCCGGCCTCTCCGTTACACCGGAAAACCAGGGCAGAGTTCCAGGGAAATCCCAAGGGGTGCCTATATTTCTTGGTTCTCCAGACCGTAGTTTCGAATTTAGGGTCATTGGAGAGTTCGACCGCAAGCGATTTGGGAAAGCCTCGGCCGCCTACTACCTCCGGATCCTCCGAGGAGGTGGGGGTGATTCGAATTTCATCAACCGGAAGGGGCTGACCTAGGTCGACAATAAGCCATTTCGGATCGCTCGCTGATTTTGATCGTGCACTCAGGAATCCATTGGTCGGACTTTGTTTGACCTCGTGAGGGTTTCCAAGGCGACTTATTCCGTCATTTACGCGTTGTAACGACCAATTTGGGAAGAGTTCCTGATCACTGCTGGCGGCACGGGGACGTGCCACCGCAATATTGTAATTCCCAGCAAAGATCATGATTTCTTCCATAGCCCAGATGAAGCCTCCCCTTGCCTGAACGTGCTTTGTAGAGGTTATCCGGACAAAGCGGCCCTGAAACCCCGACGCAGAAAATTTGATGGGGTATCTGCCGGGATTAGAGAAGTCATGTTCAGTGTGGTTCGCAAGGGAACGGAATCCCGTGGTGCGCGTCTCGGACACTTCGATCTTGAACCTGATCGGGAACCCATAGCCCTCTCCCTCTGGCCCGAGAGTTGGCAGGTGGACTGGGAGTAATACGACTGAATCGAGGGGCCTGACCTCTCCCAGATCGATCTGCACATAATGTGGCTCGGTCTGTTCAATGATAGTTTCACTATGAAAGCCAAAGCGTGACCCGCGTGGTCCGGTGTAGAGTTCGGGAAGTCCTGAAAGCTCTTGATCAATCTGAGAGATACGGGCGTCGGTTCTTCGGATGCCAGGTTTGATCAGGCGTGCCATCCAGTCTTTTACAGCAGAATTGGCATTTTCAGGCGTTGCCAGAAGAGCTGGACCGGTAACCACCAGCGCAAAAGGCACCATGCGAAAGAAACGAAGCATCGGCTTGATGTTATCCGGATTAGAGCTCGATCACGAGGCGAAGTGTTATGGGTTCAATTTTCAGAGGAAATCTACGAATCTAGAGGGTAAAGGATCAGCGATCGTGAACAGATGTGAATAAGTGGAGGGAGCTTTCTTGGGATTTATCAATTATGTTGATACGTACGCGCTAATTCAAACGTAGGAAACCCTGACGTTACTGCGGAGAATGCGAAACCCATCCATTCATATCCTGATTATTCTTATCGTAGCTGGTTCGGTTGTGTCCGAAGCGGCTCGGAAGCCGGCTGTGCCCAATTTGATCAAGGGGGAGAAACCAGATGCTTTCCATGACTGGAACCTCGGCCCAACGGGAGCCAGAGGCTGGATCTGGGGATGGAATCTCGAGACCAGCGATAGCCGGCAAATTCTCATCACTTCCGTCAAAGAGCATACCCCAGCTTACGGGGTTCTTAGGAAAGGAGACGTTATTCTTGGAACGGACGGGGAGTTGTTTGACGACGATGCGAGAAAGCAATTCGGGAGGGCTGTCACCATCGCTGAGACGGAGGAGGGAGATGGTAAACTGGAGCTGATTCGGTGGCGTGAGGGTAAGACAGAATCGGCAGTGATCCGGCTTCGGGTTCTCGGAACCTACCATGATGGGTCTCCATGGGATTGCAGGAAGTCTGCTGAAATCGTCGATCTTGGTTGTAGGTATATAGTCAATAATCTCAAGGAGGGTGTGGATGGTAAGGTCAATGTTCTAGCCTTACTGGCATCGGGGAAGGAGGAGTATCTGCCCATCGTCCGAGACTATGCACGTCGACTGGCCCCTAGTGACCTTCGCCTTGAGGTGTCTCCTTCGAGTTCGATGGCGTCGTGGCATTGGGGATATACGAACTTACTTCTTACTGAGTATTACCTTGCCACGGGGGACCGTGAAGTTCTCCCCGCCATCAAGGAGTATACAATTCGGCTGGCTGAAGGACAAAGTGGAGTTGGAAGCTGGGGGCACGCAATGGCTTGGCCACAATGGAATGACGGAAAAGAGCATGGTCGTTTAGGGGGCTACGGTGCTCTCAACCAGGCTGGATTGGTGTGCCAGCTTTCGCTTATTCTGGGCAAGAAATGTGGAGTGTCGGCGCCGCAGGTAGATCAGGCGATAGAACGTGGAAACGCGTTTTTCGGTTTCTATGTGGGGAAGGGATCCATCCCGTATGGGGACAACCCTCCAGATACGAGGTTCCATGATGACAACGGTAAAAATGGAATCGCGGCGCTTCTCTTCGATGCTCAGGACCGGGCGAGTGATGTGCAGTTCTTTTCGCGAATGGCAGTTGCCTCTTACGGAGAGCGCGAGCGAGGACATACAGGTAACTACTTCAGCTACCTCTGGGGTGCTCTTGGGGCAATGAGAGCCGGACCCGAAGCCGTATCGGCATATCTAAAAAGGCAGCGGTGGTTTTTCGATTTGAATCGGAGTCACGACGGTCGATTTCCCTATCAGGGAGGAGCCGGAAGCTCGGATTCTGAGCACCTCTACAAGAATTGGGACTGCACCGGGGCATTTGTGCTGTCCTATCTCCTTCCCAAGGGGAGGCTGTTCATGACTGGCCGGGGTGTGAAATCGCGAAACTCTCTGGTTGGGAGTGCGCTTACGGATACAATTTCAGCAGGACAGGAATTCAATTCCTGGGACAAGGGGGTAGGTTCTTATCGCTCGTTGTCAGAGGCGCAATTGTTGAAAGCGCTTGGGAGCTGGTCGCCGGTGGTCCGACAGAGAGCAGCGAGAATTCTAGCCGAGCAGGAGGATCTTCCCCTCGAAGAGTTGATCGAAAGGCTAGATGCGGGTGACGATGAGTCACGATACGGGGCATGTCAGGCCATTGCGATACTAGGGGAGCGTGGATTTCCCGCGATGAAATCCCTGCGGGAACTTCTTTGGGATGAAGACCCATGGTTGCGGATCCTTTCGGCGAAGGCTCTCGCTGCGATTGGAGCTCCAGCAGCTCAGATCGTTCCTGATTTTCTCGCCCTCATTTCGGAGGATGAGTCTTCTGGGTCCGGCGAAGTGGTTCAGCGCTATCTAGCATTTTGTCTATTCTGCAGGGGAGGAGTCCTTGGGATGGAGGGGCTTCTTGCCCGGTCACTTCAAGGAATGGATTTGGGAGAGCTGCGTCCTGCGGTAGAGCGAATTTTGAAAAACCCTGATGCTCGGGCAAGGGCAACTGTGGAGTCGCTTTATCGCCAGCTTAATTATGAGGAGATCAGGCCGTTTCTCCCGGCCGTAGCCCGGTCCATTATTGACCCAGCTCCGACAGGAATAATGTTTGCAGATGCGATTCGACTGGAGGGTCTGGATCTCCTCGCCCGTCACCGGATTGAGGAAGGAATGTCAATGTGCCTTGAAATACTGGACCTAGAGTCATGGGGGAAGCGCACTCGTATTCTGCGCTGTCTAAGGGCATTGAGGCAATACGGAGGAGCGGCAAAGCCTCTTCTGCCCCAATTACGGGAGGTGCAGGTGCGGCTGCTGAGACATCGTGAGAGGCGTTCTTTAGAGGCGCAAATCCGTGAGCTGAGCTCTTTGATAGAAGTGCTCGAAAAGGCTCCCAAGGAGAGTGAATCGCTGCGCTCTCTTCGCTAGGCGAAAGATATGACGTTCTTGATTCCGGTGGCCCGCCCCAGAAGAGGCTCCCGACAATCGTCTGCCGGAAAGCGCTCTGTAATAACGGCTTCAATGGCCTCTGGCCAATGCTGTTTGAAGTAGGCTAGATCTGAGATAGCGGCTTTGAAAGAGGCGTCATCAGCATTGACAGTGCCAATGATAGCCTGATTTCCGAGGACAACGTCCCGCATCATCTGATTTGCATCGATTGGAATACGAGCTCCGGGAGCTGGGATGCCTGTGAAAATATAGACGCCGTTCACTCCCAGGATGCTCAGGGATTCAAAGGCAACCGCTGAGATTCCAACTGCTTCGTATATTAGATCTACTGAGCCAACTAAGGCAGCTAGTTCTTCGAGGGTAGTGTCTTGAGAGGATATATATTTTGCGCCAATCGATTCAATGATTTCCGATTTAGGATTTGGAGCTGGAGACCGATTGTAGACATAGGTCTCAAAGCCGGCGGCCTTCATGGTCATTGCTCCTAGGATCCCGATTGGTCCAGCTCCGAGAATAACGGCGTTAAGACCTTTTCCGGTTGGTTGGTCTCCATCGTAATGACGAACCCATGGCAGGCGCTTCTGAGCGGCCCAGGCCTGAGCCAGGCCTTTCTCGGCGATGGTTAAGGGCTCCGTCAGAACCGCCAGATCTCTGAGGTCGGGAGGGACATGAGTGAGGTATTGTTCCTGTTCGACAAAGGACTCAGTCATGAAGCCATGGCATTCCTTGATTCCTCTCTCGACGTAGTTTCCGGACGAGCAAAAGTCCTGAAGGTTTGACCGGCATGGCAGGCAGTTCTCGTCCTTACATGGCCTCCTGACGGAAGGAACCACGAAATCACCAACCTTTAAGTTTTTCACATTTGACCCTACTTCGACAACCTCGCCCATGGCCTCGTGACCCAGGACAAGGTGTTTGGATCCGGATGGTGGATCTCCGTAGACAAAAGTGCAGATTTCGCGATCTGTTCCACAGATGCCCACATCGATGGTCCTGACCCTGACATCGTCATCCTGCTGGAGCTCAGGAGATGGATGCTCGATAATTCCAACCTCCTTTTGACTTGGTGTAACAGCTACAGCTTTCATGCGGACCTTCCTTGTGTGGGACAGTCGGGATATTGCTGCCGGGAGGATGGCAGTCAAGACGGGTCTTTTTTTGGTCAGGAAGCAGGGAGAGAATGATCAAGGGTATGCTCCCGGGTGGATCCTTATTTGATCCATTTTTCTAGGAGATGAGATAATGTGCCAGAACTGTCGGCGAGGAAAACTATCCGATATAGATAAGGAGAATTTTCTCTAACATAATAGGTGGCTCCGAGTGACGTATTGCCATTGTGAGCGATTCATCTGAGGAGTTCTTGAAATCTCATCTCATGAGAATAGGCAGAGACCATCTATTGCTGCTCTCTCGCAACGGGCCGTGGATAATATATCGAAGGACGGGGAAGCGCTCCCGTGTTGGAAAGCATTTCCCTACTCCGGTGGGCCGAGCGCAAGGAGCGCAAAGCTGGTGGCAGCATTAGAAATATAATGCCTGTTGTCCTTGTGTGGAGATCGGGTATACCACCTGCCGCTAGCTCGTTGCTGAGCCCGGAGCCACCGGCGTGCCCTCATGAGCCTTTGGTCACCATGGGCTACCCCGGATTTCACGAGAATATGTGTAGCAAATGCAGTCGCATAGGCATCCGGATCAGTAGATTGTAACTTTCCGTCAGATCTCTTCCAATGTCTGTCCCCCAGCTCGGGGAGAACCCACGCGCCATTCAATTTCTGGGCAGAGAACAACTCGTCCTGCCATTTCTTGACTACATTCTTTTCGAAAAGGTCATTACGGTATCCTGCCGTCCACAGGAGCATACCTTTCTGGTGAAGCGATTCGGGGGGATGACTGCGTAGGAATTTCTTGAGGCGCTGGTCCCCCTCAAGAGCCTGGGGTGATTGGGTGTAATCATCACCAGCGGCCACTCCCAGGGCTAGCGCTACGAGAGAGACACCGAAGTGATCATCTGATTCGTATGGCCCCCAGTTACATTTTGTCCACTTTTCCCACGCTCCAGATTCTGACTGTATTTTCCAAATATAATTAAAGGCCTGGCGGGTAGTCTCTGACAGCTTACCCTTGGTTTTCATATCGCTGATGGCGAGAAAGGCGGTGGTGGCAACCATCGCTTCGGCTCCGGGAGTCCGTTTTCCTTTCGTTGGGATCTCTGGGTCAACATGCGGCTTTATAAAGTCGCGGGCAAAATTTCGTGCCTCCAGATAGGCGGGGGCCTGACTGCCGGTAGGAGCTCGGCCAATAAGGTAAAACCCGTTGGTGTGACATGTGATGCAGCTGTGGGACTGCTGCCAGTTCATGGCCGCATGGTCTGCAGCCCGCGCAGCGGCTGGATAAGAAAATTCAGAACGGATTTTTTCTCCAGCGGTGAGCGGTTCCGGGGCGAGGTGATTCTTCAGAGTTACCGCGGTGCCGTCCGCTAGAAGGCTCATGGGGTATGAGCTGATCAGTATTATGAAAAAGGATAAACGCATTATTCGGATTGTTCTCGGGGACCGTAGGCGTGGATCGCGCCATGGCTATCTGAGGCGTAGAGCCTGCTCCCTGAGACCGCGAGTCCATGCACAGCTCCTCCTCCGGGGATAAGGGCTTCCCAAATTAAGGATCCATTTTGACGGGAGTAGGCCTTTATTCCTCCGGCATGCCCGAGGATGACGGCTCTGGAAGAGACAATCAATTCGGATGGTGCAGGGGTATCCACGGCCCACTCTGAAGGCGGATCTTTGCCCTTTCCAAGGGGGAGAGCCTTGAGCGAGCCCCGAGTGTGGAGGTAGGCGATGCCATTTGTTACCACGGCACAGGAGGTATCGTTGAAGGTCGCAACGCGGGCTCCTTTTGCGTCGGTAAGGAAGAGCTGATTATCCTTGGCCTTCTGAGATTTTGGGCCAGAGATCAGCTGGTTGTCCTCGGTTACCAGACAGAAGACTCCTCCTGCATGTCCGATAGCTCCGGAGGGCTTTCCTGTTTTCAGGTCATAGAGCAGGGGTGCAGATCTGCCCTGAGGAGCAATGAGGGTGTCGGCAGTCGCCAAGAGTGCGCCCTGAAGAGTGACGTTGCTGATCTCCTGGCTGAATTGACGTTTGCCTGTCGCTGGGTTGGCTGCGATCAGCCAGCTGGACTCCCAAGGCGTGAGCGACGCGGTAAAGAACAGAGTGTTGTTTGCAATCAGTGGTGCAGTTCTAATTGGCCAAAGCGAAATCATGCTGGCATTACTGGGGATCCGGCGGTCGTCTGGAGATCCCCGGTCTTTCCACAGCAGGTTGCCCGAGCGCGCGTCTAGGGCATAGAGGTGTCCGTCGTCTGACCCGGCAAAGGCAATGCCGTTGTGGATGGTCGGGGGCAGTCGCACCGGTGCTTCCGTAAAGAAAACCCAGCGCTCCTTGCCGGTCTTTGCGTCAAGGGCGTGCACAGCGTTGTCATGAGAGGAGCCGAAATAAACGAGGCCCCCGACACTTGTGACATAGAAGCAAGGATCAAAATTCCGCATGGACTGAAGTCCCGAGTTCCCGGAGTAGGCATCCCATTTAGCAGGTCCGCTCCAGGCCTGGCGTGGGTGCCCGCCTTTCACCTGCCAGGATTCAGACAGGGGAAATTCAAGCGTTCCGGTAGTGACGCCACTGCGTCGCGAATCGTGGCGGTAGGTGGGCCAGTCATCTGCTCGAAGCGTTGATGAGGACAGAGCAGCAACGAGAAAGAGTATGAATGAAAGGGCTTTCACGGCAGACGTCTTATTTGGTCGCGGGCTGGGAGGAGGGGCCAATTTGTGGGGCGGAAGCTCTTGGTCTAAGGCCGATCGAAGTCTCCATCCATCCCCCGCATGAGCATCCTGCGCCACCTTCAGGAATCAAGAGCATGCCCTGGGCGGGAATCGTATTCAGCCAGCAACTGGGACGAATCCGCATGAAGCGGGAAACAGAGCCTGTTTCCTTGTTCCATAATCCAAGAGGAGAGTTTCCCTCGCCAAGAATACGGAACATGAGGGCGTTCTTGGTCGCGACCACAGTTGAGCAGCCCCGACGTGGTCCATAGCTCGCGCCGAGAGGTTGCCCGGTTTTGAGGTCATGGATGTGCGGCGCAAAATATAGCCGATCCTCGGTGACAACCGGGTGAGTAATGTGAGTGCCATGATGGTCGGCACCCCAGGGGCTTTCTGTTGACCACTGCTGGGTCCCATCCTGGTCATAGCTGGCGCAGCGAAAGTTTCCCTTCTTCTGATAGGCTCCGCTTTTATTGACGGTGCCCTCGGACAGGACAGCGAGGTAGCCTTGTGATGTAGCGATTCCGTAGGCGGCTTGGACGAACCCCACTTTTTCAGTGAGGAAGACAGGCTTTGGGCCCGGCTTTTCCCAGATGACCTTCCCCGTGCTGGAGTCGAGACATACGGCAGTCAAATCAAGCCATAGCTTGCGATCGGACACTCTGGATTTGGGAGCCTCTGAAAGGTCTAGAGAGCGATTCTCAAGGAAGTAAAC
Organism: Roseibacillus sp.; assembly: GCA_029242545.1. Classification (GTDB taxonomy): domain Bacteria; phylum Verrucomicrobiota; class Verrucomicrobiia; order Verrucomicrobiales; family Akkermansiaceae; genus Roseibacillus_B. Next base: position 51,197 of record JAQWTV010000058.1, read on the forward strand.
CCTGCCCTCGTGGAGAGCAATGGTTGAATTAAGGATCAGTCCGCGACCATAAGCCCAGATGCCTTTGGCGGTTGATTTCTGGTAGCCAAAGAGTTGGTCGCTGCAAACTTGGGTGACTTCTACGCCCACCTTGTCGAACCACGCGGCATCGCCCCAGAATTCCCGGTAGGCAGAGTTAGCCCAGACCGAGGACCCGATGATCACGTCGTTTTCCTGAGCGACGAAACCCCAGTCGTGAGACTTGCGTTTTGCAGTGGGAAGAAGCAGCGCGTGATGGAGCTCTCCAGTTCTGGCGCTAAGGATCCAGAGGCGATCCCGGATAGAGAGATAGACATTTGATTCATCGACGCACCAGTTGGAGCAGTCGTGAGCCACGTTGAGCCGTCGCAGAGAGGGAATCTCGTAGGACCATAATACAGCTCCGTTGTGGGCATTCAATGCAACCATTCGATCCATGCCCTGGTGGAAGAGTCGACCATTGGCTGCGAGCGGGGCGGGCATCCGGGGTTGGCGATCAATTCCAAAGTCTCCGCCTGGATGGCCAATCCATTGAACAGACATTCCTGACGTGGCGCTCACATCACCGAGAGCTTCTCCGGTGTATGAAGCGTTCCCTGCGGTCCCATACTGGTGCGTCCAGTCCTTTGCTCCGATGAGCTTTCCGCGACGGAAAAGAGAGAAGGATTCAGCTTCTTCCCAGTGCCCATTCGCTTTCTCGAAGTCGGGAGAATCCTGACGAGAAGCAGTGAGAAGTGCTCCTCCGTCGGGCCGTAGCAGGCGAAGGCATTCTGGGATGGAAATAGCCAGAGTATCCTGCTCTGACAAGATAAGATCAGCAAAGCCATCAGTCCAAGGGGTCTGGTCATCGTCTCCAAGGGAAACGACTGAGACGCGGTGTCCGAGAGTGCCTTTCTGGTAGAGCTTGTTTCGGACGGATTGGAGGACGGCGGGGTCGGTGTCGGCTGCTATAATGTGGAATCGCGACCGGGCTGCCAGGGCAGAGGCCAGAGCGCCATCTTCGAGACCCAGGATGAGGAGGTAGCCGTTCTGGTCCGTGGTAGCCTTGAGAGCGGCAGTGACAAGTGCGTCTTTATCCGGAGAGAGGTTTTCGAGATCTGGGATCGAGGAGGGAGAAAGATTGAATCTGGTGTCGAATTCAAACATTTCACTGAGGCGGCGGCGGCCATCATTGAGCAATGCGATCCGGTAGCGATAGGTCGTTGCTCTTTTCAGTGCGCTGAGCTCTACCTTGAAGCGGCCGTCCTGAGATCGCAGTTCCTCTTTGTGCTGCAGGGTCCCGTCCTTTCCCTCCCCGTAATAGAGAAAGGCCCTCTTCACAGGAGCCTGCCACGAAACCGTTGCCGCATTTGGACGGGGGAAAGCGACTTTAGGCTGGACCGAGAAAGTAGCCGGTTGCTCGTCGTTGACTTCAATATTGTCGATAACCCACCACCAGTGATTGGATCCAACCTTCCGCCATTCGACCTTCATGGAGACGGCCCCTTCAGGGTTTTTTAGGGCCACACGGACTGTTTCGCTGTAGGCCGTGGATTTCCCTTCGTCGAAGCGAAGAACTTCAATCGCCTTCTGGCCATCATAGGATACCATGATGGTTCCGGTCTGGGATTCGGCCTGCCAACCTGAATCAAACTTAAGAGTCAGGCTCATGGGCTCGGCTTTCGAGATGTCAATTGGCGGGGTTTGCAAGGTTGCGTCGAAGGGTCTCCCTCCCGCGACATCATCGAATTCATCGCTGTCGGCGATCGCGATTACATTCGTGCCGAGCTCAAATTTCTCGCGTCGCTGGCCGGGGGCCGCGGCTGCCCACCCCTCAGGAGAGGCAAAGGTCCATCCTGACCACTCGGGCACTCCGCCTTTTCCGTGTGGCGCATTCTTAGCCATACGCCATCCGGGGAGCGCGCCGGATTTTTGAGCGGTTGAGAGGTCCAGCCAGTCAGTTCCATCACCGTTGGGTTCAGAAGGGAAAGGAAGCAGCCCTGGCTCAGTGGCCAAGGAGTCAAAGTTCTCACTGAAATAGGTCGTAACTCCAGAGAAGTTCTCACTCTCCTGAGCGATGGCAATTGTCATTCCGCAACCAGCGATTGCAGCTAGGCAGACCCGTGAAATCAATGAGCAGATAATCGCCATAGAAATAAACCTGCTCAGCCTAGGCTCATGTTTGGTGGAGGGAAAAGAATAACATTCCAGATCTTCCGGGTAGGAGGGAGCGGACAGAAAGTCGCGATCCAGCCCGTGAATTGTCCTCAACCCTATAAAAGGCTCTAAATCCGAGAGGGCTCCAGTCCCCACCCTTACGATATGGCGAAGCGTCCTGATTACTTTCCAGGAACTATTTTCCAGATTTCCCCATTTTTTCCGGATGGCCCTTTGCCGATATTGGTAAGGACATAGACCTCGCCAGCTTGGTCGTAGCCGAATCCTATGATCATCCTCGAAATTGGGCCAGCTGGGGTTTTTGCGCCTGGTATCACTTTCATGGTCCAGGTCGTCTTAGAGTCTCTGATGCCCCCATAGAGGCCGTATTTTTTCCCAGCCCAGCTCTGGGCCCAGTCGGCAAAAAGGTAGACTCCGTTGAGTCCAGGGATAGCGCTGCCATGATAGACATGTCCTCCAGTGACGCTGACGCCATAACCGGGAGCTTTTCCGAGACCGTCGTGGTGAGGGTAGGCAAGCACGGGAGCGATGAATCCCTCCGGAGCGGCTGAGACCTCAAGGGTGCATGGTTCACTCGGTTTCTGTTGGTCGAAGGGCGCATACCCCTCGTAGCGGGGCCAGCCAAAGTTGCCTGCGGTGATGACATTAATTTCCTCAAAGCGATTCTGTCCGACGTCTGCGACGATGATATCTCCGCTCTCACGGTCAACTGTTATGCCCCAGGGATTGCGAATTCCCCAGGCGTAGATTTCCTCTCTCCCGTCTTTGCTTCCCTTGAAGGGATTTCCATCTGGGATGGCATAGGGAGTTTTCGAATCGATATCGAAACGAAGAACTTTGCCAAGATGGCGATTGAGCGCCTGTCCGTTGCCTCCCTTCTCGTGCCCCCCTTCAGGCTTGCCCTTTGGGTCCAGGTCGTTGGCGGCACCGCCATCACCAAGCCCGAGGTAGAGAAAGCCATCCTTGCCGAAAACAAGGTTGCCTCCATCGTGGTTCCACTGTGGTTGGTCGACGGTGAATATTACCCGCTCGCTTCTTGTGTCGGCTGTCCCGTCAGCCTTGACTTTGAACTCGGAGAGATGGGCAGTGTGATCAAAATTCTCTCTTCCTTTCGATGCGAGTGGAGCGCTGTAATAGACATACACTTTCCGGGTAGATTTGAACTTTGGATGTAGCGCGACCCCGAGAGAGCCGCGTTCGTCGAAGCCTTTTTTCAGGTTCACAATGGACTTGCGCAGATCGAGGAAGGCTTTGCCGGGTTTTCCTCCTTTTTCATCGAGAAAGTAAATGACGCCTGTCTGATCGACGACGAGATAAGCCTGCTTGCCCTCTCCGTATGGGATCATGCTGAGCGGCGACACAAAGCCAGATGCGAACTTTTCATAGCTCACGGGGGGAAGGTCCTCTGCAGCTTTGAGAGTGGACAGGACAAGGCTGAGGGCCAGGGTTGGGAACAGGAAGCGTGGTCTCATCTTGCTAGTATTTTGCGCGTTTCCGATGGTTTGGCAACCCGTCATTATGCTTGGGCATCGATGAGAGAAGAAGCGGAGAGATGGGAAATATTTGGTTTCTTGAATCTCGTATGATCCCGAGTTGTAGCTGTGCGTTTTTCTTGCCATCAGCTCGTTGGCCTGGAGGATCGTCGCTGTTGAAATTTTCTCTTCTTTCCGCGCTTTCTGCCATCTTTCTGGTTCCCGCTCTTTCCGTGGCGGCTGCGAGAGAGCAGGGGGCCAACCCGCCGAATTTCGTTTTGATCGTAGCGGATGACCTTGGCTATGGAGACCTTGGGTGCTTCGGTCAGAAAATCCTGAAAACGCCAAGAATCGATAAGATGGCGTCTGAGGGAATGCAGTTTATGCAATTCTATGCTGGGTGCACGGTGTGTGCACCCTCGCGGAGTGTCCTGATGACAGGGCAGCATATGGGTCGAACGGTTGTGCGGGGGAATTCAACCCGGCCCGTGATTCTCCGACCAGAGCACCCTAACTTGGCGTCGCTTCTGAAGAGGGCAGGGTATCGTACGGCATGTGTCGGGAAGTGGGGACTGGGAACGCCGGACAATATAAGTAATCCCAATGATGTGGGGTTTGATCATTTCTTTGGCTATGTGGATATGTGGCACGCTCACAATTTTTATCCTGAGTTCTTGGTCCGGAACGGGCAGGTCGAAAAATTGAGAAATGAAGTCGCTCCACGGTGGAAGGCGTTTCAAGTTCCTGGGAAAGCCCGGGGAGGAAGGGGAGTGGCGGTGAAACGGATTGATTATGCTCCGGATTTATTTGTTGCAGATGCTGAAAAATTTATCCGGGACAACAAGGAGGTTCCTTTTTTTCTAATTCACTCGCTGAATGTGCCCCACGCTAATAACGAGGCTGGCTCTCGAGGGATGGAAGTTCCGGATCTCGGAGAGTTCAAGAAGATGGACTGGCCAGTGGCGGAGAAGGGGTTCGCGGCAATGCTCCGTAATATTGACCGTGATGTTGGGCGCGTCCTCGATCTTTTGAAAGAAACTGGACTAGAGGAAAACACCTTGGTGATCTTCACCTCGGACAACGGCCCACACGAGGAGGGTGGACATCGCGCAGATTTTTTTGATTCGAATGGGTCGCTGCGTGGAAAGAAAAGAGACCTTACTGAAGGGGGGATCCGGGTCCCAACGATCGCCTGGTGGCCGGGGACCGTTCGACCCGGAAGCCGGGACGCAAGCCATTGGTATTTTGGTGATCTGATGGCCACTCTTGCTGATCTTGCTGGGGTAGAGCCTCCTGAGGATATTGATAGTGATAGTTTCGCAGGGCCATTACGGGGGACGCCTCGTAGCGAGCGCTGGGCTCGCAATTCGGTCATGTACTGGGAATTCCATGAGCGCGGATCTGCCCAGGCAGTGCGTCTGGGGAAGTGGAAGGCCATCCGCAAGCCAATGCATACTGGCACGGTCGAGCTCTACGACATTTCGAGAGACCCGGGGGAAACCATGGATCTCAGTAAACTTCGGTCTGACCTCACTGAGTCGGCGCTCGCGCTGATGAATAAAGCTCACGAGCCAGATCCAAATTGGCCGGTGAAATAGTGGGATTTGCAGAAGAGGTGGAATACTTGGGCTGGGGTTTCTCTTCTTGGATAGGCGAGCTCAGGTAAACAGGTTCTTGTTCTGAGCCGGAAAAGGGGCAGATTGCCGGTGTGCGCCCACACTGCTTTCTTTTGCTTGGCATCCTTGGGCTCATGGCTTCCGGGATGGCAGAGGAACTGTCCCGCGAAAAAAGGGAGTTTCTCAGGGAGCGGGCGCCGCAGTTACTGAGGGTCATAGAGGAGGCAAAAGAGCGGAACTTTGATGAAGTGCTGGAGGAGGCTATTGAGAGAGTCGGTCAGTTGCAGGACGAATGGAGGGAGGCCCGGGAGGACGGTGAGGAATGGGCAGGGCTCATGGTCGGGGAGATGGCAAACGAGGCAGCTCTCGATTACCTGGTGTGGAAGTTTGAAGAAGGTGAGATAGAGGAGGGTAAGGCAGAAGAAACTCTCCGGGATTTGATGGAGGAGCGTTGGCGGATTGAGAATGGAATTACGGAGAGGGAAATGAAAATGGCTGCCGGGGACGGTAATGCGGATCTCGCGGCAGAGCTGGCTGAGGAATTGAAATGGCGGAAAGATAATCCCCGCCAAGCAGTCAATGAAATGATCGCAGAGTTTCTAGGAGAACTAGAAGAGCCGGGTGAGGAGGATGAAGCAGAAAGCGAGGAAAGCGAGGGAGAGATATATACCCCGCCACCGTTGGATAAGAAAGAGAGCGAGAGCGATCTGGAGGGGGTCACTTTTCAGTATGAGAAGCACATCGTGGCCGCTCTGGAGACCTATTGCTTTGACTGTCATGACTCCTCCAGTGCGAAAGGGGATCTCGACCTCGAGAAGGCCCTTTTCGAAAAGCCTCTGGTGCGAAATCGGCTTCTTTGGGAAAATGTGGCGGAGCGGATTCGAAGTGGGGACATGCCGCCAAAGAAAAAGCCGCAACCAGCTGCTGAGGAGAGACTGCGGCTTCGAGCGTGGTTGCGGCAAGAGATTGACCACTTTCCTTACGAGAAGATACGCGATCCAGGTTACGCTCCTGCGAGGCGGCTGACACGGGAGGAATATAATCGAACCATCCGGGACCTTGTTGGTCTTGATCTTCGCCCGGCCGACCAGTTTCCAGTAGATTTCAGTGGGACAAGTGGGTTTTCAAACAGTTCCAACACCCTGTTTCTTGCGACTGCTCACCTCGACCGATATCTGACCGCGGCCGAGGAGGTGATCGATACGGTACGTAATACACCGCGGGCCTGGGCAGCTCTGAAAGGAGACGGTGGAAGCGATGCGAGCCTTCGGCGCTTTGCCCGACTCGCCTTTCGGAAGACACCCGGGAGCCGTGAGCTTGAGGAATTAAGAGGGCATTTGAAGCTCGCTCGTGATGCAGGACAGTCAGAGGAAGATGCATTGGCGACAGCCCTCAAGTTGGTTTTGATCTCACCTCATTTTCTGCTCAGGGTCGAGAAGGCGGGTCAGCCGGGATTAGAGGAAAGAGTAGCCGCCACTGATCTCGCTTCCCGTTTGTCTTACTTTCTCTGGGCCTCTTCTCCTGACGAGAAACTTCTCGCAGCAGCTGAGGGCGGTTTTCTAGGGGAGCAAGCAGGACGCGAAAACGAGATAGGCCGAATGCTGTCCGACCCTCGCAGCCTGGCTTTAGGGGAGGTTTTTGCTGGCGAGTGGCTAGGCACTCACAATGTTGGACCCCGTATTCGGAAAGATCCTATCGATAATCCGTGGTGTACGGAATCGCTGATGAAGGCGATGCGGGATGAGACTGCGCTTTTTATTCACTCCCTGATCCGGGAAAATGCTCCCGTAGCGCGCATGATCAATGCCCGTTATACTTTTCTTAACGAGGAACTGGCCCGGTTCTACCGTATTCCCGGGGTGAAGGGAGAAGCCATGAGGAAAGTTTCCCTGCAGACTCCTCGTCGGGGAGGGCTACTCGGGCATGCAAGTATCCTTGCAGCTACGTCGTTTCCAGATCGCACGAGTCCGGTAGTGAGAGGGACATGGATTCTTACCACTCTGCTGGGAACTCCACCTCCACCTCCACCTCCGAATGTTCCAGAAATTGAGGGTGGCGGGCGAGGAAGGGCCGGTGTTCGCAATCTCCGCGAGCAACTTGAGGTCCATAGACGTTCGGTGCGATGCGCAGGGTGTCACTCAAGAATTGATCCTCTGGGTTTTGCGCTCGAGAATTACGCAGAGTTTGGACAGTGGCGGGCAAAGGTAGACAATCGGGGGGGGCTACCCAACGGAGCCCAGTTTCGTGGTCCAGAGGGTCTTAAAATTGCACTGCAGGAGTGGCGGCTGGATGATCTCGGCACGCAGGTGATCCGTAAAATGCTGGCCTATGGCCTTGGCCGCCAATTGGAGTATTATGACGAAGGAACGGTTCGTAGGATCGCGGCTATCCTGAAACCGTCTGGTTATCCTATGGGTGACGTGATAAAGGAAGTGGCAGGAAGTCACCCATTTCTCATGCGGCGGTTGCCTTTGAACAAAGAAAGCGCTGTGCCCTCCTCCTCAGAATGAATAATCCTTCCAA
>JAQWTV010000083.1 GCA_029242545.1 Roseibacillus sp.
CCTCTTTTCAAACCCGCCTTCCGGCGCGTATGTGCCCTCACCGAATGCCCAAAACCCTCATCATCGCGGAGAAGCCCTCAGTCATGGCTGACCTCTCCCGCTCTCTCGCCAAGCACCTCGGCAAGTTCGAGAAGAAAGGGAAATCTCTCGACGCCAGATATTTCGAAAACGACGAGGCCATAATCACCTCGGCGGTCGGGCATCTTGTCGAACTCAAGATGCCCACTGGTCCCAACGGAAAAAATCTTCCTTGGAAATTCGACGTTCTTCCCGCCATCCCAGGATCGTTCGAGCTCCAACCGATTGAAAAAACCGAGGGCAGACTTCGCCATGTCCTGAAGCAGGCCCGCCGCAAGGATGTTGACCTCATCGTTAATGCCTGTGATGCCGGACGGGAAGGCGAGCTTATCTTCCAGTACATTCTCGACATTGGGGATATCGACAAACCCGGGAGTGTCGACAAACCCGTGAAACGCCTCTGGATGCAGTCGATGACTACGGGGGCTATCCAGCGGGCTTGGGATACCCTGCGTAACGGCGAAGACATGGGCGACCTTGCGGATGCTGCCAAGTGCCGCTCGGAGTCGGACTGGCTGGTTGGTCTGAATTCAACTCGTGCCCTGACCTGCTTCCGCTCGCGTCATGGCGGGTTTAATATCACTGCCGCCGGACGGGTTCAGACCCCGACCCTTGCAATCCTTGCAAAACGCGAAGCAGAAATCCAAGCCTTTGATCCAACTCCATACGCGGAAATTCATGCTGAGTTTGGAGTGAATGCCGGGGACTATGAGGGGCGCTGGATTGACCCCGCGTGGAAAAAAGACCCCGCTAACCCGCTCTCAAGGGCAGAACGCATCTGGGACAAGGAAGAGGCGGAGAAGATTCGCGCCCGCTGCGAGGGAAAGACCGGTGCCGTCATCGAGGAAAAAAAGCCGACCAAGCAAATCTCACCACAGCTCTACGACCTTACCACTCTGCAGAGGGAGGCCCCCTTCACGGCGAGAAACACCTTGTCCTTCACTCAGGCCCTCTACGAGAGACATAAAATGGTGACCTATCCGCGGACTGACTCCCGGTATCTTCCAGAGGATTACCTGCAGGACGTCATTCGAACCACCGAGGAACTGGCAAAGTCCAACCTTCCTGTAGCCAAATGGGCAGCCGACTCCCTCGAGAATAACCGAATCTCCCTCCAGAAACGGGTCTTTAACAACGCCAAGGTCTCGGATCACTTCGCCATCATTCCCACTGGCCGGGTGGTCAGCCTCGCCAAGGAACAGGAACAGCACGTTTACGACATGATCGTGAAACGCTTCGTCGCCGTGTTCTTTCCCCATGCAGAGTTTGAGGTGACCAAGCGACTCACCACCATAAACCACGGCGAGGTCGAGGATACCTTCCGAACAGATGGCAAAATCCTCGTGACCCCGGGATGGCTGGGTGTCTACGGCCGGGCAGTTGGGGTAGCCAGCGGAAAGGATGAGCTGGTGCCCGTCGAGGAGGGTGAATCTGCTCTCACCCGGGAAATCGAACTGGAGGAAAAGGAGACCAATCCTCCTGCACGCTACACGGAGTCTACGCTTCTCTCCGCCATGGAAGGCGCCGGTAAGCTGGTGGACGATGAGGAACTCCGCGAAGCCATGTCTGAGCGGGGTCTCGGCACCCCCGCCACCCGAGCCAACATCATTGAGGGCCTTCTCAGACAAAAATACCTTGCTCGCGATGGACGTGATCTCAATGTCACCGGAAAGGGACAGCGCCTGATCGGACTCCTGAACGAGATGGATATCAAACCCCTGACCTCTCCCTCCATGACGGGAGACTGGGAGGCCAAACTTCACCAGATGGAAGATGGCCAGCTCGACCGCGAGACTTTCATGCGGGAGATCGCCACCTTTACTGAGGAGGTCATTAAGAAGGCCCGAGCCCACTACGACGAAGCGGTCTCTCGCTCGTTCCCGCCTCTACAATGCACCTGTCCGGAATGCGGTGTGACTGAGTTGAAACAGACGGACGCAACCTACGAATGCGAGGAACTGGAGTGCAAGTTTCGGATCTCCAAGTACATTGCCGGCCGTCAACTCAGCGAGGATGAAGCCAAGGAACTCTTCACCACAAAGTTTCTTGGACCTCGGGAAGGATTTATGTCCCGCTTCAACAAACCCTTCGAAGCTGCCATCGAACTGGTTCAGTCCGTCAGCAAGACTGGAAAGAAGGGCCGGTTTAAAACCAATTTCGTCTTTGAGCAGGACGAACCAGAAGATCTATCGGAGGATCAGATCGTTGCCAGCATCACCCACGAGGAAGCAGCCCACGACCTCTACGAGACTGGAAAGA
>JAQWTV010000108.1 GCA_029242545.1 Roseibacillus sp.
CCGACGTTGCTGCCATCCTCGATCGGCTGCGCAACATGGAGTTCAACATCATCGATTCTTCGGAGGTAGATCGATTCAAGGACAAGAAATCCTCAGATGATGCAGCGGAAGAAACGAAGGACCAGAAGCTCGATATTCTCGACGATCCGGTCCGTATGTATCTGAAGCAGATGGGGCAGGTCCCGCTGCTTACCCGGGAGCAGGAGGTCGAAATTTCCAAGAGAATTGAGGACGCCGAAATCTGCGTGCAGAAATTCCTCCATAAGTTCGGATTCACTGCGGATAGTTACCTCGCCCTTGCGGACAAGCTTCAGCGAGGCAAGGAGCGCTTCGATCGGGTCATTCTCGACAAGAAGATCGAGAGCCGCGAGCGCTACATGAAGATGCTCCCGAAGCTCTGTGACCAGGTGCGTAATCTCCATGAAGACACCAGTAAGATCTTCAAGAAATTAAGCGCCAAGTCTGTCAGAGGAAAAAAGAAGCTACTTACAAGCCTCGATAACAACCTCACGACCCTTGCGCGCCTCTACAACCGGTTTTACTTCAAGCAGAAGGTTATTGAGGACTTTTGCGAGGAGGTCCGCGAAACGCAGACCAAGATCTGGCGCTACCAGCGCAAGCTCACTTCAAGACTTAAGGACAAGAAGGAGTTTGAGACCAAGCTGAAGGAGCTCCAACTCTACTCCTGGCACGATCAGGAGCAGTTTGAATCAACCACCGGGGACCTGAATCACTGGCTGCGCGAAGCACATAAAGCCAAGACCGAAATGGTCGAGGCCAACCTCCGCCTGGTAATTTCTATTGCCAAGAAATACACCAACCGGGGGCTTTCGTTCCTAGACCTGATTCAGGAAGGGAACATGGGCCTGATGAAAGCGGTGGAAAAGTTTGAATATCGCCGCGGCTATAAGTTTTCTACATACGCCACCTGGTGGATTCGTCAGGCCATCACCCGTTCGATCGCCGACCAAGCCCGGACCATTCGGATTCCGGTCCATATGATTGAGACGATCAACAAACTCATGCGGGTTCAGAAGCAGCTGGTTCAGGAATACGGACGGGAACCCACCCCCGACGAAATCGCTGAAGAAATCCACCTTCCCGTGGAGCGAGTGCGCGCAGTCCTCAAGATGGCGCAGCAACCCATATCACTCCAGGCCCCCGTTGGAGACAGTGATGACACCAGCTTCGGTGACTTCATTGAGGATAAGACTGCGGAAAACCCAATGGAGGAGGCTGGCTTCTCCATGCTGAAGGACAAGATCAACGAAGTTCTCGATACTCTTACAGAGCGGGAAAGAGAGGTTCTTGAGCAGCGCTTTGGACTCAAGGACGGCTATAGTCGGACTCTTGAAGAGGTAGGCCGTCAATTTCAAGTTACCCGCGAACGTATCCGGCAAATTGAGGCCAAAGCCCTCCGGAAGATGCGTCACCCAACGCGGATCCGTAAGTTGGAAGGCTTTATCGAGCTACCAAACATGTAGAGAATCGCGGGCTCCCGCTTGTCTACTGGAAATCTTATGCTCAATTAGGCATAGGAAATATTCCCCTCGTATCTGTGCCCCGGAGCCCGGACGCTGACCCGTCCTGGAAAAGCGAAAAGACCGAGGCCTCCCTTTCCACTCCAAAACTTCCCGGCACTCCTTCCAAATCTCGATTATCAATGAGCAGCTACGATGTCAGTGCAGTGCGCTCTGTTTTTCCAATCCTCAAGCATGAGGTTCATGGAAAGCCCTTCGTCTATCTCGACAACGCAGCAACCTCTCAGAAGCCGGAGGCCGTCCTCGACGTCAGCCGCCATTATTATGAGCGGCTCAACTCCAACATCCACAGAGGAACCCACTATCTCGCCCAGGAGGCTACCTTAGCCCACGAGAACGCACGTAAGCTCATCGCACGTCACCTCAATGCAAGTTCGGTGGAAGAAATCATCTTCACCAGCGGCGCCACCGACGGAATCAACCTCATCAGCTCCATCCTTGGATATTCTGGGAAAATAAAACCTGGGGACGTCATCGCGATCAGCAATCTTGAACATCATTCCAATACAGTGCCATGGCAGATGCTCTGCGAACGATCCGGGGCAGAGTTGGAAGTCATTCCAGTTACAGAGGAAGGAACCATCGATTCCACCGCCTTTGATCATCTTCTGGAAAAAACCTCAGGCCGGCTGAAAGTCCTCGCTCTGACCCAAATTTCAAACGCCTTCGGCACGATTCTTCCCCTTGCCCCGATGATAGATTCTGCCCACCGGGCAGGAGCCCTCGTGGTTATTGATGGCGCCCAAGCCGTGCCCCACCTCTCCGTGGACATGCAGGACCTCGATGCAGACTTTTACGTCTTCTCCGGGCACAAAGTCTACGCTCCTACCGGCATCGGTGTTCTCTATGGAAAACGTGCACTTCTTGAGGACCTTCCTCCCTGGCGAGGTGGCGGGGAAATGATCCGGAAAGTGTCCTACGAGGGAACGACCTTCAACGATCTCCCCTACAAATTTGAAGCAGGCACGCCCAATATTGAAGGTGCGATCGCCCTCGCTGCAGCTCTGGAATTTCTTAACGGGCTAGGTCTCCAGAATGTTTCAAGTCACGAAGATGAGATGATTCGGCGTGCTGCCAGCGCGCTCACGAGCATCAGGGGAGTTACCCTCTACGGGCCAAGTGACCGCTCCGGATCACTCTCCTTCAATATTGAAGGCATTCACCACTATGACCTTGGCACTCTTGTCGATAAGATGGGAATTGCCGTCCGCACCGGCCATCATTGCTGCCAACCCCTGATGGCCCGCTTTGGCGTTACCGGAACCCTCCGAGCATCATTTGGGTGTTTCAACAATGAGGACGATGTTAACCGTCTCGCTGAAGCCGTCGAAAAAGGAGTAGAAATGCTACGCTGATATCTCAGGCTCTTGTCCATAATTATTCTTCCAAAGATGACCATCACTGAACGTCAGGAACAGCTGCTTAAGGACTTGAGCCTGTTCCAGGATTGGACCGAGCGCTACGAATATGTCATCGGCCTCGGGCGAAAGCTGACTGAGATGCCACAGGCAAGTAAAACCGAGGACAGGCTCATTGAAGGCTGCCAGTCTCAAGTCTGGCTCGAAGCCTACTGCGAAGATGGAGGCGTTTACTACAGGGCTGATTCAGACTCTCAAATCACGAAGGGAATGATCGCGCTCTTCATCCACTTCCTGGATGGCGAATCTCCGGAGAACATCCTCACTGCGGACTTTGCCTTCATAGAGAAAACAGGCCTTAAGGAGCATCTTGCCCCAACCCGAGCCAATGCCCTCAATCTTATGGCCCTCCAGATGAAGCAACGTGCTCTGGATTTTGCCGGGGCCACCGATTGAGGCCTCCAGGGCGAGAAAAGTGCACTCGGGCAGAAGCTGCAGCAAGGACTGTGCTCTCCTCGCCCTTAATCCCGGTTGAGCCACCGCAGCATGGCCTCCGCCGAGCGCAGCGAGATCCCCGGAAGGCCCGCAATCTCTTCCGCGCTTTTTCCACGAATCCGGCTCACTGAGCCGAACTCTGCGAGGAGAGTTGCCTTCCGCTTTGGAGAGATCCCCGGACAATCGTCCAGCAAGGACTCCTTCATTCGTTTACGGAAGAGGAGTTCGTTATAATTATTGGCACAGCGATGAGCTTCATCCCGAATTCTCTGAAGAAGTTTGAGCGCGCCCACCTCATGACCCAGGACGAGAGGATCACTTTCTCCCGGCCGGAAGATTTCCTCTCGTTTCTTCGCTAAGCCAATGATCGGTAATTCGTGAAGCCCGAGGCGCTGCAACTCGCCCGTCGCGGAGCTCAGCTGACCCTTTCCTCCGTCCACGATGACAAGGTCGGGCAGGGTAATCGGCGCTCTCCCCTCTTCTGCGAGACGGCGCATGGATTCGATGATGCTTTCCTGACTATCGGCTACCTCAGGATTTGCCCTCGCTCCCTGCTGAAGAATGCGAGCGTAGCGACGTCTAATGACTTCCGCCATGCTCGCGAAGTCATCCTGTCCTTCAACTGTCCTTACCCGATAGCGTCGATAGTTCTGATTGTCCGGCACCCCATCAACGAACCTGACCATGGAGCCGACAATATGATTACTGCTGACATTTGAGATATCGAAACACTCCATTACCTTTGGTGAAGCGGGAAGTTGCAGCAGCTCTGCCAGCTCGGCCAGGTCGTCCAATGGCTTCACGGTAGTTGGGACTCCTCGTCCTCTTGAAAACTGCCGCGTCGGATTGAGAGTCCGCTCCAGGTTTTGCACGATGTCTCTTAATCGAGCCGCCCGTTCAAAATCCATACGGGCCGATGCTCCCTCCATTTCGGTAACCAGAGATTTCAAGCGCTCCCTTCTCCCCCGACCCTCCAGCAAGGCACTCGCCTGCTCCACTTGCTCCAGGTAAGCCTCACGGTTGATATTTCCGACACAGGGAGCGCTACAATTTCGTATTACGTCCGCACTGCAGTGCTTGTGCTCTTTTTCCCCCGGCTTCCTGCTCCGGCAACTTCGGAGACCGAACTCCTTGTTCAACCATGCAATCGTACCACGCAGAGCACCTGAATGAGCAAATGGGCCGAAATAGCGTGCCCCATCATCTTTTTTCAGCCGAGTCAGGACAAAGCGAGGCCATGGATCCGATGGGTTGATCTTTGCAAGCAGGAAGCGCTTGTCGTCCCGAAAGCTGACGTTGTATCTCGGTCGGTATTGCTTGATCAGCTTGCCCTCGAGTAGAAGTGCCTCCTGCTCGTTTCGAACAAGGTGGATCTCAAAATCCCATATTGCCTCAAGAAGAGCCCGGGTCTTGTGATCCGCGCTCTGACTTCTCGAGGGCATGAAATGGTTTCCCAGCCGCTTGCGGAGGTCACGGGCTTTTCCGACGTAGATGACCGATCCTAGCCTGTCCAGCATGAGGTAGACACCCGGTTGATGCGGGATGTCCCCAAGCCGGGCTCTCATGTCTGGACGCGCTTTCATCTCTCGCCGGCATTTTAGCGCAAACAAGGGACAACGCAAAGAGACGACATCATGACAAGCAGGGCGTATTACCGGCAAGAATACCAAAATCAGCACCCTGAAGCCCCTGAGTGCCCGATTTGAGGCATGACTATGCACCTGAACAGCAGCCCCCGTGCTTGAACGTTGATATCGAGCAGATACAATCGTGCCGCCTCATGAACCGCACTCTGCTCTTTGTCCTCTCCTTGCTGGCAGCCACAGGCGGCGCCCTGGGAGCTGAAGAGCCGGGAGACACAACGAAAGTCAACATCCTCGAAATTATCAAGGAGGGGGGACTGATGATGTGGCCACTCGGAGCCCTTTCTATCGGGGCCCTCGTTCTCATCCTTCTCCTTTTTTTTACGATCAATCGCCGCAACGTGGTCAATGACCGGTTTATGCGCGTGGCGGAGAGCCTTATTCGGAAGCGCGACTACCTTGGACTGGCTGGATACGCTCACCGGAGAGGCGAATGCATTGCGCGTATCACCCAAAAGACCTTCGATTTCGTCACAAAGAACCCCGAGGCGAAATTCAACGAGATTCGGGATGTGGCAGAGGCCGAGGGGTCCCGCCAGGCCAGCACCCTCAATCAACGCATCAGCTACCTGGCGGATATTGGAGCAATCGCGCCGATGGTCGGCCTGCTGGGAACCGTATTCGGCATGATTCGGGCCTTTCTTGAAATTAACACTGGAAACGTTGAAGTAGTGCGCCAGATGAAACTTGCAGGCGGGGTCGCTGAGGCCCTCGTAACTACTGCCAGCGGACTCTCCATAGGGATCCTCGCCATGATTTTCTACTCCGTATTCCGGGGTCGGGTTCAACGCTACCTCACCGAGCTGGAGGCTGCAGCAACGCACCTTCTCGCTCTTCTGGGATCCCAGTTCCAGCAGTCGGAACGCTACAGACCGGATAAGAAAGCGCCAGCGCCCGCAGATACTTACCAAGTTCCCCGGAGTCAAAGACCGGCTCCAGCCCGCCCTAGCCAGTCTGACCCACCAGGCGCATGACCCAAGGCGATCACTCGCAGGATGAAATTCAAGTCTCCAAAGCCTCCTGAGAGCGTCATTCAATTGGCGCCCATGATTGATATCGTTTTCCTGCTCCTGATCTTCTTCCTCGTGACATGGCAATTCTCCCGCTCAGAACAGGATAGCAAAGTAAAGGTTCCAACCTCCAGCCAGGGCAAAGACGAAACTCGTGCTATCAGCGAGATCAATGTTAACATCCGCCAGAGCGGCGAACTGGTAATCAATGGCGAGGTCCTTACAGAAAAGCAACTTCTCACCAAGCTTCGCGCAATTGTTGAAGTCTATCAGAACCAGCCAGTGAGACTGCGGGGAGACGGGGAGATCACCTATCAGACCCTCATGGGAGTGATCGACATTTGCCAACAGGCCGGCATCTGGAATATTTCCTTTGCCACTCGCAGGCCAAACTAACCTCCATGGGTCATGAATGCTTGAAATTAAGCGTTTTTCCCACGACCTTTCCCGGTCCAAGGTCCTAGTTCCTTCCCTCATGCGTAGTCTCTACAACCTTTCACCCCTGATCCGGGCAGGACTGATTGTGAGCCTCGTGCTAGCAGATGAAGGGAGAAGTCAGGATCCAAGCCTGTCACCGGATCCGCCTCTACCGGCTGGGAGCCAGCCCTTGAAGGCTGATCCATCCAAGGACCTCTTTGAACTCGCACTGCAATCCTACCGGGAAGCGGGAGAGACCAAAAACTCCCAGCGCAGGAATGACACCTACAGTGCCGCCGCTCGACAATTTAACCGCTTCTCCTTGAGGTTCAAGGATCACCCCGACGCGATCAAGGCCGTATATTACCGGGCAATCTGCTACCAGAAACTTGATAAACGAGAGGACTACCTCGCAGGCCTCGATGAAGTTCTTACCTTGAAGAGGACAGGAGTTCTGGTCGGGGCAGCCGCATACCAGAGAGCTCTCGAGCATTACAAGAAGGAGCAGTATGCAGAAGCAGAACCTCTTTTTCAGATCGCGGCCTCAGAGTCTGACGAAGTCACCTATCGCCACCGCGCATTGTACATTCGTGCGCTCTGTTTTGAAAAACTAGAGAAAGAAAAGGAGACCGTTTCCTCTCTCAAGGCCATTCTTGCTGACGCGGGATCTCCCTACCAGCCTCAGGCTGAGCGTGTGCTCGCACACCACTACCTGCAAGAGGGAATGAATGAGGAGGCCCTCGCCCACTTTATCCACCTGTCGGAGTCCACGGATAAGAAGACGCGAGCTGATGCAATCCTGCAGTGTGCTCAGCTCGCTCGACAACTTGGCAAACGGAATTTCGCACGGAAATATTTCGAAGAAATTCTAATCACCCCGGAGCTCGAACAGTGGCATGGGGAATCACAACTAGCACTGATGAGTGAGGCCTCTCTGGATGCGAGACACGGGGACGTGATCAACTACTACGAGCAAGGCGATTATCCACTCAAGGAAGAGCCTCGTGGCAGACGGCTTCAAATTGCGGCCACGTCCTATACCGCTCTGGGTGCGGAAAAGAAATCAACGGCTCTCCTGCGGAAGCTTGCTTCAATTTCACCTGACGACCTCACAGCCCTGGAGGCAAGCTACCTCGTCCTTTCCAGGGAATATCGCAACAATGACGAGGGCCATTCCCGGCAGCTTACAGCCTTTCTTCAGCGATTCGCAGAGAAACATGAAAGCGATCCCCGCATCCATAATGCCCGTTTGATGCTCGCGGAGAGCTACCACGAAGGCAATCAATACGCTCTCGCGGTTGCCACCTACCAGGCCATTGATCTCACTCATATCGACTCACAAAACCATCCCGGATTGCTCTACAGAATGGCTGACGCACAGCTGAGAGCAGGAAATAAGGAGGCAGCCTTAACCTCTTTTAACCGCTTCATCAGAGAGCACCCCAACCACCCCCAGATGAATAGCGCAATCGTGAATCGAGCAGAAATCTTCCTCGAAAAGGATGATACGGCCTCCGCTCACGAGGAGTTCGACCGGCTGATCAAACAGGCAATTCAGGGCTCACCACAGGAATACGCATGGGCGCAGAAAGCCATTCTTTACAAGAATACAATCGATGCACCAGGAGATGACGAGGACCGCCTCCACAACCTTGGGAAATTTGCTGAGTGTCACACCCGGCTTATCGCGGATTTCCCGGAAAGGGAGAGTTTAAAGCAGGATGCCTCTCATTTCTGGCTCGGTTGGGCACTCTACCGCCTCGACCAGTTCGCTAAATGCATCAGCCCCTTCCAGCGGGCCCAACAAGGCAAAGCGAACTCTCTGCACCGAAGCTCCACCTTGCACCTCGCGCTCGCATATTACCACCTCCAGAAAAAGACAAACCTCCAACAGGAACTCGACGTTCTCCTGAGGGACTATAAGGACGAGAAGATCCCACGACCCGTCTTCGCGTGGCTGGGAAACACCCTGCATGATGACCGCAACTACGAGGAGGCATGGAAGTACTTAAGCCTCGCTATTACTCCTGATGAGCCCAGCAAAACCAAGTTACGCACCTGGCGCGCCGCCGGAGGAAGCGCCTTGGAATCTGGAAATCATGAGGCGGCCCTGCGACCACTGACCATTGTGCTCGAGATCGAGGAAAACGACTATAGAAAAGCGGAAACCCATTTCATGATCGGTCGAGCCCTCCTTGCTCTCGAAAAACCAGAAGGGGCGAGGATCTCTACGGAAGCCTGTCTCGCTCTCAAACCCCAGGGCGACCTCAACCCAAGGGCCCGACTACAGCTCGGAGAAATCGCCATGGCCTTTGGTGATCCTGACACTGCAGTCCAGTATTTTGTTCCCGTCGTAGAGCTCTACAGCAAAGATCCGGAGATGGCTGCAATAGCACTCGGACATGCCATCAGCGCTCTTAAGCTCAAGGACACTCCCGAGTCGTTGAAGATCGCACAACGTTACCGAATGCGCCTCGAGGAACTCCGCAAGACCACCCGGGCCGCTTCCCGTGATTGATCTCCCTTCATCGCAAACACGCTCCCCGCTTTCAACGTGCACCTCGTAAGAAACCCTATCATCCGGCTCCTCTTGGTGACCTTGATCCAGCTCGCTGGGATCAATCTGAGCCCGGCCCAGGCCCCTGGAATTATCGCCCCACCCGGGACTGATTCGGAGCTCTACCACCGTGCCAATCGTTATTACGGTTACGCTGAGGACAGTCGGGATCTCGACGACAAACGGAGAGCATACCGAATGTCTATTCCCCTCTTTCGAGAGTATCTCTCCCAAAGGCCGAGAGAAGAGCTGGTCCAGCAGGCCAGCTACAAACTCAGCATGGCCCTCCTTCTTACCGGAGACAGGGATGGCGCTGAGCAGGGATTTTCCTCGGTCATACAGCGCTTCAGAAGAGGTACATGGGTGGCTCTCTCTGCCTACCGTCTTGCTGCTCAGCTCTATAACCGGCAGGATTGGTCGGGTGCTGTTCCCTACTTCAAGGTAGCGGCGAGGGAAGCGACCAAGGACGAACTGGCTCACAAGTCCATTTTCTACGAATCTCGATGCCTCCAGATGGCTGGAAAAACCGAGGAGGCCATCACACGCCTTGGAGATATCGTCAAAAACAACTCCAACCCCTATCGAGACTATGCCCGCCTCGCAATGGGCGAGCTCCACGCCCGTGCGGGCAGACATGAGCAAGCGCTTGAAGCTTTCGAAGCTCTTCTCGTTCCCTCAGTTGCTCCACAGGAGCGCGCGCAAGCACTAGTTGCTGCTGGTGTCTCAGCGTCCAAGCTGGGACAGGAAGCCAAAGCCCGAGGGTTTCTTGACAGCACGATCAGCTCGACCGGGATTCAACCGAAATACAAGTCCCGAGCACAGCTTGCCCTCATGCAGATGTCCTTCGCCAGTGAGCAATACGAGCAGGCGGTCAAGGCGTTCGACGCGGGTGAATACCCGGGGGAGCGCAGCGTTCTCGCAAATATCTACCTCATCGCAGGACGATCCTTCGTTGCTCTGGACCGGCATCAGGAAGCAATCGCACAATTCTTCAACTCTGAGCGTCTCGCCCTGAGCGTTAAGCCCGAGCCCCTCAGGAAGATCGGATTTGAGGCAAGCTATCGCCGGCTGAACTGCTTTTACAGTATCAACGGCGCGAACATACCGACTCAGGTAGACGCCTTCGCAGAGGCCTATGAGGAGGAGAACCTTGGAAGCCCATGGCTCCATAAAGCACTTCTCATGAAAGCGGAGACTCTTTTTCACGAAGCGGATGTCAGCCGGGCGGCAACTGCCTACAATGAGGTCAATCCTTCCGCCCTACCCGTAGAGATGAGGGCCGACGTCTACTTCAAACGAGGGTGGTGTCTTGCAGACACGGGTGAATATGGGCGGGCCGCACAGAACCTCTCGAGCTTTCTAGCAACCTTTCCTGATCATGAACGCTTCAGTGAGGCCCTCGCCAAGCGTGCACATGCCTACATCAAGATTGGTGACCGGAAATCTGCCCTGAAGGATCTTCAGATTCTCCTCGAGCGCACCCCAGAATCTGACCTCGCCTCCTTCGCACACCAGTATTGCGGAAAAATCCACCGGGACGAGCAACGTTGGCCTGAGATGATCGTCAGCTACCAAAATCTTCTAGCCTTGCCCGGGGCAGAGATCGACCAGAAGTCGAGAGCCGATGCCCAGTATTGGATGGGATGGGGTTACTACAAGCAGCAGAAGTGGAAAAAAGCCATCACACATTTCAAGGAGGCAAGAGTCCTCCTTCCTGCGCGCTATCGCGAGCCAGCTGGCGTGCACATCGTACTGGCGGCGTATTCTCTCCTCGACTCCGATCAGCTCAAGGAAGGAGTCGATCAACTCCTCTCGGATGCTCCGCATCAGCAGTTCCCAGCCCGCATGCTGACCTGGCTCGGACTAGAGCGATTTTCAAAGGGCGATTATGATGGTGCCAACCGTTTCCTCGGACTTGCAACCACTCCGGAAGCACCTACCCAGACCGACACCCTCGTATGGCGCCACCTCGCCAAGGCACGTCTTGAAACACGGGACTTCGAAGGCGCTGCTGCAGCGCTGGAGATTCTTCTCTCTCTCGATCAGGAAGACTTTTGGAAAGCAGATGCTCTCCTTGATAAGAGCCACGCATTGATTGGACTGCAGAAGTGGGAAGAGGCCCAGTCCTCTGCCGGGGGAGGAATCACCCTTAACCCCTCAGGCACAGTCCAGGCAGGGCTTTACCTTGCCATTGGAGATATCGGTATGCACCGGATGGACTATGAAACCGCTGCCGCAAACTATCTCAAGGCATCCAAACTGTTCATCGATGATCGGGAAATTAAGCCCCTGGGCCTCCTCCGGGCAGCCGAAGCGCTGGAAAAAGGAGGCCAACTGGAAAGGGCAACCCAGATCCGAAAGCAGCTCCGGGAAGAGTTCCCCTCCTGGAAATCACCGGAGAGCTAAAACTTTCAATCCTACACACCCGTCCATCAGGCCAAATCGCAATCGGGCGGGATACGGGAAATGTTCCGCTTTCCGGGCTTCCTCCCGAGGAAGACCTCTCTGGAAGAACTAAAATCGTCATTTTGATTGCCAGATCATCCGAAGGGCTTATTAAAATTCAACGCCTCGCTGCGACTGTTTTTACAGGATAATTGATCCTCCACTATCCCCTGCCCAATGACCGTAAACCCGATCCTTGTCCCGATTGCTGGAATCGTCGGATTGATCATCGCATTCATTCTGCTGTCGCGAATTGTCCGATATTCGGGGGGCGAGGGTAAAGTCGCCGAAATCGCCGAGAAGATTCACCGGGGAGCGATGGTCTTCATGAAGCGGGAGTTCCTTCTCATTTCTATTTTTGCACTGGTGATCGGGGGCGCTCTCTTCTTCTTCCAGAAGCAGGAATATGGCCGACAACAGTCACTGGCATTCTTTCTCGGTGCCCTCTCCTCCTCTATTGCTGGATTCATCGGAATGTATACCGCCACCAAGGCGAATGTCAGAACAACCCTGGCAGCCAAGAATGAGGGCGCGGCCAAGGCTCTCACTATCGCATTCTTTGGTGGCGCAGTGATGGGCCTGACAGTGGCCTCGATGGGTCTGATCGGACTGGGAGGGCTTTTCGCCTTCTTCAAGGACCATCATGAAGTCGCCGAGATCATGGAGGGCTTTGCCATGGGAGCCTCGCTGGTTGCCCTCTTCTACCGAGTCGGGGGCGGAATCTTTACCAAGGCCGCTGACGTTGGCGCTGACCTGGTCGGTAAGGTCGAAGCTGGCATTCCTGAGGATGACCCGAGGAATCCGGGAGTGATCGCGGACAATGTCGGCGATAATGTAGGCGACGTTGCTGGGATGGGCTCAGATATCTTCGAATCCTACTGCAACGCACAGATCGCCACCCTCGCAATCGCAGCAGCAGTGGGGGCCCGGGCCATCAATTCTGCAGATGAACAGGCCCTTGCCTTCATGGAGAAAATCGGCGCTGCTCCCGGGCAAAAAGGAATGGAGCAGCTCATGCAACTCCCCCTTCTCCTTTCCGCTGTCGGGCTTCTCTGCTCTCTCCTCGGTATTCTGATCGTAAAAAGCCTGGCCGGCAAAAATGCTGCCGAGGCTCTTCGGTTTGGAACAATCGGTTCTGCGATTCTCTATATCGGGGCATCGTTTGGCCTCGCCAGCATGCTTGGGCTGAGCCCCAATGTGGGACTCTGCATTCTATCCGGTGCGGTAGGAGGAATCATCATCGGACTCATCACCGAGCACTTCACCGGTGGTAACCCCGTCAAGGAAATCGCGCGTCAGGGCGAAACAGGAGTCGCTACCATCATGATCGCAGGTCTCTCGGTCGGCTTGAAATCTGTTGCTATTCCTCTACTCACGATTGCCGCCACCATTTATGTCTCTTTCGAGTTTGCCGGCCTCTACGGCGTAGGAATGGCCGCCGTGGGCATGCTGGGCACAGTAGGAATTACCATGGCTATCGATGCCTACGGACCCGTAGCCGACAACGCAGGCGGAATAGCCGAAATGGCAGCCATGGGTGAAGAGACGCGCAAAATCACCGACGGTCTTGATGCGGTAGGAAATACCACCGCCGCGATTGGAAAAGGGTTTGCCATTGGTGCAGCTGGGCTCTCAGCCCTCGCCCTGACCACCGCTTTCATCCAGAAGACCGAAGTCGACCTAAACCTGAGCCAACCGGAGATCCTGCGCACTTTCTTCGTGGGCGTGTTTATTGGCGGAGTTGTGCCCTTCCTTAACGGAGCGATCACCATGGACGCCGTCGGCCGGGCAGCCTTTGACATGATTTCTGAGATCCGGCGGCAATTCCGGGAAATTCCCGGCCTTCTCGAGGGCACTGGTGAGCCCGACTCAGACCGCTGTGTGGACATTGCCACAAGGGCCGCTACGAAGCGCATGATTCTACCTGCTGTCCTGGCAGTGGGAACTCCTGTGGTCGTTGGCTTCGGCTTCGGGGCTGATGGCGCGACGGCTCTTGCAGGGACACTCTGTGGAGCGCTGCTTGGTTGCATCCTCCTCGCCCTGATGATGTCCAACGCCGGCGGGGCATGGGATAACGCCAAGAAATATGTCGAGGATGGACACTTCGGCGGCAAGGGCGGAGAAACCCACAAGGGTTGTGTAGTTGGTGATACTGTCGGCGACCCTCTCAAGGACACCTCAGGGCCATCGATGAACATCATGATCAACGTGATGGCAATCGTCAGCATCGTGATCGCCCCGCTTCTCGCCTGAAAAAAGACCGCTTGGAAACCCTCAGACAGGAGGGGCGGTCTCTTTCTCTTCCGCGCTCTGCGCGCGGACCAGGTTCGCTACTAGCGGCTTCAGGGTGAGTCCCTGCACCGCAATAGAGAAAATCACTATCACGTAAGTCGCCACCAGGATCACTTCCCTGTGCTCGCTACCCTTGGGTATCGCGAGAGCCAGAGCTACAGAAATCCCCCCTCGGAGCCCTCCCCAGGTCAGAACCCGCACCACCCCGGGAGAAAATTTCCGTTTTCGTTTCAACAGCATCACAGGCACCGAAGTAGCCGTAAAGCGGGCGCCCAGAACAACCACGATGAGAACTGCACCGGCAGCAATAGCCTTGCCCGACAAATCAAGTACGAACAATTCCAGTCCGATCAGGAGAAATAGGACCGCGTTTAAAATCTCATCAACAAGCTCCCAGAAGGTATCAAGATGCTCCCGGGTCTTATCACTCATCGCGAAGCTACGCCCGTGATTACCCATCAAGAGGCCAGCAACGACCATCGCTAGCGGACCGCTCAGATGCCATTGAGAAGCCAGCCGATATCCAGCCACAACCAGCGCCAGAGTGATCAGGATTTCCATCTGGTAGTTATCGATCGAGCGGAGCATGAAATATGCCCCCAGCCCGAGAACAAATCCCCACAACATCCCACCACCCGCTTCGACCAGAAACAGCCGAACCACATCCCCTGCACCTGAAATGCCGTGATCTCCTTGATCCCCGACTGCAATTCCGAGCAGCGCAAGAAACACCACGACTCCGACCCCATCGTTGAAAAGCGACTCTCCCGTAATTTTTGTCTCGAGGGATTTTGGCGCGCCCGCTGTCTTAAGAATCCCAAGAACCGCTACCGGATCTGTCGGCGAAATGAGTGCCCCGAAGACAAGGCACCAGATGAACGGAACCTCGAATCCGAACAGCGGCAGAAGAAGCCAAGTGGCACCACCGACAAGAAACGTCGAGAGAATCACTCCGAAACTTGCCATGATTGCTACCACTTTCTTCTGGTCCAGAAGGTCTCCAAGGTTGACGTGAAGGGCACCCGCAAAAAGGAGGAAACTAAGCATTCCCTCCATCAAAGCCTTGTTGAAATCAATGGATTCCACGAACCGGTCTGCTGCTTCCGGCAAGAGAGGGAGGGCATCCCGGAGAACCAGCAGCAAAACACTGGCCAACAACCCGATTAGCATGATTCCGATCGTGGTGGGCAATTTGAACAGCTTCAGGTTCAGGTAGCCAAAAATAGCAGCGAGAACGAGAAGGACAGAGACAAGATCAAGAAATTCCATGAGATTACATTGTTTTGAGATTCCGAGCAGGCCCTCGGGGAAGAACCTCCTTTTATTCAGGATTGGGGGGCGAATCGGAAAATCCGAATTTGTTGCCGACCGCTGACCATCCAGCGGAGAGCACTTCATCAATGATAACCTGATCAGGACCGGAATCCTCTGCGAATCGAATTTTCACGATAAAGGCACGAGGTTTTCCCTCCTTGTCACCATACTGAACCAGTCTCTTTTCCACCTCGGAGCGGCGTGCCGCATACCCGTAGAGTGTCTGCTTACGGTCAGGGGACTGGAGCCGGAAAGAGAGCCATTCACGCTCATCCACGAATCCATAGTTGTAGTATTGAACCCTCGAGCAAAGGACTCGGAAGAGGACCGGCTTCATGGGGCGAGCCTCCCGTATTTCCTCCCAAGTCATCTCGGAGTATCCAACCCAGCTCTCCCAGTCGACCCGGTAGCCATTCTCACCACGTTGAACAGTAATCGGCCTGCGACTATTGTCAGAAAAAACGACATCGGTAGCCCAGAGGTCTCCATTTTTCACAATACGTCCACCAGCAGCCACCAATTTCGCCACCTTGGGCGTCAACTCGCGCGTCTGATAATAGTCTCTGATCCTATCCTGCTGGTAGCGATCCCGAAGGGTAACAGCGAGAAGCTCGTCCACGGTCGTAGCCCCTAGAAATCTCTCGACCGCCTCCGTCATTGCAGCCACCTCGGCATCAATATCCGCCGTCCGTAACTCTTTCACAAATACCCCTTCTTCATCATCCGTCCCTACAACTATCCCTTCTCTCGAAAGCAAGGCATCTTCGAAAGAGCTCCCTTCCTTCCCTTTATCCAGATCCACCAGAAATAGAATCATTACCCCAGCGATCAGGACAACAGCAACCAGCCCCCCAAAAAGCACTATCTTCAAGGAGCTCCGCCGGCCGCTTCCTGCAGACTCCCTGATGGATTCCGAGTCCCAGTCAAAACTCTCGGAACGCCCTCTGCTTTTGACCACCTTCCGGCGTCTTTTTCTTCTCCGACCAGTTCTTTCCGTTCCCGAAGATTTCATTGCTGAGGATTCCTCGCTCTCATCCCTGTTCACTACCACATCAGCCTTCCGGAATTCTTGCCCAACGCCTCTGTTCACAATCACATCGGCATTGCGGAATGACTGCCTGGCGCTTCTGGCAGCTGCGACCTCAACCTGTTGGCTGTCCTCCTCCTTCACCTTCCTTGCTGGAAGCTCGCCTGCCAAATTCATGCCAACCTGAACCTTTGGTCTCGCCGCCGCCGCAGCAGCACCTCCCGAGGCCTGCGAGAGGCGGACACCCACCATCTCCCCGCAACTGGGGCACTCCGCCATCACCCCCTCAGAATCGGACCGAAGTCGAAAAATAGCATGACACATGGGGCAGGAGTATCCGCTCCAATCCTTTTGGACCTCGTTGGGACCGTCTTCCATCGTGCCTGTAGGATAATCTCCCCTGCGAAAGTGCTCAATCTGATTTGATTTCGATCTTCTTCGGACGGCGAAGCGGAATACCTCCGTCTCCATCACCGAGAACTTCGGTCTCCAGCAGCAGACTCGGACCCTTCACAAAAATGCTCAATTCCCCCTGAGCGTTCTCAAGACTAACCAACTCGGCATTGTAGGGGTCTTCCCCAATCAGTCCACTCACCTGAGGAAGGATCGGAGCTACGGGGAGGAGCTGCTGGGCACCCGATTCCATCGCGAGAGGCCCATAGCGCTTCAACACCTCATTGGTTCCAATGCCCCCCTTTCCATGCAGGTCGCATAGCCCAAGTTTTGCCCGGTCGGCACGTAGCCACTCAGTTTGGCCCGCATAACGGAAGCTTCGGTTTCCTTCCGTGTCTTCCACCGAATCGTAACAGTAGCGAGTTGCCAGCAACCCGGAATGACTGCAAACCTTCGTGGGCGACAGCCCCTCGGGAAGCTCAACTCCCTTTCCAGGATAATGCTGGTCGGCGACATTCATAACCTCCGCCCACGGCCTGAAAGTAAGATTCTTTCCAAAAGCGTTCTCATAAACGGCTTTTTTACCCTGATGAAACCCCACCCAGACTCCCAGGGCTACCCTCCCGTTATAACCAAGGCACCACCCGTCAGCAAAATCATGGGTAGTTCCGGTCTTAACAGCTCCCGGAAAAGACGGCGAGGCAATCGCTGAAGCCTGCTCGGCCAGATTCCCACTAACCAT
>JAQWTV010000126.1 GCA_029242545.1 Roseibacillus sp.
CCTTGTATCGCTCCCGGGGGTTGGTTCCGTCGCCCTTGAAATTGACATAATCGATCAGAGCGTAAGTTCCATTGGCGGTCGCGGCGACCTTGTCATAGCAGTCCTTGATGTGTGCTCGGTGAGCGACCGGGGCTGCGTTCATGATTCTCGGAAGAGCCGCGCGTGACTTTGTCATTATGAAATCGGTCTGGAGCTCTATCGCTGTAGCCAGCCAGCTTCGAAGCCCGGAGAGGGAAGGCCCATTGAACTCCCGCTGGAATTCCTCTCGGCTGGACCATGGGCAATCCGGGAGGAGGGCAACCGCTGGCAGGTTGGGCGCTCTCCTTTCCCGTGCGAACCTGATAAATTCAGGCCATGTTTCCGTCCAACGGCCGTCAAATCCGCGGGGATACCAGATGAAGTGCCCAATCCCCAGGGATGGAAATTCCTCGCCAATATTCCAGTGGGTGAGACCGGTCACTTTGCCTCCGGATTCGTTTTTCCATATTTTCATGCCGATTCGGGCCCTTTGGTTTCCAGCTAGGCTTGCATTTTGCATGGGGGAGCCCTGGTTTTGCACCCGGGATGCCGCTGTAGAATTCGCGGGTGGCCTGATCGAGGCCTCATCGGCCCTGTTTCCCGGCGAGCAGGAACCTAGCAGAAGGGCGAGAGCGAGGAATATGCGCAGGTCTTGCATGGGTTAGTATAACGTGCAGGATTCGCTTTGAGCAACCACGAGTAGCAAATGAGTAAAGTTCCATGGGATCAGGTAGTAAGTATTAGCGGGATGGATATCGCTAAGCTTTTTCTTACCGCTCTGGTGGTTCTGATGGTGACCAAGGTCCAGATTTTTCATGATCGGCTCTCCGCGCTACTAGTGGCTCTGCCTCTTACCTCCCTTCTGGCCATGATTTGGATGCGGGTGGAAGGGCAGGATGCCAGTCGTATTGCCAATCACGCTCAGGGAACGTTCTGGTTTGTCCTTCCGACTCTTCCCATGTTTCTGCTCCTGCCCTGGATGTTACGCCATGGTTGGGGGTTTGGGTCGGCATTGGCCGCCAACTGTATTTTAACCGTGATTCTCTTTCTTGGGCTGGTGGCAATTCTGAAGCGAGTTGGCATCAACCTTCTGTGAGCAAGGCAGGCTGGCAGGGGGAATCCGGATAGGCCTCAGGCATCCTCATTTTTTTCGAACGCCGTGCCGTTTCGGTTGTAATCACTGGAATCCGAGCGCGACATACTTCCTCAGCCTTCATAGCTCATCGTCGCGCTTGTCGATTGGGTTATGACCCATGGGGAGGGTTGGATGGGTGTTTAACCTTCAGGAAGGGTGGCTGGGGATCGCCCTGATAGGGGTGGGGGCTCTCTCCGGAGAGAGGTGTGGTCCTACCCGGGGGGTCTTCCTCGTGCTGGCGATGGCTCCTGTGATTTCTGGATAGGGATCCCACGATTCTCACGCTAATGACCTGAAGATGTAGAGCTTCGGCCGAGAAGAAGGCGGATTGGCTACTCAGATGGCGGGTGCACTTAGGTAATCGCGTTGAAAACAAAATTTTCGGTGTTGGAACGCGCAAGCTCCTCATCCTTAGAGGCAGGATTACTTCAGCACTGGTGATATTCTCTCTGGCCATAGCTGTTTTATGAAAGGCTCGATACTGAGGGTGATGGTGATTGAGATCTTAAGAATAGGTTCTTATTTCCGGGAATTATAGTCTGTCGCGCAAAATTTCTTGAATGAAGCCTTGAAATGTGGTTCTTCCATCAGCTTGGAGGGGGGGAATTTATTCCTTCCCATTTGCGAACCAGAACGTGCTGATGGAGGCTGATAACGTAATTCCCTTCGAGCAGCCGAAGGCGGTACCTGAATTTTCCGGTAGACCCATGAAAAGTGATCTCGTAGAGCAGGCAGCAGAACTCGTCCCCGATCCGCAGATTCTCATCAATATGGTGTCCAAGCGGGTTCAACAACTGAACACCGGGCGGGCTCCCTTAATTGATACCGTGCCGAGTATGGGTGCTGCAGACATAGCGTTGACGGAAATAATCGAAGGTAAGGTCAAGCGTGCTGAAGAATCAAAAGGTTAGTGACTAGGCAGGCCTGTCTACAGCGGAGCCCGGATCATGAGTCGAGATGTTGCCAGGAATAAGAAGGCACGCCGCGACTATCTTATCTCTGAGGTCTTTGAGGCAGGCATCCAGCTCAAGGGTACCGAGGTAAAGGCGATCAGGGACGGGAAGGTTAATATCTCGGATGCCTTCGTTCGTATTGAGCGGAAGGAAGCCTTCCTCTACGGCTGCGATATTCAGCCATGGCAGGCAGCAGGCGAGTATTTTCAGCATGCGCCGAAGCGCCCTCGCCGGTTGCTTCTTCATAAGAATGAGATTCTCAAGCTTGCTCAATCAACCGATGAGAAAGGATACACTCTTCCCTGTCTCCGGGTTTACTTCAAAGGGAGTCACGTCAAGGTCGAGTTCGGAATCGGGAAGGGGAAGAGCCATACTGACCAGAGACAGGATCTGAAAAAGCGGGCCGAAATGAGAGAGGCCGAACGCGAGGTAGCCAGGTTCAATCGGCGCTAGGGCTGGGTCAGGGAAAGGGCCCAGTGGTCAAAGGGTTACGCCCGTGACTGAAAGTATCCCGCTAACTCCGCGGAGAGTATCCATCACGTCCGGGGCAAGCGGTTGGTCAACCTCAATGATTGTGAGGGCACTTCCATCCTTCCCGTTGCGAGCCAGGGACATGTTAGCGATATTAACCTCTGCCTCTCCCAGGGTAGATCCAATGGCCCCGACGATCCCGGGCCTATCATCGTTGGAAACGATGAGGAAGTGCCCTTCGATATTGGTGTCAACGAAGGTGCGATCGATTTCTACGATGCGTGGAGTTCTGCCAATGATGGTCCCGGCGAGGCGGAACTTGGTATCACCCTTGGTCAGTTCAGCCACAAGGAGTTCTGAAAATTCGGTCGCTGCGCTGATAGTGGACTCGGTGAGGTCAATTCCCATGTTTTTGGCAACAGCTGGAGCATTAACAATGTTAACCTGTCCATCGTTACATGCTGCGGAGAGGAGCGCGGTGAGGACGTGACGGGAAACCAGCCCTGTGTCCTGTTCTGCGAGAGCTCCATGATAAGACACTCTCAGGGAGTCGGGACTTGCGGGACCCAGTTTGGCGAGGACTTTGCCAAGCGCAGTTGCAAGATTGAGATAAGGTCCGAGCTGAGCCAGAGCAGCGGCATCTAGGGACGGCATGTTGATGGCATTCCGGATCTCCCCGGTTGCCAGAAAATCCCTGATCTGTTCCGCAACCTGAATGCCAACATTTTCCTGTGCTTCCGCAGTAGAGGCTCCAAGGTGAGGGGTAAAGGCGACGTGCTTTTTGCTGGAAAACAGGGGGTGATCTGAGGGTGGAGGCTCGTTCTCGTAAACGTCCAGAGCGCAGCCCGCAATGTGACCCGTATCGATGGCGGCTTTGAGTGCGCTCTCATCAATGAGTCCCCCACGCGCGCAATTCACCACCAGTCCTCCCTTGTTCATCAGGGCTAGGCGCTCGGCATTAATGATGTGACGGGTATCATCGGTTAGAGGAACGTGCAGGGTGACTATATCGGCGCCATCGAGGACTGCATCTGGCGAATCTGCTAGTTCGATCTTCAGCTCGTCGGCTCTGGCCTGTGTTAGGAAGGGGTCAAACGCAACAACCTTCATGTTGAATCCTTGTGCGCGCTTCACAAACTCACTTCCAATCCGCCCCATTCCGATAACGGCCAGGCGCTTGCCGTTCATTTCAATGCCGGAAAATGCCTTCCGGGAATTCTTGAAATCACCGCTAAGTACCCCGGCGTGTGCTGGGGCAATATTGCGGGCAGTAGCAAGCATGAGCGCGAAGGCATGTTCGGCCGTGGATACGGTGTTGCCGGTGGGGGTGTTCATGACGATTACCCCGTGGGCACTGGCGGCTTCCCGGTCTATGTTGTCAACCCCGACTCCTGCCCGGCCGATTGCCCGAAGCCGGGACGCGCGAGATATGACCTCAGCGTTAGGCTTGGTTTGAGAACGGACAATTAGAGCGTCATAATCCCCAATAATCTCCATCAGCTTATCTGAATCGGAGCCGAGATCAGGGATGAAGTCGGCGGTAATATCGGGGTGGTCGTTCAGGAGGGTGACCCCATGCTCACTGATGGGATCCGCGACAAGGACACGGTGACTGGCCATTTGATTGCCGTGGATTTATGCTAGGAGGGTGAGAAAGGCAAGGACAGGAGGGCTCTTCGCCCTTCTTATCCAATCTCAGCGGGACTGGTGGAGTTCTGTGGCTCTGAATTACGATACGAGGCCCGTGGAGGGCCCGTGGAGGGCTCGTGTTGCCCGTAGGTCCCGGATTCGGCGGGATGAGTTTGTTCGAACCAGAGCCCCTACTCGCTTGACCCCGCTGCGAGGTCTGGAAGAGTCCCGCTAGTGAGCGACGAACCCAGCAGAAAGCACTCATCCGTCGTACTCGATGGTCCCGACCGAGCACCCAGCCGCGCGATGCTCTACCCGGTCGGCTTCGAGAAAGAAGACTTTGGCAAATCTCTCGTTGGTGTGGCCTCGACCTGGAGTCAGGTCACTCCCTGTAATATGCATATCGATCGTCTTGCGCGGGAAGCGGCCAAGGGGGCTGATGCGGCCGGAGGGAAGGCAATGATATTCAACACGATTACGATCTCGGACGGGATATCGATGGGAACCGAAGGGATGAAATATTCTCTGGTCAGTCGGGAGGTGATCGCCGATTCAATCGAGACCGTAGCAGGGTGCGAAGGGATGGACGGGGTGGTTACGATTGGCGGCTGCGATAAGAATATGCCTGGATGTGTCATGGCCATGGCACGTCTCAACAGGCCGTCAATTTTCGTCTATGGGGGAACCATTCTCCCAGGATGCTCAACGGTTCAGGGAGAAGAAAAGTCACTGGATATTGTCTCCGTATTCGAGGCAGTCGGAAAACATGCGAGTGGTGAATATACCGACGCCGACCTACAGGCGGTGGAGGAAAGCGCGATTCCCGGGGCAGGATCCTGTGGTGGGATGTACACCGCTAATACGATGGCGAGTGCGATCGAGGCTCTGGGAATGAGTCTCCCAAATAGCTCGGCCCAGACTGCCGTGGGAGAAGACAAGATGAGGGATTGCTTCGATGCGGGAGCGGCTGTCCTTGCGATGCTGGAGAAGGGCATTACTCCGCGGCAGATCATGACCCGGAAATCTTTCGAGAATGCAATCACTCTTGTTATTGCGCTGGGTGGGTCTACCAACGCCGTTCTTCACCTGCTTGCGATGGCTCATGCGGCCGAGGTGCAATTGAGTATTGATGATTTTACCGAGATCGGGAAAAGGGTGCCAGTGGTAGCGGATCTCAAGCCAAGTGGCAAATTTGAGATGGCTCCACTTGTAGATATTGGAGGGACGATTCCCCTGATGAAGATGCTTCTGAAGGGAGGGTTGCTGCATGGCGACTGCCTCACCGTAACCGGCAGGACGGTGGCTGAGAATCTCGCTAATTCAGATCT
Source organism: Roseibacillus sp. (assembly GCA_029242545.1). GTDB lineage: Bacteria > Verrucomicrobiota > Verrucomicrobiia > Verrucomicrobiales > Akkermansiaceae > Roseibacillus_B. The sequence goes on from JAQWTV010000126.1 coordinate 5,535, forward strand.
CGAGTATCCGGAGGGTCAGGTGATTATCCGGACTCTTGACAACCCCATCAAGGCCGACAGTCACCTCCGAATTCTCTACGGGAATATTGCTCCCGGGGGAGCGGTGGCGAAGATTTCAGGGAAGGAGGGGCAAGCCTTTGTCGGGCGTGCCCGGGTTTTTGATTCTGAGGAAGGTGCGATGAAAGCTATCCTTGATGGGGATATTGTTGCTGGGGATGTGATCGTTATTCGACGTGAGGGCCCCAAGGGAGGGCCAGGAATGCGGGAAATGCTCGGACCAACTGCAGCGGTCATGGGTAGGGGGCTTGGCGATAGTGTCGCTTTGATTACCGACGGAAGGTTCTCTGGAGGGAGCCATGGATTTGTGGTCGGCCATATCACCCCAGAGGCTTATGAGGGAGGCCCAATAGGCCTTCTCGTGGAGGGCGATCAGATAACAATTGATGCGGTCGCCAACCAGATCACGGTGGATCTCGATGAAGGGGAAATGGAAAAACGAAGAGCGGAGTGGACCCGTCCTGAGCCCCACTATCGCCGAGGAGTATTGGCGAAGTATGCGGCCTCTGTCACCTCCGCAAGTGAGGGAGCAGTAACAGACAAAAATCTGTAGGTTAGCAGCGGAACGCCTTGCCTATTTTTCAGGCGCCTTTTCGGGCAGAATTGCCATCTGAGCTGCGTTGGTCTTGCCGAGGTGCTTCTTTGCCAGGGCGTTGATCTCCTCGAGCTTGATAGAGGCATAGTCGGTATCGCGTTCGCGGGCCCAGTCGAGGCGGTAGGGCTCGGATTGGGATTGGGCCATGACGGTGTTGAGCCAGTAACCATTATCCCGGAGTGTTTTCTCCAGATTGGATAAAATTGGTTTGAGGGCCCGGTCCAGTTCATCCTGGGTCACCCCCTCGGAGCCGAGCTCGAGTCCCATTGTGTGGATTAGACCAGTGACTTTTTCCACATCCTCGGGAGCTCCGATCGACATGGCCATCAGGTTCCCGTAGTTGAAGACCATGCTCGCACTGGCGTGAGCCTGCGGGCTGTATGTTGCCCCAAGTTCTTCCCGGAGCTTGGTTCTCAGCCGGTCATCCAGAATTGCAGCAAGCACATTCAGGCGACGCAGCTCTCCGATCTCTTCCCGCACGGGAGGAATTTTCCATCCGACAACCGAGGCAGCCTGCGGGATTTTAGAGGTATAGGTAAATTTCTTGGAGACCGGAAGTGACGGAGTCTGGATCTCTCTCTCCTTGCTCAAGGCCGGTTTAGTGCTGGAACGAGCGGGAAGTGCACCCACCGTTTTGAGAATAAGAGGGATGGCTTTTTCGATATTGAAATCCCCGATAAGGCTGATTTCGAGGTAAGCCTTTTCAAATTCCTTGCTGACCCATGCCTCGACGTCGGCAGCTGTATATTTTGCCAGAATATCGGCGTCAGGTTTGGCGAAACGGCCATCGCCGCCATGCGACCATTCCTGCATCTCGGCCATTGCACCACTGATTGTAAATTTCAATTGCGAGCTCATCATGGGCAGCATCTTACGAAATTGCCGAAGGGCCTCCTCTCTGTATCCGGGGTCGGTGATCCTTGCGCAGACAAGCTGGAGCTGCATCTCGAGATCCTCCTCAGTTGTGCGGCCATCAACCGTGAAGGCGTCTTCATCAACCCCGAGACTTGCTCCGACATTCCGCCCGGCGGTGATTCTTTTGAGGTCGTCACTGCTGTGCTTGCCGAGCCCTCCGGCATTGAGGAGCACAGTGGAAAACATATCGAGACTTGGCTTGTCGAGGGGTTGAGTCAGCTTGCCATTTCCGAAGCGGCCATGAACGCTAATGGAGTTTTTCTGAAAATCAGTATTCTTGAGGTTAATCCTTACATTGTTCGACAGGATCAACTGGGTGATTCCAAGGTCCTCGATCTGGCGTATGGATGTCACCGTTCCTGGATTCCCAAAATCAGTGTAAGCAAAGGATACCTCGGCTTTCTTCTGAGGAGGATCAACCTTCACAGTCTGGCTTTCCTTGTAGAGTGCGGTCAGGGCACTCGCGCCATCTTCGGGCGCACTTTTCGACGTCAGCGTAATCGTCAGATCCCGGTTTTTCCAGAAAGCGCGAAGCGCCTCGTGACACTTTTCCGGGGTTAATTCCTCAACCGCAATTGTGGTAATACGCAATGATTCTTCGGGACGAGTGAAGACCCGGTTGCCGCTGATACTGTTGACAAGTCCCATGGCGAGAGAGGAGGACTGACGGGTGTCGGCCCTCTTTACGGCTTGTTCCGCCCGATTGATAATCTCTGCCTTCACCTCTTCCAATTCTGAGGTGGTGAAGCCGTGTTGCAGTGCGCGTCGCAGTTCCTGCTCCATCACCGGGACGGCCTCTTTCCATTTTCCCTCTACTGCGGTGACGTCAATAGAGCCAAATTCAATGGCGCTGAACCATTCAAAGCGTCCCGCGCTTCCAGAAGAAATCGGAGAGCCCTCTTTTTTTGCGAGAACGTCGAACCGGCGCCCGATGATTGAGTTTGCCACCCTGAGTGGGGCTTGTTCGACCCTGCTCGCAACGCGATCCGGAGTCATCTCATACTCCTGGACGAAGCCCAGGGCGAGGTCGTCACTCTTGACTTCCTTGTCCGAGAAAACCGCGGCTTGGAATTTGAAGCCTTCGGGAACCGTTCCCATTTCCGGGGCTGCCCCTGGCTGCTTCGGATCCTTCATGGTAGAGAAAATTTCAATGATCCGCTTTTCATAGACCAGGGGATCGATGTCGCCCACCGCGATGAAGGTCATGTTGGTCGGGATATAGTAATGCTTATAGAAGGAGGTAAACCGATCACGCTTGGCTTCCTTGATGACTTTCTCGGTTCCAATTGGGAAACGGCGGGTGATGAGAGAATCAGGAAGAAGGAAATCAAATTGCTGCTCCATCAGGCGCATTTCGACTGAATCTCGTGAGCGCTTCTCGGAGAGGATGACTCCCCGCTCCTTGTCAATTTCCTTGGATGCGAGTAGAGCCCCATCACCAAAGTCCCGCATGACGTCGAACCCAAGCTTCAGGGTTTCTTTCTCGAGGTTGGGAAGGTCGAGCATGTAAACGGTCTCATCGAACGAGGTATAAGCGTTAGCATGAGCCCCAAAGGCAATCCCAAGGCGCTGCATTCGTCCAAGAAGGTTCTCTACGTCGGGGAAATTCCTGCTGCCATTGAAAACCATGTGTTCGAGGAAGTGTGCTACCCCACGCTGATCATCTGCTTCGTGAAGAGAGCCCGCAGCGATATGGAGCCGTAAGGAGACTCGTCCCGGGGGTTCGGCATTCTTGCGAACTGCATACCGCATCCCGTTCGCCAGGGCCCCAAAGCGCACATCCGGATCTACCTCGATATCGCTACCCACGTGGGACCAGATGGCAGGCTTGGCATCCTCTGCAGAAAGAAGAGCAATTCCTCCAAGGGTCAGAAGGAGAGACAGGGTGGAAATTTGGTTCTTCATTTGTTGGGGATGGTTGGTTCTTCCGGGCAGTTTGCAATGATGAAACGATACCAAGGGCGAGGATTGTGCAAAAGGAATTGCAATCTGGACCTGCGGGTGCTTTTCTGCCGCCCCTATTTCCGGGCGCACGTGGCGGAATTGGTAGACGCGCTAGATTCAGGTTCTAGTGAGTGAATAACTCGTGGAGGTTCGAGTCCTCTCGTGCGCACCACTTTTTTATAGTGTTAAACGGACCTCGAGGGCTTTGAGAGGTAGGAAAGCAAAAAAGGGGCACTGCCCTAACGCTGCCCTAAAAGCGCCGACTTTTTTCAGGATGAAAGGCGAAGCCAACCTCAGCGGGGCCGACCTCCGAGACGCCAACCTCAGCGGGGCCGACCTCCGCTACGCCGTCCTCTTCGACGCCGACCTCCGCGGGGCAGACCTTAGAAGGGCCAGCATTGAGAGTCGGGGAAATATAACCATCGATCTCGGCGCGCTTTTAGGCGGCATCTCCAACGGTAACTACGAGGAGATCCAAGCTCTCCAGCCCCAAGTTGAGACAAACACGACCGAGATTGCGCAACTCAATATCCTCAGGCCCCAAGTTGAGGAAAATGCGGCCGACATTGGGCAACTCAATATCCTCAGGTCCGTAGTTGAGACAAACACGACCGAAATTGCGGAACTCAAAACAATGATGGAGGCAATGAGCGTGCAGATGCAGCAGCTCAATGCGCGACTGGACGACCAGCAGGCTTCTATTGAGGAAAAGGACCAGCAAATTACCGAACTCTCACAGCGGCCAACACTAGCAGAGGTGCAAGACGCTCGTGCTGGATCACTGGTGTTTCGTGCGGACGAAGCAACCAATGCCGTCACTCTTGAGTTTGAAATTCAGAGCAGCGAGAACCTGCAGGATTGGGTTGCGCAACCAGAGACGGTGACTGCCACCGTGCCACTTGATGCCGAAAAAAAGTTTGTTCGGATTGCGCTAGCTCAGGAGTGTGATCTGGTCCCCCTAAACTGGGCCATTGTGAATGAGAGGTTCTGAGGATAACTCAGAACCAAGAATGAAGAAAAAGAGACACACGACGGAAGAAATCATCCGAATTCTACGCAAGGCGGATGAGGGCCAAACGGTGGAG
>JAQWTV010000132.1 GCA_029242545.1 Roseibacillus sp.
GCTCCTACAATCCGGATCTGGGAAAAACGCTACGGAGCAGTGAAGCCTGGTCGGACGGAAACGAATCGCCGGCTCTACAGTGCTGAGGATGTAACTCGGCTGGGTCTCCTGCGATCCCTGACCGAAAGGGGCCACTCCATCCGGAACATTGCCAATCTTGAGCTTCCTCTTCTTCAGGAGCAGCTTGCGGAGGATGAGCAAGCCGGTCCCACGATCTCAAGTGACCCGGTTACCTCCCCGAACCGTGGTAGGCTGCTCATCGTGGGAAGATCCGCTGCCGCGGTCCTCTCGAACGATGAGGTCCTCGAGTCGAAGATCGTGGGTTATTTCTCCGAAATAACGGATTTGATTCAGAAAGAGCCGTCCCCGCCGACAGATCTCCTTTTTGTCGAGGCTGAGACCCTCCACCCCGAAACCGTAGTATCTGTCCGAGAAGTGGTGAGCCGGACTAAAGCCGCTAGCACGATTCTGCTGTATCGTTTCAGCTCGTCAAAAACTGTAATGGCTCTCGCCAGAGCGATTCCTGGCTTGAAGTTGCTTTCTGCTCCGATGGAGAGTGGGCAGATCAGGCGGGAGGTCCTGCTGCAGCTTGGCTCGCTCTTTCCTGCCGCCGAGATTGCCCCGGTAGTGCCTGAGGATATACCTGAGCGGGTCTACACGACGGATCAGCTGTTGAAGTTTGCCCGGGTGTCTACCTCGGTGGATTGCGAATGCCCTCAGCACCTCGCTGGTCTTCTCCAAGGTCTTACAGCTTTTGAAAAATACAGTAGAGAGTGTGAGGACCGAAACCCGCAGGATGCGGCGGTGCACTCCTTCCTGCACAGGGCGACAGCCAATGTGAGGCGAAAAATGGAAGAGGCCTTGCAGCATCTCGCCAAGCTCGAGGGGATCGAGCTGGACTAGGCAGCAAAGAAGTCCGCTGATCTAATGGACCGATGCTGCACCTGCGGTGTGACGTCGCTGTCACCGGACTTATGTGAGGAACTTGGACCCTCGCATTTTCTTCTTGCCTGGTGGCTTCATACAACGGGTTTTGCGAGTTGCCTTTCCAGACGGGGGTGGCGGTGGGACCCGCCGCCATCGTTAGCTTCTACGCACTTATTGCCAGTTGTTTGCCGCCCGATGCAAGATATCGCGATTCCTCTCCTTGGGGCTCCTCACGACTAGCAGAATTCAAGAAAGTCGACCAAGGTGTTGGTAGGACGCTTGAGATGGAAAGAGCGTATGCCGGCCGACGAGGCACCGAGATTAGTCGTCCTCGTAGGAATCACCGCAGAAACAGGCTTCCTGAGAGCGACAGTTCATTTGCTTGAGGGTAAAGTCGAATATCATCCGCTCAGGCTTGCGCGCCTGAGCGTCGGCCGAGGTGATAATTTTCTTAAAATAGGAATCGATGCCCAGGCCGTTCAGGACCGGTGCGAGTCGGTTATCGAAGTTTGAAACTACTGCCATGAGACCCATCCTGGAGGCCGCTTCAAGGAAATGGACGGTTTCGGGGTAGAGGGTCCAGGAGGTCGGTTGCGCGTAATGGTTAAAAAGAGAATCGAAGCATGCTTCTAATCTGGAGGCAGGCGCAGACAGAGAATTCTTCTTGAGGATCTCAGAAAAGATTTGGAGGACCAGAGAGCGCCACCAACTGACTTCGGCGCCATGTCCAGAATTATGGCGAGTGTAGTCAGGGTTTGGGGCGTGGGCAAAGGAGCTCCGGAAGGCAGCCTGAATCGTCTCAGGATCGATGATGAGGTTCGTGCTTGCCTCAAGATGCTGAGCGTAGACCAAGCCGACAGGTTGAGAGGGCTTTATCAGGGTGAAAGAGGAATCGAGGAGAATCAGCATTGCTGAAATAAGTCTAGATGGTCCGATTGCTGTCGTTCGTTTCCGGGGGTGCTGCCATCACCCCGTGATCGATTCAGTGGTGTCTTTCCTTGTCGATATCACGCCTAGGGTAAATAGTGATGCCATGACACAATCGATCAGGGTCGGCGTAGGGATGTTTCTCTTATCTATCATTGTGTCGTGGGCAGACGAAACGGGGGCAGAATTGGAGAAGGAGGCCGCTGGAGCCGAAAGAAAATGGGTGTCTCTTGCTCCTGTAAAGGAGGGTATGGGGTCGTGGAAAGCGCTGAATTTTGGAGGAGAGGGCGATACGACTTGGAAGGAAGGAACTCTGACAATCGAAGAAGGGGCGGAGCTCTCGGGGGTGGTGTTCAGGGGAAAGGATCTGCCTGAAGCTCCGTATGAGCTTGAGTTGGAGGCCCGAAGGACCTCAGGAGTCGATTTTTTCTGCGGGCTCACTTTGCCGGTTCGCGATTCGAAAACCTGCGTCACCTTCATCTGCGGGGGATGGGGTGGAGGCGTAGTAGGGTTTTCAAGTTTGGACGGAATGGACGCATCCGAAAATGAGACTGGGAGTTATCAGGCGTTCAAGGATAAGGAGTGGTACAAGATCCGCCTTGAGATCCGTAAGGATAGTCTGAAGGCGTGGGTCGGTAAAAGAGAGCTTGTCGACGTTAACACCAAGGGCAGAAAACTGGGCCTGCGCTTCGGAGATATTGAAAAGTGCGCTCCTTTGGGCCTGTCCACCTGGCAGACAACGGCGGAACTTCGGGGATTGCGATGGCGAAAGCTGCCCGAGTAATTGGGGCTGAAAGCATGTCGAAGGGTCGAAACGCCGTTTTTCAGCCGCCGACCGAGTAGTCCGCACCTGCTCTGGGTGCCGGTTTTTCTCTTGATCCGTGGGGTGAGCGGCTCTATAGCCACGCCAACAGAACAACTCTTGACGCTTTCGAGGAGTGGGTTCCACAGACCCGCTCTTTTGCGTCCCTAGACCACAACGATCAAAGGATCATGACAAACGATCTCGTTGCCCTCATAGAATTTTACGAAAAGGAGAAGAGCATCGAGCGCGAGAAGGTGGTCGAGGCTCTTGAGAATGCCTTCTTGTCCGCTTACCGAGGCATGGTGCCAGGAGCCGAGGACATCGAGGAACTCCGTGCAGAGGTGGATACCAGAAATGGAGAAACTCGAATCTTTGCTACCCTCCGGGTTGTGGCAGATGATGATCATCAGGATAAGTTCAACGAGGTCCCGGTTGGTTTGGCTCGTAAGAAACATCCTGAGGCAGGGTTGGACGATCCCCTGGAGTTTAATGTGACTCCGCCAAACTTCGGCAGGATTGCTGTTCAGAGAGCAAAGCAGACGATGATGCAGCAGCTCCGGCAGGCGGAAAAGGAAATGATCTATGACGAGTTCAAGGATCGTGCTGGGGATATCGTCGGAGGATCAGTGCGGCGTTTCGAAAAGAACGATGTGATGATCGACCTTGGGAAGTTCGAGGCAAGAATGCCGTCGCGAGAGCGGGTGACTACCGAGGACTACAACGTGGGTGATCGCATAAGGGCTTACGTCGTTTCTGTAGACAACGAATTCAGGGGTCCGGAAATTATTCTCTCCCGAAGTCACCCTAACTTTGTGCGACGCCTCTTTGAGGCTGAGGTGAGCGAAATATCAGATCACACAGTTGAGATCCGCGGTATCGCGAGGGAGGCAGGATATAGAACCAAGGTAGCTGTTTTCAGTCATGACGAAAAGGTTGACCCGGTTGGTGCCTGTGTGGGGCTACGAGGAGCACGCGTCAAGAATATCGTAAGGGAGCTCAACAATGAAAAGGTCGACATCATTCGGTGGAGTGACGAGCCGGAAGCGTTTGTCACCGATGCCCTCAAGCCAGCCTTGATCCGTTCCATCACTCTCGACGAAGAGAACAAGGTGATCAACGTGACCGTCGACGAAGAGGACTTAAGTAAGGCGATTGGGCGCCGGGGCCAGAATGCGCGCTTGACCTCAAAGTTGGTGAATTGGGATGTGCAGGTCCGGAAGGACGAAAGCCAGCACGAGCAGTTTGAGGCTCGCGTCACCGATGCCGCGATGGGGCTGGCTGATGAGCTCGGGGTGGACCCTCAGGTCGCAGACAAGCTCTATCGCGCAGGTGGTGTCTCGGCTGACATGGTTATGCAGATGCCAGCTGATTACATCGCCCAGTCCCTCGAGTCGACGGAAGATGCGGCTCAGGAAATTCTAGCCAAGGCGAGGGCTGCGAGCGGTGCTCCAGCTGGTGAGGCAGCAGCTGAAGATTCGGGTCAGGCGGCTGCTGAGGCGCCAGAAAGCGCGCCAGTAGCTGATCAGAACCCACCGGTGGAGGAGGAGACGCCTCCCGCCCCATCCGAGGAAGACGCTTAGAGCAGGCGCCTCGAAAGCTCCATAGGACCATCATGCCAGACAACGGCGACAGCGACAAAAAGAAGGAAGTGCTCGACCTGGTCGATGGACCCAAGAAGCCGTCGCGCCGTGAGAGGCAGCGGGCTCAGGCGTCCGAGCAGAAGACCGTCCAGGACAAGAAAGATGAAGCGCTGGACATTCTGGATGAGGACGAGCAGAAAAAGACAGCGGTAAGGAAAACGGAAAAATCGGGGAAGAAGCAGCTCCCAAGCATCTCAAAGCTCACGGAGGAAGAGGATGTTGATTTCGCGGCCCCGGTCGCCGCTAGCGAGGTTGGGGAGGAAGTCGAAGTTGCGGAGGAAGCTGGAGTTGTTGAAGGAAATACCATCAGCATCAAGCCGCCGATCATCGTCAGTGTCCTTGCAGAGATGATGGGGCTGAAGCCTTTCGAGATCATGGCCGATCTCATCGCCTTGGAAGTGTTCGTGGCCCCTACCCAGGCGATCGAGCCAGAGATTGCAGAAAAAGTCTGTGAGCAGCATGGATTTGTCTTTGAAAGAGAGAAGCGGGAGAAGGGGGGCGGAGTCCACAAGGTGGAAGAGGTTATTGAGGAGCCTGAGCCGGAGGAGGATGAGCCTGCGGAGAAACTCGAATTTCGGGCGCCAATTATCACCTTCATGGGGCATGTTGATCACGGGAAGACGTCCCTCCTTGACTACCTCCGAAAGTCAAAAGTGGTAGACGGAGAAGCGGGCGGGATCACCCAGCACATTGGGGCGTATCGGGTCGAGCATGGAGGGCATCCCATTACCTTTATTGATACGCCCGGGCATGCCATCTTTACGGAAATGAGGGCTCGGGGGGCGGATGTCACAGACATCGTAGTCCTCGTCGTGGCAGCTGATGATGGGATCATGCCCCAGACAAAAGAGGCAATTAGTCATGCCAAGGCTGCGGGAAAGACCATCATCGTCGCAATCAACAAATGTGACGTTACCGGGGCCGACCCGATGAGGGTTAAAACCCAGCTCATGGAGCACGACCTCATGTCTGCTGATCTTGGGGGTAAGACAGAGGTTGTTGAAGTATCTGCAATTACGGGACAGGGGATGAACGAGTTAGCTGAGCTGATGGCTTTGCAGGCTGAGGTGCTCGAACTCAAGGCCAATCCGGAAGCAAATGCACGGGCCGCAGTTATCGAAGCCAAGATCCAGCCGGGGAAGGGGCCAACCGCCACTGTGGTCGTGGAAGCTGGGACTTTGAGCGTAGGGACTCCCTTCATCTGTGGTCCCTATGCGGGCAAGGTGAAATCGCTGCTCAATGACCGGGGCGAGCAGGTTGGGGAGGCTGGTCCGGCCACTCCAGTGGAAGTCCTCGGATTTGCTGAGCTACCAAATGTGGGGGATGAGCTCGTCGGAATGGAGAACGAGAGAGCGGCCAAAAAGCTCAGCGACGAACGTCAGCTGGAGCTGAGGCAAAGCCGTCTGGAGCGACCGAAGAAGAGCCGCATGGAGGATATGCTGGCACGTGTGCAGGGTGGGCAGAATGTTGAACTTAAGATTATCCTGAAGTGCGATGTTCAGGGTTCAGTCGAGGCAATCAGGGGCGCGATTGCTGATGTTGAATCAGACAAGGTGGATGTGAATTTCATCCATGCAGCAGCAGGTTCGATAAGTGAGTCTGATATTCTCCTGGCGAGTAGCGCAGATGCCGTGGTCCTTGGGTTCAATATCAAGGTCGAGAGCAATGCCGTTAAGGCTGCTAAAAGGGAAGGTGTTCAGATTAAACTTTACTCGATCGTATATGAACTTATCGACCAAGTTAAGGATGCGATGCTTGGCCTGCTGGAGCCGGAACTCAGGGAAAAAATTCAGGGTCACGCAGAAGTGAAACAAGTATTCAAGGTGAAGCGGGGTCGGGCAGCGGGTTGTCTTGTTGCCGACGGAAAAGTCACCCGGACAGCGCATGCCCGTGTAATGCGGGAGGGGACTCCCGTGTTCGATGGGAAAATGTCCACGCTGCGGCGTATCCAAGACGACGTTGAGGAAGTGAAACAGGGAATCGAGTGCGGAATTCGTCTGGGTGAGTTCAATGAGTATGAAGTCGGTGACGTGATCGAGTGCTACGAGCTGGAGAAGATTGCTCAGACGCTCTAGGCAGCGTTTCTGTCCGGGGGATTATTGGAATAAGCATTCGGTAGCCATGTCGAGACGTATGGACAGGGTAAATGAGTTGCTCAAGCGCGAGATCAGCAGCGTCTTGCAGCGAGATTTTGAGTGGAAGGGGTTGCTGGTTACGGTGAATTCGGTGGAGGTTTCTCAGGACCTGAAGGACGCCAGGGTCTACGTAGGCGTCCTTGGTGGACACGAGGAAAGGGTTATCGGGCGACTTAACGGCGAGAGAGGGTCAATTCAGGGTCGAGTCATGAAGAGAGTAGTGTTGAAAAACACGCCAGTCCTCAGGTTTGTAGGAGATGACTCGGTGGTCCGCGGGGTTGATATCGTCAATCTTCTCGACGAGGTAGCGGAGCTGCCGGTTGCGCCACCCCAGGAGGATGGGGACAACGAGGCGAGATATAAGTAGTAAATTACGTCTCTGGATTGCTGCCGGGGGACTCTCGGTAGTGCCATGACCTAGAAGAATAGTAAGGACCTGCTATCGTTCCATACACGTGCGAGAAGGTCTCCTGACCGCTCTCTGGGAGAAAGGGGGCCCCTGACCTTGCGGCCTGAACGAGCGAGAAAGGGCGGGAGTGGTGCAGGAATCCCACTTTTGCTTGCGATCGAGCAGACGGCGTAGACAATCCGCGGCCTTCCCGCCGCACGTTCCAGCCGTCCATGGGTCAACCAATCACAGCGTCTCATCTCTCTGAGATTGTCTCAAACCACGAAAAATTCGTGCTTTTGAGCCATGCGCGTCCTGATGGGGATGCGATCGGTTCGGTGGTCGCACTCAAGGCGGTTCTTGAGTCGCTGGGCAAGACGGTAGTGGGTCTGAATGAGGATGCAGTCCCCGATAATCTTCGTTTTATGCGAGGGGCGGAGGGACTTGAATGCCCTTCCGGTCCTATCGAGGCAGAGGTTGTTATCGCGCTCGATACCGCAAACAGGGAACGGCTGGGAGCTAAGTGCCTCGATTCTCTGGGAGAGGGGAAGATTTGGGTGAACATAGATCACCATATTTCAAATGAGAAATACGGGGATTATTGGCTGATTGATGATAAGTCAGCAGCGACGGGGGAAATGCTCTATGAGATCGTCAAGGAGCTCAATTGGCCTCTCCCGGATATAGCCCGGGATGCTCTCTATGTTGCGCTGTCCACAGACACGGGGTCTTTCCAGTATTCGAACACCTCGGGGCATACTCATAAGATGGCAGCCGACCTGGTGGAAAGAGGCCTTGACGTGGCTGCTCTTACCTCACGCCTCTATCATGATTATCCCTTCCGGAGAGTAGAGCTTTTGAGATCCCTTCTCGAGACAATGAAGTTAACTGACGACGGGAGGATAGCGTGGTGGACCCTGTCGTGCGATACGAAGGCGAGGATTGGAATGCAGGCTGGTGATGGGGAAGGGCTGATTGATGTGTTACGCGCGATTCAGGGTGTTCTGGTCTGCGGATTCATCGAGGAAATGGATGATGGGAAAATTAGGCTTTCCCTACGCTCCAAAAATTCTTCCGTTAACGTGTGCGACATATGCGCTCAATTTGGCGGAGGTGGCCATGCCCTTGCGGCAGGGGCTAAAACCCTGGGCCCTCTAAATGAGGCGGTCTCACGCTTTCTAGAGGTAGCCGAGAAATCTCTTCCCCCACAAAACCTATGAATGACCCTAATATTGTTCCGAGTGGAGTTCTCCTTGTTGATAAGGATCCTGGGATGACCTCTCACGATGTCGTTGCAATCGCGCGAAGATCGATGGGGATTAAGAAAATCGGGCATTGTGGCACGCTTGACCCTATGGCGACTGGCCTTCTCATGCTGGTAGTGGGGCGGGCGACAAAGATACAGGACCTCCTAATGAGTGAGGATAAGCAATACGTAGGAACAATTACGCTGGGAGCAACTACGACGACCCAGGACGCGGAAGGAGATATTATTGAAGAAAGAGAGGTTGGGGCGTTAAGCGATGAGGACATCCGAGCGGCGTTTGAAAAATACTCTGGGAACTTTGAACAGATCCCTCCAATGGTCTCCGCAATCAAGAAGGACGGAGTTCCTCTCTACAAACTGGCGCGGAAGGGCAAGGAGGTTAAGCGGGACCCCCGCCCCGTATATGTGACCGATTATGAACTAACCAGAGTTTCACTTCCGCAAATTGATTTTACGGTTAACTGCTCCAAGGGATTCTACGTTCGGAGCTATGCGCATGATATCGGGGCAACTCTGGATTGCGGTGGCCACCTGTCGGCCCTCCGTAGGACTCGTTCGGGTGAGTTCACTCTCGAGCGTGCGGTTGGGGTGGACGATCTGAAGGGAGGAGAAGCTGAGGAATTAATCAACTCGATGGTGAGCTTGGCTGAAATCTCCCTGATGCGGGGAGCTTAATATTTTTCAGAAAAAGGGAGTGACTCGTTTTTCGACCATCGCAGAGCTGGCGGACGTCGGAAATTCGCTGCACCTCGCAATGGGTGTTTTCGATGGGCTACATCTTGGGCATCAGGCAGTTATCAAGGCTGCAGTAAGAGGGGCGGAGATCAGCGGAGGTGCTCCGGGAGTGCTCACCTTTGATCCTCACCCCATTCAGATTCTCTCTCCTGAGAACGCACCACGGCGAATTTTTTCGTCCCTCGAGCAAAAGGAGATTCTTCTTAGCGCCCTCGGAGTAGAGGTCCTGTTAGTGTTGCGTTTTGACGAGGTTATGGCTGGGCAGACTGCCGACACCTTTGCCAAGAGTCTGTTATCGGTGCCCGACTTGCGTCAGGTAGTGGCAGGAGAAGATTGGAAATTCGGGCAGGGCCGCCAGGGTACGATGGCCTTTCTCCAAGGCCGGGGCATGGACTACAACGTATCAGTTGAGCCGATACCTGCGGTTACGTGGCAAGGGGAGAGAATCAGTAGTACGCGCCTCAGGAGGGCTTTACGTGCGGGGAATCTGAGTTCGGTAAGGGAGATGCTAGCTCGCCCCTACAGCGTGATGGGCACGATTGTAAGAGGAGAGCAGGTGGGAAGAGAGCTGGGAGCTCCGACTGCGAATATCCAGATAGGCGATGAGCAGTTTCCGCCGGACGGGGTGTATGCTGTTTCGGCCCGGATTGATGGGGAGAGCAGAGAGCGAGAAGCGGTGGCAAATCTTGGAATACGGCCCACGGTTGGAGGAACACAGCACCTGCTGGAGGTGCACCTTCTGGATTTTGAGGGGAACCTGTATGGTAGAACTCTTGAGATATTCTTTGGGAAAATGATTCGCGGAGAAAAGAAGTTTCAAGGATTAGCTGAGCTGCAAAAGCAGATCCAACTGGACCTTGAAGAGGCCAGAAGGCTCTTCAAGGCATCTGAGGCAGGATTAGGTGCCAATGATAGGCTCGATAGTGGGAGCGATTAGAAGGTGCCGTTAAGCTTTCTCCCAATCCAGAAGATCGCCAGAAGTCCCATAAGGCCTGCCGCAACATACCACTTGTCCCACTGCGATTCCGGAATGACCTGTGGGCGGGGTTCAGGAAGGTCATAGATCTCCTGGGCAAGAATCCCAAGCTGGGAGGCTTCAACAACGCGCCCTCGCGAAACCCGAGAGAGCTCAGCAAGCACATCGGGGCGCGCAGGGTGTCCGGTTTTCTCAATCTGAGCTCCCTCCGCAATAATTCTTGTCTTTACGGCCCCTTCCTCGCTTTCAGAAGTGCGGGCAGCAATGATCCAGTCGCCAGGCATGGTAACCTTGAACCGCCCTGTGAAAGAGCCCCAGGTTCCGTCCTCCTTGGCAAGCTCAAACCTGCGCACGCTCCCGTCAGGAGCGGTGAGGTCAATCAGAACGGAACCCTTCTCCAAGGGGGCCCCGTTCTCCTGAAAGGCATTGGCATTGACGGTTACAATTTCACCCGGCAACGGACGCTCAGGGGTAAAATAGAGGCGCACTCTCTCCCCTGCTGCCATGTTCCTCTGGTAGGACATCCATCGGGCTACCTGACCCCAGAAGCGGTAATGATAGAGGTCCTCTACTCCCCGGCGCCAACGCCAGGCGGAATCGATCCCCATGAAGAGGACTTTCCCATTGCCGGCCCGACTCGTAACAATGAGAGGTATGCGATGCCCATACTTGGGATGTCGCCGGTTGGCGTGCACCGCGAGAACTTCAGTCCCACTCTTGGCCCGGACCACGGGGGCGTGCCAGTAAAAACCCGGAAGGCTTCGCCAGATATTGGGGTTCTCTTCCTCGGTATCTCCAAGCATCGTAAGAAGAGAGCTTCGGCCCTCGGAAGTGAGCGAGAGGGGAGAGTCCGTAGTTTCCTCCTGACCGCTTTTGAGGGCCTCGTCGAGCACTACTGGCATCAATCCACCCAGCTCATTTTCAAGCAGGCTGAACTGGTTGCCCTGCCAGCCTGGAATGAAGACAATACCGGAGGCTTGGTTTTCAACTAGACCCTTCAGTAATTCGGCTTGCTCACTGGTAAGCATTCCCTCGCCGATGCCGACATCTCCGATGAAAATCACATCGTATTTCTGAAGTTCTTCAAGTTTGTCTGGAAAAGCTGTGATGTAATCCGGGCCGTCGCCTTCCTCAAGTTGTGGATGAAGTAAAAGGCAGTCAACATCGACACCTGGATCTCTCGAAAGAGCGTTGCGGATGAATCGATATTCCCAGCGTGGCAAAGTCTCGATAATGAGTGCTCGAATTGATTCTGGACGGCCTGCAATGTTGAACCTGCGGCTATTGTTTTTCTCGACCAGCTCGCCATCTGCGAACGGAATGGAGAGCTCCAGCGTGGAGCTGCCCTCTTTTTGAAGGCGCCACAGGATGGCATCATAGTGTGTGCTTCCTCGCGGGATGGTTATGTTCTTGGTCTTTTCGACGCCCGCCTGATCCCGAATGCGGACGATGGTCCGGACGTCGCGGTCGAGGGATGATTCAATCGTGAATGGGATCTGAACATTTTCCCCAACGATACCATAAGTCGGAGCCGTCACGGCAAGGAGGTCAAGATCGGGCAGGCGCTTCGGAGCGCCGGTCACTACTGAAAAAAGAGGGATATCCTGCAGGCGCATTTTCTGCGCAGCAGCGACTGGTGCAGGTTGTTCACGAGCATTCCAGTCGCCATCCCCGATCATAATGACGGCACGGAGGTCCGGTCGCTCCTCGACCCGATCGGAGAGCGCCGAGTAGATGTCTGTTACGGCAAGAGCGCTGGCCTCGTTGTCTTCGCTTTCGGGAGCTTTTGAAAAGGACTCAACGGAGACGCGATGTTTTCCATCCTTCTCGAGGAGCTTCCAGAATTCTGTTGCGAGAATTGCATCTGAGACCTCCTTGCGGGTTACGACCTCTCCGGATCCATCCGCTTGCCCAGGCAGTCGGGCGTCAGCGGTGGACATGGATCCTGACTCATCGTGGAGAATGATAATCTCCGGCTGTTTGGCGGGCTCAACAGTTTTTCTCCATTCAGGGTTGAATAGAAAGAATACAGTCACCGTTGCGCAGAGCAGACGGAGTAATTCCAGAAGGCCGGTTCGTCCCGGCCTTACGCTTCTTTTGAGAGAAGCAATACAAAGCAGAAGGATGAGTAACCAAGCAACCAGTCCCGTTATAAAAATCAGAAGAGGCGCGCTGAAGTAGAGATTTTCAATATTGAAACTCACGTCAGAGGCTGGGGTGAGGGTGCGCTGCTGGTCACTGGCCGGCGTGGTTGAAGGCAGAGAAGAGCCTCCAGAATAAGGAAGAGAAGCATGGCGATCAGGAACCAACGCCAGACCGGGCGAGAGAGGCTGCTGTCCCCGGATGCGTCTTGTTCTTCGAGCAGGCTATAGCCGGTGTCAGCAAGGGCGTTGCCGAGATCTGCTCCGGTAAGTGATTCCATGGAATCCTCCCCGGCCGGCCGGTTCGCGGCGATGAGGCGTTCTCCAAGTCGGTAGACCCCAGCCTCAAAATCTGCATTCCCTAGATTAATAATCTCCTCGTAGGAGTCTACTCGAGTCCGGATCTCATCTCCAACCGGGAAAGATGACTCTTCCCCAGCTACCGTGAAAAAACTTGCTCCGATGCGGCGGCTGCCTTCCTCCAAGCTGCGCTGTAGAGCCACCAGATGCAGTGCAGTCTGTTCCAGGTTGGACCATGTATAACTGGGCAGGGTGGAGAGAAATAGAACCTGTCCCGCCTCAATGACGCGACGGGCCAAGAAGGGTTCTCCGTCGACCCAATTTGCTAGCGGGGTGTAATCACCAGTGATTCCACGCCGCTTTATGGCTCGAATACGATCAACTGGAAGGGGTGATCCATCAGAGGCGTCCCGGAATGCTCCGTCCGCCCGTTCCCACTCCTTGACGATAAAATATTTGTCGCGGGGTGCTTCCCTGACCTCGCCCCACGCCAAGCCACCAAATGAAGAATCGGAATCCTCGGAAGAGGGAAGAAAGAGAACAACGCCACCCCCCTTTACGTAGTCGAACAGCTGATCGGATGCGGGGGGCTGGGGAATCGGAGCCTTCCAGACAATCAGAGAAGCGGAATCGAGCTTAACCTGATATGCAAGCTCTGGGCTTCGCACAATCACCTGTTGATTTGCGAAGCCCGGGGCCAGAGCTGCGGTGAGAGATTTCAGAGTTTCTTCGTCGGTTGAACTCTCAGCAATAAGGTAAGATTGTACGGGGGCTTCGTCGCCGTAAGCATAGTAGGATACGTTGTTTCTCTTGTTGGCATTGTCCGTGATAGAAACCCAGCCATAGCCCTGCCCGGCTGTTCCTGTGAGCGCGATACGCTTTCTGAAGGACTGGCTCTGTCCGTTGAAGGCAACTTCGCTCCCAGAGCGGGCGCCCATGTGGTCCACGTTTACGGTAACGGTTGTCGGTCCATTGTCCTCTTCTCGACTCAGCATGAGATCGAGAACCAGTTCTCCGGACTCCCTGCGAGCAGAGACAACCCGGATTGCGAAATCATTTCTCTCACGCCCGTTCAAAGCAAGGATTCTGACCTTGGTCTGAAATTCCCCTTCATCCAACGAGGTCCGAAAGGCTTCCCAGCGACTGTCATCCGGAGCCCAGTTTTCTTTCTGGAGGTCTGAGGCGACCCAGATCTCATTGCGTCCGGTCTTTGCTTCCTTAAGATAGTCAAGGGCATTGATCAGCATGCCAGGAATATCCGCGCCTGAGTCGGTTGGGCCCGTGAAGGAAAGTTCGGGTAATACGTCGGGTGAGGGAACCTCCTGTGCCTGGCCGGTGGCACTGTCGATCACGACAAGGCGGGCGCCCTCCAGTTCATTCATTGCGTCCGCCACCTTGGTGAGAACACTTTTCCTCTTGGTTATCTGAATATCTTTTTCGGAGCGTTCCATGCTGGCAGAGCGGTCCAGAATGAGGACCACAGTTTCTACCTGTCCGCCGCCCCAGCCGAAAAACCCCCCTGCCAGTGGTCGAGCAATAGCGAAGACCAGAGCGGCTACTGCAAGAGAGCGCATAAGAAGAATAAGAATATGCTTCAGGCGCTTCTTTCCCCGAGAATCTCTCGTCGCCTTGAGGAGAAATTGCATCGCCCCCCATTCCACAGTGCGAAATCTCCGGCGATTCAGCAGATGGATGATGACTGGAACGGAGACCGCGAGGAGGCCCCAGAGCATAGCCTGTTGGAGGAAGGTCATTTTTTCCCTTTTTTCGGCAGGCGGTTTGTCAGGAAATCGCGGAGGATTTTCTCGTAATCCTGGTCGGAAGTAACGAGGTGGTAATTGGCCCGCACGTCATGGCAGCTTGCTTCGATATTCGTGAGGAATTCCCGGATTGCGGCGGTGTATTCATCGGCAATCAGATTAGGTTCGGCGACGACCGTGGTGCTATCTTCAAGGTCCACGAAACGATGAGGTCTCGTAAAATCAAAGTTAATTTCCTGCGGATCCATGAGGTGAAAAACGGCCACATCATGTTTTCTGTAACGCAGGTGCTGCAGAGCATCAGCGAACGACTGGGAATCGCAGAAGAGATCAGAAAGAATAATGATGAGTGCACGTTGACCGACTTTTTCGGCAACGGTGTGGAGGGCGTCGACTAAGCCAGTTTCACCCTTGGGCTCGAGCTTGCCGAGGACTTCGAAGAAGTTCTGGAGATGCGCGGGGCGCCTGCTGGGGGGGAGTTCCAGATGAATGGTTTCGTCGCAGCATGAAAGGCCGGCAGCATCACCTTGATTGACGAGAAGGTAGGCCATGGTAGCAGCGAATCTGCGGGCGAATTGAATCTTGGAGTCGAACTCGCCGGAGGCGTATTTCATCGACCCGCTGCAATCGACGACAAAATACGCGCGCAGATTGGTGTCTGCTTCAAACTCCTTAATGTAATGACGATCGCTCCGGGCATAGGCCTTCCAGTCGAGTCTTCGAGTGTCATCACCCGGGACGTATTTGCGATACTCTGCGAACTCAACTGACGAGCCCCTGTGCGGCGAGCGGTGCTTGCCTACCACGTTGCCCACCATCGCCAGCCTGGCTTCGACCGGTAGGGCGCCAAGGCGAGAGAGGACGTCGGAGTCTAGAAAGTCGTATTTCACCACCCGGGGTAGTTCTCGAATTTGTGATTACTCATTACGGGGGGTTATGCGGCTCCTGGGTGGTCCAGTCGTTCCTTAGTCCTCCCGCATTTCCTCGATCAAGCGCTCGACTACTCTCTTGGAGGTCATTCCCTGGCTTTCCGCTGCGAAGTTGGTAATGACTCGGTGCGTCAGGACCGGGACGGCAACCGATTCGATGTCCTCGAGGGAGGCCATGTAGTTGCCCCGGAGAGCGGCGCGGCCCTTTGCCCCGAGGACAAGATACTGAACTGCTCGGGGTCCAGCACCCCAACCTACATATTCCTTGATCCAGGAAGGGGCGTCATCAGAGTTCGGCCTGGTTTTCCTTACAATTTCGACCGCGTAGTCATAGATGTGATCGGGGACTGGCATCCGGCGAACGAGTTTCTGAAACTCAATAACTTCCTGACCCGTAACCAGGGCATTAAGTTTCGCGTGATCTACCCCTGTAGTTTCACGTGCAATGCGACGCTCTTCATCTTCAGATGGATAGTCTACTTCCACGAGAAACATGAAGCGGTCGAGTTGCGCCTCAGGGAGAGGATAAGTGCCCTCCTGCTCGATTGGGTTCTGGGTCGCGAGAACAAAAAATGGCTTATCGAGCTCATAGGTGTGACCGAGAGCAGTGACCTTGTTTTCCTGCATGGCCTCCAGAAGAGCCGATTGCGTCTTGGCTGGCGCCCGGTTAATTTCGTCGGCAAGAAGCAGGTTTGCGAAGACGGGACCTTTGATGTATTCGAACTCCCGCTTTCCTGTGACCACGCTCTCTTGAATGATGTCCGTCCCGGTAATATCAGCGGGCATGAGGTCAGGGGTGAATTGGATCCGGCTGAAGGAGAGATCCATGCACTCACTCACGCTTGAGACCAGCAGAGTCTTGGCAAGTCCGGGGACACCCATGAGAAGGGCGTGTCCTCGTGAAAAAAGACAGATGGCGATCTGCTCGACTACCTCATCCTGACCGATGATAACCTTGGCAAGCTCATCCCGCAGGGATTGATAAACCTTCCCTAGCTCGTCGATTGCAGCAACATCGTCCGGGGGCAGGGTGCTTTCCACTGTCGTGGCAGCTGGATTTTGAGTTTTTTCTGTGGGATCCTGAGTTTCGTCGTCTGATGGAGCATTCTCGGGATCGGGGGTGTCAGCGGGTGCGGAATCCATGAAGTTTGCTTTAGTTGAGTAACGGTGAAGGACGCTACTGGCCACCGTTAGTTTGTCTAGCGGGGATTCCAGCGGCAGGGTCTCTTCTCGGGAAACGGGTTGGTTTCTGGAGTATTTGAGCTTTCATGGAAGCGTGAGCGGGGCCGAATGGCCTTTAGCCGGGGCCCTAGGATCGGCGCTGGGAGGCTTGAACCCTATGAAATTGAGGATTTCCGCTTGCCAGTAAGGGCAACTCTGCTAAACAGCTCGCCCCTTTCGCGTCAGGGCCAACGGCGCGGTCACAACGCCTTTTCACTACATGGCAAGAATCTTTGGAATTGAAATACCCAACGAGAAGCGAATCGAAGCTTCTCTCTGCTACATATATGGAGTCGGAAACACTAGTTCCCTGAAGATTCTCGAGCAGGCTGGAGTCGATGGTAATTTGCGCACCGGCGAGCTGTCAGAGGACCAGTTGGTAAAGATCGCGCAGGTAATTCAGAGCCAAGGAATCGCCATTGAAGGTGACCTCCGGCGCGAGAAGCAGTCCGCGCTGAAGCGACTTACTTCCATTAATTGCTATCGTGGCCAACGGCACAAGCGGGGCCTCCCAGTCCGAGGACAACGGACTAGAACGAACTCACGTACGAGAAAAGGCCGCAAAAAGACCGTCAGCAGTAAAAATTAGGGACTGCCGCAGAGTATTAAAATTTGTTGAAACCCACCATGTCTGAGGAAGAGAACAAGACACCAGAGGCCCCGGAGGTTGAACCGGAAAAGGAAAACGCAGTAGTCGAGGAGGCTCCTGCTGCTGAAACAGCAGCGGAAGATACTCAATCAGGTGAAGACCAGGTAGAGAAGGATGCTCCTGCAGAGGCTGAAAAATCGTCAGCTGAAGGAGACGACAAGGAATCGAAGGAGGAAGCTCCGGAGGATAAGAAAAAGAATGAGAAAAGAGATATCTTCGCCGAGATCATGGGCGAGGAAGCTGCCGATGCGGTCAAGATTCACAAGGCCAAGTCGAGTAAGAATATCTCGAAGGGAATTATCCATGTCGCGGCCACCTTTAACAACACCATGGTAACAGTTACGGACCAAACCGGGAATACCATCGGGTGGTCCAGTTCCGGAAAGATGGGCTTCAAGGGTTCCCGGAAGAGCACAGCCTACGCTGCTCAGGTAGTTTCACAGGATGCCTGCCGGCAGGCCATGGGCCACGGCCTGAAAGAGGCGGAAATACGGGTGAAAGGCCCTGGATCTGGCCGCGAATCTGCTGTCCGTGCCGTGCAAGCCATCGGTATCGACGTTTTGGCTATTAACGATGTGACCCCCATTCCGCACAACGGATGTCGGCCCAAAAAGGCTCGCAGGGTTTAGGGAATTAAGCGACGAATCAAAAAAACTATCTTCTCATGGCACGCTACACAGGTCCAAAGGACAGAATCAGCCGCCGCTTTCTGGTGCCGTTATTCGGCTCATCCCGCGCTCTCGAGCGTCGTAATTATCCGCCGGGACAGCATGGCTTGCGGGCTGGTCGTCGGAAGAAATCCGACTACGCGATCGCGCTTGGTGAAAAGCAGAAGCTCAAGTTTCAATACGGGGTTCTAGAAAAGCAGTTCCGGCGTTGCTACGAGGAAGCAGCTCGGCGCAGGGGTGTCACCGGTGACATCATGCTTCAGTTACTTGAAACTCGTCTTGATAACGTATGTTTTCGCCTTGGATTTGGAAATAGTCGACAGGCTGCCCGCCAGCTTGTTGGACACGGACATGTCCTTGTGAATGGAAGAAAGCTGGATGTTCCCAGCTACCACTGCAAACCGGGGGACAAGATCAAGGTTGGTCCCAAGCCCTCTTCCCAGCAGCTTGGTCTTCGGATGATGGATCTGACCCAGGCAGTGCCCTTGAAGGAGTGGGTGGCGCTGGATCGGGAAACCATGGAAGGTTCTGTGGCGCGGCTCCCGGAAGTTGAAGACATAGATCCCCTGGTAAATGTGCAGCTAATCGTCGAGCTTTACTCACGTTAACAAACACGAGCATCTCGGTGGATCTATGTGACAGAGCAAGGGCCTCGCGGAAAAGCGGGGCCTTTTTCATTGAGGGCAGGAGTCGACGAAATCCTGCGGATCCGAATCGTTTCGAAGTCACGGAATCCCAATCCTGCACTTCAACTTGCAACTTCAGTCTGGAGGATTGAAACTCAGAAGGATGGCTGACGAGAAAGAGAGAAAGACTCTGGGGGAAAGAAATCAGATGAGCGACCTGGAGCGTCTGAGGCACTCCTGTGCCCATGTAATGGCGACAGCCATCTCCAGGCTTTGGCCTGATGCTCAATTTGCCGCAGGACCACCCGTGGAGGGTGGCTTTTACTACGACCTTGAATTATTACATCGTATTTCTCCCGATGACTTCCCCGCAATCGAGGCGGAAATGAAAAAGGTGGTTAAGGAGAATCAGGTCTTCGAGCGGCAAGTGATCGACCGGGAAAAGGCAATGGAGTTGGCTCAGAGTGGGCGTCTTGCGGCCCTGGGGCACAGGGATGTGCCCTCCGTTTTCAAGGTGGATCTCTTGGAAGGAATTCCGGACGGAGAGGAAATTTCACTCTTCAAAAATGGCGAATTCTGGGATCTGTGCGCCGGACCGCACGTTGGGCGAACCGGAAATTGCAAGGCCTTCAAATTAATGAGCGTGGCGAGTGCCTTCTACAAGGGGGACTCGGACAACCAGCAGCTCCAGCGTATTTATGGAACCTGTTTTAAGAACAAGACATTGCTTGCCGAGCATCTCGAGCGTCTCGAGGAAGCAAAAAAGCGGGACCACAGGCGGCTCGGCAGGGAGCTAGGCCTCTTCCATTTTGATGAGATGGTAGGCCAGGGACTGCCGCTGTGGAAACCCAAGGGATCCATTATCCGCCGTCAGCTTCAGGATTTCATTGCAAAGGAGCTTGATAAGCAGGGGTATTCTCAGGTCTTCACGCCTCATATTGGCAAGCTGGACCTCTACAGGACCAGTGGTCATTTCCCCTACTATGAGGAGAGTCAATACCCACCCTTTGCAGAACGCGAAGCGCTCAAGAAGCTTTCCGAGGATAAGAGTAGCTGCGGAGAACTCATGAATTCTCTTCGGACGGGTGCGGTGGAAGGCTTCATGTTGAAGCCCATGAATTGCCCGCATCATATCCGTATCTTTGCGAGTGATCACCATAGCTATCGTGACTTGCCGGTTCGCCTCGCAGAGTTTGGAACGGTTTATCGTTGGGAGCAAAGTGGTGAGCTGGGTGGTATCACAAGGACCCGTTCCTTCACGCAGGACGATGCGCATCTTTTTTGCACGCCGGAACAGCTAGGCCCGGAAATCCAAGGTTGCCTCGGACTCGTGAAGAAGGTCTTTGGCGCTCTTGGGATGTCCGATTATACCGTTCGTCTTTCCCTGCGTGATCCGGATTCCTCTAAATATGTCGGAGACCCGGAAAACTGGGACAAGGCCGAGGAGGCCTTACGTGAAGCGGTTCAGACTCTTGGGGTAGACTACACTGAAGAGCCCGGTGAGGCCGCTTTCTATGGACCCAAAATTGATTTTGTGGTGAAAGACGTGATTGGGCGGGAGTGGCAGCTTGGAACGGTACAGGTGGATTACAATTTGCCCGAGCGATTTGATCTCAGCTATGTCGGGTCTGATAATAAGCCCCATCGGCCTGTGATGATCCATCGAGCTCCATTCGGTTCCCTGGAGCGATTTGTCGGTCTTCTCATTGAGCATTTCGAGGGTAAGTTCCCGGTCTGGCTCGCCCCTGAGCAGGTGCGGGTCTTGTCTATCTCGGAGAAGCATAATTCCTACGCTACTGAGGTTCTCCAAAGGCTTGCGGATGCAGGGGTCAGAGCCTCCAGTGACCTCACAGGTGACAAGATTGGGGCCAAGATTCGTCTTGCGAGGCTCGATCGCATACCCTATATGCTCGTCACTGGCGCGCGCGAAGAAGAGTCACAGAGTGTGAGCGTGCGTCACCGGGATCGTGAAGATCTCGGGAGTATGACTCTCAATGATTTTGTCGGCCAAGTATGCGAAGAAATTCGAAACCGCTCGTTATGAGTGGATCTGAGATTTGTTGCTTTCAATGAAACGGCAACACAATCAACTAATCTTGGCAGAGCGCCGCGGCGTTTCAATTTGCGGATAACCTCCGCACCCTCAACAACACACACGAGATACTATCGCTAAGAAAAAGAAGAAGAGGTTTCGCCCGCGCCGGGACATGACCCGGGTGAATGAGCGAATCAGGGCCCCAAGAGTAAGAGTGGTATCAGGCAAGGGAGAGCAGCTTGGGGTCATGGACACCCGAGAGGCCGTCCAGAGAGCCAAGGCGATCGGGTTTGATCTGGTCGAGGTTGCCTCCAATGCGGATCCTCCGGTTTGCCGTGTAGTCGATTACGGCAAGTGGAAGTATGAGCAGTCCAAGCTCAAAAAGACGAGTAAGAGCAAGTCTGTTACCCGTCTGAAGGAGGTCAAATTCCGAGTGCGCACTGAACAGCACGATTACAATATCAAGCTGGGGAGGATTGAATCCTTCCTGGACGAAGGACACAAAGTCCGTGTTCAGCTGCAGTTCCGGGGGCGGGAGAATGCTCACAGAGAGCTGGGGTTTGAAAAACTGGAGCGAGTTAAAGGAGACCTGAAAACGATGGGGAACGTTGATCAGGAGCCCAAGTTGGTGGGAAGAAATGTTGTGATGGTCCTGTCGCCGCTTCCGGCAAGCAAGCGAGAGCGGAAGTTTAAGTTGAGTCACGGTGATCTCATCGAGGAAGATGACTTTGATGAGGACGATCTCGATGAAGAAGATCTCGGTGAGGAGGAAGAGGAGGATGCTCAAGAGGAGGATGCAGGCGATACGAGCGTGGAGGAAGATGATTCGAGGTAAGGCTTAGTCCTGCTTTTTTGGAAGAGATGGACGGATGCCTGCTTCTTTTTGATATTGATGGGACTCTTATTGATGCGGGGGGCGCAGGGGTAGGGGCGATCCGTCTCGCAGCCCGAGATCTTTATGGTGACCAGATCGCGGTGCCTGAGCTTGATGTTCGAGGAACCACAGATGCAGCTCTGGCGCGAAAGCTTTTGCCCTCGATAGGGGCAGAGGTTACCCCGGATAGCATTGCCCAACTTTACGAGGCATATCTGGTTCGACTGCGTGAGAAATTTCAGGAGGAGAATCCGGAGGCGATAATTCTTCCGGGGGTGCTTGAACTGCTGGATATCTTAAGAAAGAAAGGAGTCACCATGGGGCTGCTTACGGGGAATATTGAGGCTGGTGCATGGATCAAATTAGAGAGCTTTGGGTTGGATCAATACTTCTCTTTTGGTGCTTTTGGAGATGAACATCCAGAGCGGGATAAACTTGGCCCTGAAGCCCTTGCTACAGCTGAGAGGGTCCATCAACGCAGGTTCAACCCCGCGGCATCGGTTGTCATTGGGGACACTCCGCGTGATATTTCCTGTGGTCGTGTGATTGGGGCCTCTACTCTCGTGGTGGCGACGGGCGCATATTCGATCGAGGAGCTCTCCGGGCACAACCCCACTCTGGCTGTAAGATCGCTGGAGGAATCGGAAGCAATTCTCGATCTGGTAGCAGGATGTTCCCGGGCGAATGCTCCGGATTCAGGATCTGGCGACTCGCCTGTTTGACATAGGTGGGATCACACGATGTCTCAGCAGCTTTACCATTTGCTCTCTGGAGCCTGGCCTCTAGTGGCAGAGAGCAAACAGCTTAGGTGTGTGCCCCCGGAAGAGATGGATGATTTGTGGGTGGAAGGGTGGCGTAATTTTGGCCCTGATTTCTTCAGGGCCAGCCTCATGAGCGATCGGAGCTGCCTGAAAAGGCAGATCCCGTTGAGAATTAAGGTGGATCCTTTTAGGCAGTCGCGGAGCCAGAGGAGAACATTCAAAATGAATGCGGACCTCAAGGTTTCCTGCGGAGAGGCATCTCCGGGAAGTTCGGAACAGGCCCTTTTCGATCTCCATAAGAGCCGCTTTGTGGAAAACGTCCCCAATAGCCTCGGGGATTTCCTTGGGGCTGGTCCGGAAGCATATCCGTGTGAATGTCGGCAGTTCAGTGTCTATCTTGAGGGCCAACTGATTGCGATTAGCTTCATGGCGCTTGGACGAAGGTCTTGCTCCAGTATTTATGCGGCATTCGACCCAGCTTTTTCCCGTCGAAGGTTGGGGGTGTATACCATGCTGGCTGAGTTAGAATTTGCGCGGGAGCACGAGTTGGAATTCTATTACATTGGCTACGCCACAATCGAACCCAGCTGCTATGATTACAAAAAGCAGTTTAGTTCATTGGAATATTACGGCTGGGAGGAGCGATGGTTAAGAGGGGAAGATCTGAGTAAAGTGAGCTAGCGGTGGTGCGCTAAGTCGGCTCTGCGGGTTGCATTTCTGATGAAATTCATCTATCCCTTGGATTGATGCGAAGATCTAATCGAAGGACATTGCTGCGGGATTCCTCCTTGGCAGGTGCTTCACTCCTGTTGCCCCAGAAGGGATATTGCCGCCGGGAGCCAAGGTCGGCACGGACGATCTCAATTTTTCATACCACGGACCTCCATGGTCATATTCGTCCGACTCAGACTTATGGAGGGATAGCGAATGTAGGTGGACTTGCCCGGTGTGCGGCGCAGATCCGAAAATGGCGAAAGAGTAATCCGCATTCTCTTCTGTTGGACATGGGAGACGTTTATCAGGGCACCGCCGTGGGATGGATGACGCGGGGGCGTCTGATGATCGATCTCTTCAATAAATTACAATATGACGCATGGGTTATAGGGAATCATGAGTTCGATTGGGGCCCCGAGGTTGTTCTTGATGCGGTCAGCCGTTCAACCATGCCTGTTCTGACCGGAAACCTCAAAATCGAGGGGAAACAGGCTGGGACTCTGAACGACCCTGCGCATCCATTGTCGAGAATCACCCCTCATATGGTGAAGACAGTTGGCGGCTTCCGGATTGGATTGATCGGGCTGACAACCCCAGGCCTTCCTTACTGGCTACGACCAGAACTTTTGATGGGATTTGAGCCCACTGATCCAGTTGATACCCTTCGAGCAAGCCTCCGATACCTGCGGGAGGAAGCCAAGGTCGACGCAGTAGTGGTCTGTGGCCATATGGGTCTGAGAGAAGTTGACGACTTCGCTAATCCTGTCAGAGCGCTCCTTGAATTAGAGGATGGGCCTGATGTTTACCTTGCGGGACATACTCACCGGGATCATCCCAGCCAGTTTGAAAATAAGACGCTCTACACGCAGGCGGACTACTTCGGGATCCATTGTGGCAGGGTAGACCTTTCTTTTGACATGGAGAGTCGAAGGATAGTCGAGAAGAGGGCTCAGTCCATTCTGATGGATGAACGGATACCGGAGGATCCCCTCGTGCTTGAGGCGGCCTCGGAGGATTTGCAAGACGCGGAGGGGTATCTTTCGGGTGAGCTTGGAGAGCTGAAAGTTGAACTATCCGGTAAACGGGTGGAGCCGGGAATGCCAAGCTCGCTACAGTCCCTGATTTCTTCTTCGGCAATCCATGCGGCCAGAAAAGAGGGGATTCAGGCAGATGGTGTTTTTCATGGGACTTTTGGAGGCGGAAAAGTTCTGCCGGGTAAGAAGACAATCGCGGATGCCTGGGAAATCCTGCCTTATGATAATCGGCTGCTCGTGCTGAATCTTAACCGGGAGGAGCTGGTTGGAGTGATTAATGAATCAATGGAGGCAGGTGGTGACCGAGCCCTTTTCGGGTTTGAGGTAATATTCGCTAAAGCGGAGGCTCCTAAGGGAGAAACTGGAAGAAGAAGGTTTGTTCGGGAGCTGAGGTCGCTACGGGAATCAGAGTCGGTCCCAAGGAGTCACCGTTACTCGATCGTGTTTAATTCCTATGATGCTCAGTCGGGGGGGAAGAAACTCATGCGTTTGAGGGCCCTCGCCCAGAATCCCGAGTGCAAACCGAGGCTGCTCCAGCCAAATAGTCGCGAGGCGCTGGTTGACTTCTTTGCGGACGTTGGCCCGGTCACCGCGGATTCGATCGCGCCACATTCAGTATCGCGGGAAGATCGAAAATAGTGAGTTTCACGCCCTTAAAGCGCGGATGCTGCAGACCGAAGAAGCCTTTCGGTAGTTTCCCAGTCAATACAGCTATCGGTGATAGACTGACCATAGGTCAGGTCTCCGCGTGGCCGGGGAAACGATTGATTTCCGGATAGTAAATTGCTTTCCAGCATGGCCCCTGCAATCCCTGTGTTGCCGTGGGCCCGCTGGCGAACAATATCCTCAAAGACAGCAGGCATTTTTTCGTGATCCTTTGCACAGTTAGCGTGAGAGGCATCGATCATAAGGGAGGGGTGGAAGCCTGACTGCTCAATGTGCTCAAGAGCGGATCGAACATTGTCCTGCTGGTAATTGGGGCCTTTCTCGCCACCGCGGAGGATCACATGACAGTCAGGGTTGCCTGAGGTTGAGACCGCGGAAGCGATACCCTCCTCGGAAACACCCAGAAATGTTTGAGGCTTGGTGGCTGCGCCGATTGCATTGATTGCGGCTTTAAGGTCACCACTTATCGTGTTCTTAAAGCCGATCGGCATTGAGAGGCCTGAGGCCATCTGGCGATGAGTCTGGCTCTCACTAGTTCTGGCTCCTATTGCCGACCAGCTGATCAGATCAGCAATATACTGCGGAGTGATCGGATCCAGAAGCTCGGTGGCGGTTGGAATATCGAGAGAAATTACCTCACGGAGGAATTCCCGGGCGATTGTAAGACCCCGTGGAATGTTATCCGTTCCATCGAGGTCCGGATCCATGATCAAGCCCTTCCATCCGACCGTAGTGCGCGGCTTTTCGAAGTAGACTCTCATGACGAGGTAAAGGCGTTCTCTCAGCTCGTTAGCCAGGGTGCGAAAGCGTTTTGCATATTCGAGGCCAGCCTGCGTGTCATGAATGGAGCAGGGGCCTGCGATAACGAGAAGGCGCTGATCCCGTCCGCCAAGAATATTTCGAATTGTCTCCCGGCTTTGCGCAACGAAGGCTGCCTGCTGCTCGCTCCGGGAAATCTCGGACAAGATAAAAGCTGGCGATGGCAGCGGAATATTCCGGACAACGTGAAGATCAGCGACTTGTGGATTCGGATTCATGTGGCGGCGACTACGTCGAGATTTCAGGTGCGGACTTGTCCGGGGCCTTGGGCAAAAAGAGACCCAGTGAACCCCCAAGTCCACGAAAAAAAGAGGAAAGGCCCGGCGTGACCGACCCCTGCTCCGGAGTAAATCACTTTTCCCTTCCGTGCCAAGGACGGCCTTCTAGTCTCCGTCCATGGTGACAAATTCTGAGACGCTGCTGAGACAGTTTACCGAAGCCCACGGGCCATCTGGATTTGAGAGCGAAGTCCGTGCCTTGTTCGTTGAGGAGCTTGAAGGGCTGGGTCATTTTTCTGCTGACCGGACGGGTTCGGTGGTATGTGACATGGGAGGAGAAGGGCCTCGAGTCTTACTCGAGGCCCACATGGATGAAGTGGGGTTTCGCGTGCAATCGATTACTTCTGGGGGATTTCTCAAGATGATTGCAGTCGGAGGCTGGTGGCCCCACGTCGTGCTTGCACAACAGTTGGTAGTAAAAACAAAGGATGGCGACAAAATCGTAGGAGTTGTGGGATCGAAGCCTCCTCATTTTCTCCCTCAGGCTGAACGAGGGAAGGTGATGCCACTCGAAAGCATGTTTGTTGATATTGGAGCGACCTCGAGGGATGAGGTTCAGGAGATGGGCATCCAGCTTGGAGATCCCATCGCTCCCAGAACAAATTTTGAGCCTATGGGTCGAAAGGGCCGTTTTGTAGCCAAGGCCTTTGATAATCGGGTTGGTATGTCTGCAGTGGTGGAAGCGGGTCAGAAATTAGCAGCGGAGGAGAGAGTTAACCAGGTGTTGCTTGCCGGAAGCGTTCAGGAAGAACTGGGCTTGCGGGGGGCGAGAACTCTTGCCCGGCATGCCAAACCAGATGTGGCTATCATTCTGGAGGGCACTCCTGCCGACGACACCCCTGGATTCCAGCCGGATGAATCGCAAGCTACCGTAGAATCTGGAGTGCAGATTCGAATGCATGATCCCACTGCGGTTATGAATCCCAGACTGGCCGATCTTGCGATTGCAACCGCTCAAGAGGAAGATATCCCATTTCAGCTAGCTGTCCGACGAGGGGGCGGGACCGATGCAGGGGAAATGCACCTGTCTGGAGAGGGAGTGCCCTGTGTAGTGCTGGGAGTCCCTGCCCGTTATATACATTCGCATAACAGCATAATCGACATTGCTGATTACAAGGCCATGGTGAACCTGAGTGTGGCTCTTATCAGGCGGTTGGGATCTGAGCAGGTTTCTAATCTCGTAAAATATCTCTAGGTCTGGCAACTCAAGACCTCATGCAATCCCAACTTTGTCTTACTAGTTCATGAGTTTATCAGAGGGCACGCAAACGCTCGGGGTCTGGGTGCATAACCTCAAGCCGGAGCTGATTGAGGTTTCAGAAAAGTTCGCTCTGCGGTGGTATGGCTTGGCCTACCTGGCTGGATTCATTGCGGGCTATTTTGGGTTGCGATGGCTTGCTCAAAAGCGCCTCTGGGTGGTAGGCCCCGAAAAAGTAGCTGACTTCATCGCTTATGCGGCCCTCTTTGGAGTCTTTCTCGGGGGACGACTTGGGTATGTCGCTTTTTACATGATTCCCGAAAGCGGGTTTGGGTACGTGTTGGAAAATCCCCTCGTTATTTTGCAGGTCTGGAAAGGAGGAATGTCCAGTCATGGAGGCATTCTGGGCCTAACCATTTTCACTTACTTCTATGCTCGTCGCGCCAAGTGCTCTTGGACCGGAGTGGGTGACGGTCTTGTAATTTTTGCTCCTCTTGGAATCTTTTTTGGCCGCGTTGCCAACTTTATAAATGGAGAGCTTTATGGGAGAGTAACGAATGCGGCGTTCGGCATGAAATTCCCAAAGGAACTTCTGGGAAGAGAAGAAGATTTCCATGCTGCGATGAAAGGGGCAGTTGAGGCTGACCCTGGAAAGCTCGACGGGCTATGGGATCGCTATCTCGCAAGTCCGTCGACTGGACAGGGGCAACTTCTGGAGGGAGTTCTCGAGGCTGGCCGGACAAACCCGGAAATTATGGATGCCATTGCGCATTACGTGCAAGTTCGTCACCCCTCTCAGCTCTATCAAGCTATGCTTGAGGGTTTTTCCCTCTTTCTAATCCTGTTGCTCTTACGGCTTCGACTTCCTCAAATCGGGAATGGAGTGATTACCGGGGGATTCTTTATTCTTTATGCGACTTTCCGAATTATTGCGGAACAATTTCGTGAGCCAGATTCAGCCTGGGTGATTCAGGACTTACTGACCAAAGGCCAATTTTACTCCATCTTCATGTATGTCATGGGAGTCGCCTTTCTGGTGGCTGGTCTGAAAGGGAAAACGGGATCGCTGGTGGGGAAAGCCTCTGCTAATTGATCTGCAGCCATTGGTTACTTGGGGATCCGGAGACTTTGGCCGATTCTGATCAGGGTGCCATTAAGCCCGTTTGCCCGCTGAATGGCTCCCACGGAAGTGCCGTAGCGGCGGCCCAGAGAATAGAGAGTGTCGCCCCTGACTACAGTATGGCGAGTGGCCGGCGTCGGCTTTACGACGGGTTTGGGAGTGGCCGGCTTGGGGCTGGATACCGCTGGAGGCTTTGGTTCGGGCTTTTGCCTCGAGGCCACGACGGGACGTGGCTTCGTTGCGGGCTTATTTGGCCGAGATGAGGCCGGAGGAGATGGCTTAACCGTTTGTCGCGCGGGAGCATTGCTCACAACGACCTGTCGGGTTCGGTTCCGTTGTCGCGCAGGCTTGTCGGCCCAGGCCTCGATGTAATTGCCATTCTCATCGAAAGGGCCATATCCGGGATTATACGCGGTGTTGGAAGGCAGGGGAGGCGTCCTGCCTTCCGTGCCGGTTCCACCGCACCCGTTGAGGAGAAGGGCAATTGATAGAGCGATGAGCAGGACTAAAGGTGTGCGAGCAGTAAAAAGGTGCTTCATCTGTTACGGCGGTAGCAAGAAATGTGGGTTGGGAAAGTTGTCGCGAATGATAACCGGTTTTGGGCTTGCCCTAAGCGAGCTCTGCCTTCCACCGTTGAATTTCTCCCAGAACGTTCTCCAGCGAGGGGGATCCCGGGTTCGAGCGTGCTTTCAGAGCTCCTTCAAGGTTGAAGACAGCTTCGGTATCATCTCCAAACTTTTCAGAAATAAGACTGAGATCCAGTGCATCAAGGGTGATGTTTTGCTCCTCTGCGGATGCCACAGCCTTACCCACGAGATCGTGTGCGTCACGAAATGGAACACCTTTCCTTACGAGGTAATCGGCAAGGTCGGTGGCAAGAAGCAACGGGTCCTGTGCCGCTTTGCGGCAATTCTCGATATTAAGCCCCATCGAGGAGATCATTTCGGCGTTGACCTCAAGAGCTAGGGTGAGCGTCTCTACGGAGTCGAAGAGCGGTTCCTTATCCTCCTGCAGGTCCCGGTTGTAAGTGAGGGGTAAACCCTTCAGCGCTGTCAGAAGAGCGATAAGGTTGCCCACGAGTCGGCCGGTCTTGCCGCGGGTGAGCTCGCAAACGTCAGGGTTCTTTTTCTGAGGCATGAGCGATGACCCTGTGGTGTGCTTGTCGCTTAGCGTGGCAAATCCGAATTCCGTGCTGCACCACAGAATAAGATCTTCGCTGAAGCGCGAGAGGTGTGCCCCTAGGAGGGAGAGAACAAAGAGAAGTTCCGCGATATAATCCCGGTCAGCGATGGCATCCATCGAATTGGTGGAGATCCCGTCAAATCCCAGTTCCTGAGCGATGGCGCTGCGATCCAGGTTGATTGTCGAGCCCGCCAAGGCTCCAGATCCGAGAGGGCAGACGTTAAGGCGTTTCCGGCAGTCACGGAGGCGCTGCTTATCCCGTCCCAGCATTTCGACATACGCAAGGAGATGGTGTCCAGCCGTCACAGGCTGGCCACGCTGTAAATGGGTATAGCCGGGAAGGATCGTAGCGGCATGATGTTCTGCCTGACTTAGAAGGGCCTTCTGCAGCTCCGTGCTCAAAGACAAGATCGAGTCAATGGCGGAGCGGCAATAGAGTCTCGTATCTGTCGCAACCTGGTCGTTTCGGCTGCGTGCGGTATGCAGTTTGGCTCCAGCTGGCCCAATTTTTTGGGTCAGGGCGGCCTCAATATTCATGTGGATGTCTTCGAGCTCAGTTGAGAACTCGAATTCTCCTGCCTCAATTTCTCTCTGAATCTCCCGCAGTCCGGTTTCGATCTGGGAAAATTCGTCCTCAGTCAGGAGGTCGGCATGCATTTGAGCGCGGGCGTGCGCGATGGACCCCGCTATATCATGCGGGAAAAGACGCCAGTCGTAGGAGATAGACTCTCCGTAACGTTGCACCAGATCGGCAGTTTGCTGTGTGAAGCGCCCCTTCCACATGGCTGAAGCTTCTGGTTTAGGATAAGAACTTGCAAGCCTAGCAGCGAGTATTGCAGCAAATCTTCCCTGTTTGAGACAAACCCATCACTGTAGATCAATTTCCTGTAAAAGCCCGACTCGCCAGAATGAGAGAGTTAGACATCGATGAAGTCACTGTCATTGGCCTTTTTCTCGGATGTGCTTTGTTCCGAGGGAGGAGGTATGATCTGAATTCGCTTTTTCAGGTAGGCGCTCAACCGTTCGCGAATGGCGGCGCGGGCTGGGGAAAAAAGCAGAATAAATCCAGCGGCGTCGGTGAGGAATCCGGGGGTAAGAAGGACCGCGCCTGCGAGAACGATCAGTAAACCATCAAGGGCTTCGCGATGGGGGAGCTTGCCCGCGGCGAGTGCGTCTTTGAAGCTTGAGAGGGCCCTTGACCCCTGCGACCTTGTCAGGATTGCGCCGAGGAAGGCTGTTAAGAGAATAACAACAATGGTGGCCTCGAGCCCGATCTTACTCCCAATCCGAAGGAGGAGGGATAACTCCAAGATAGGGACGAGAATGAAGATGGTTAGGAGCTTAAGGAACATGACGTTGCTCAGAAGATACAATAACCGGGGCTGGGTAGCGGGTCAAATTTGGCAAGACCCGCTCAGTTCTTGTTGGGTCACCACATCCGTAGCGTTCAAGGGATTTCGATGAGGGCCTTGACTGTTCCCCGCCCAGTATCGGTAAAGGCGGCGAAATCGCTTGGAACATCCTTAAAACTGAGGCGGTCGGTAATCCAGATATCCGTGTTGATTTCGCCAGCGGCAATAAGGTCGATGATCTTCCCGAAATCATCTGGAAGAGCATTCCGGCTGGCAAGGAGGGTCAACTCCCGGCGATGAAATACGGGTGCATGGGGGAAGGAGAGGTTCTCCGTGGTAATGCCCACGTAAATAACGCGGCCCGTGAAGGCTGCATATTCAAAACAGCTGGACATGGACCTGACGCTCCCGCTGGCATCGATTACGATATTGGCAAGCTCTCCTCCGGTGATTTCCTCAAGCTCGGAGAGGTGATTTCCGTCGGATCTGAAGACAACTGTATGCTGTACACCGAGGTGATCGCGGCAGAATTCAAGGCGGCTTTCGACCATGTCCATCACGATAATATTGAGATCGTGAAGGCGGAGGAATTCAAGGGCAGCAAGACCGATTGGTCCGGCTCCAATCACCAAAACCGTTTCTTTGGGCTGAGGGTTAGCCCGAATGACAGAGTGATAGCCAATGGCGAGGGTTTCGACTAAGGCAAGCTGATCGTAGGAAAGGTTATTGCCTTGGTGGAGCTTGCGAGCAGGGCAGATCCACTCGGGCCGCAGGCCACCGTCGGAGTGCACTCCGAGCACTTGGACGCCCGGGCAGCAATTGCTGTTTCCCTTGGTGCTCGTCACTGAAGAGGGGTCATTAACGTAGGGCTCAAGGGAGCACTTGTCTCCAACCTGAAGGTGGGTGACTCCCTCGCCCAGGGCGAGGACCTCCAAACCCAGTTCGTGTCCGGGAATACGGGGGTAGGAAAAGAAAGGCATCTTACCGAGGTATCCCGAGAGATCAGTTCCGCAAATACCCATTCGGTGGGTGCGTACGAGGGCCTCCCCAGGGCCTGGGGCTGGCGGCTCTGGCAGGTCGATCATGGTGATGACCTCAGGTTGGGTGAATTCGATGGCTTTCATTGACTTGATTTAGGATGGGCCAGGGAGAGAAATGAGGGAGTGAACTATGAGACCGATCCCTGAATTTGGGCGAGGTTTATGTTTGATTCAGGCTGCGGCACTTTCCTGCTAGACGGACTCGATAATGACATTGCCGTAGGCGGTAGGGTCCCCAGTGCGAATCAATCCAATCGCGTTAGGAACGCGGGTCTTGAAGTCTGGGTGGGGTTCTCGAGTCACCTTAGCTTCAGAGAAAGAGGCAAAGCATTTATCGAAAGCTTCGATTGTCTCAGGCGGGTTTGTCTTGAGGAATTCCTCGGCCTGCCAAATCTGCCCCACCTTGAAATTGGATTGAAGGAGACTGAGAACATCGAGAACGTTGGGAATACCCCGGGTGAGAGCAAGGTCTACGGTCTCAATTTCGTTCCAGTACGGAAATGCCCAGTCGCAGATTACGAGGGTATTCGTATGACGAATTCGGGCGAGGAGGTCTAAAACCTGAGGATTAAGGATGCCTTGCTGGAGCATATGTGTGCTGGTGATGGTTGAGGGAGGGTGTGCCACCTTTGCGCTGAGGAGTCCAAATTTTTTTGTGGGGTAATCAAGGAGGATCTCGAGAAATCAAAAAGCCTTTCCTGCTCGCGCAGGAAAGGCTTGGAAATATCGCAGGATTTACCCCCAGACCCTAGACGTCCTTCCAGCTCCGCTCGGCTGCGGAGGCGAGGACGGCGTCGCATACCCTGGCAGTTTCGAGGGCATCGCGGAAAGTGGGCTTGCATGGCTCACCACTGCTGAGGGAGGACAGGAAATCTGCTACCTGATGAACGAAGGTGTGTTCGTAGCCGATGCAGAGACCGGGAACCCACCATTTGTCTAGGTATGGGTGATCTCCGTCACTGATGTGAATACTGCGCCAGCCACGAACCGTGCTCTCATCGGAGTGGTCGAAATACTCAAGACGGTTGAGATCGTGGAGATCCCACCGAATGGATGCGTTTTCGCCGTTGATCTCGAGAGTGTAGAGAGCTTTGTGGCCCCGAGCGTATCGGGTCGACTCAAAGAGCCCCAGGGATCCATTGGCAAAGTGGCAGTGGAAAAGGCAGGCGTCGTCAATGGTGACTGCCTGTTTCTCCCCAGTGGCGGTGTGAACGCGTTCCTTGATGAATGTCTCGGTGACTGCGGAGACATCACTGATGCTTCCATTCAGCCAGATTGCTGTGTCGATACAGTGGGCAAGCAGGTCGCCAGTTACACCGGATCCAGCCGCAGCCGCATCGAGGCGCCACAGGCCCTCTCCTCCCTGTGGAAGCTCTTCGCTAATTGTCCAGTCTTGGAGGAAGTTCGCCCGGTAGTGAAAAATCTTACCCAGTTTACCAGATTCGATAATTTGCTTGGCGAGAGTGACAGCTGGGACCCGGCGATAATTGTACCAGACCGTATTAGCAACCCCGGCTTTCTCGACGGCCTCCACCATGGGCAGGCTTTCTTCCGTAGTGCGGGCGAGAGGCTTTTCACAGAGGACCATCTTGCCGGCTTCCGCGGCTGCAATTGCGATGGAAGCATGGGTGTCATTAGGAGTGCAGATATCAATAGCATCAATATCGTCGCGGGCGATCAGGGCCTTCCAGTCGGTTTCGACAGATTCAAAGCCCCATTGAGAGGCGAAATCATTGGCTCGTTCTTCGTTCCGGGCACAAATGGCCTTGAGGACTGGGCGATATTCGACGTCGGGAAAGAAGTCGTTCACCCTTTTGTAGCCATTGCTGTGGGTTCGGCCCATGAAGCCGTATCCGACAAGGCCGATATTCAGTGGTTTTTTTTCGCTCATGGTGTGAATCGTAGTTGAAAGTTTGGGTTTCCTGAGAGGCCGGATTACTCCCATCCGTGGGCGTCGCGAACGCCGATCATCGCCTTGAGGATGGTGTTCCAGGTCTCGGGGTTTTCGAGGACGGTGTTGTCGAACATGCAGCCGTCCCAGCAGATGTGCTGGATGCCGCGTGCGGCGCCATCTTTGAGCCAGTAGCCGGAGCACTTGGTGATGTCGAGTTTGCCGTTCGGATCGTCTGCGGCGCAGTGGCGGCCGGTCTTGTCGTGTGAGCCAGTGCCGTGGACCGATCCGTCGTTTTGGGCGACGTGGTAGTCGATGGTCCAGGGGCGGAGGGCATCGGTCATGGTGGTGTAGGCGGCCCAGAACTCTTCGTCGGAGTAACCTTCCTTGAGGAGGGCGGACTCGGGGGAGTTGACGCCGAGGAGGTAGAGGTAGGTGTGGGCGAGGTCGGCTTGGAAGCCGAGGGTCTCGGGCATGCCGACCGTTTCGAGGAGGTTGAGCATGTCTTTCCAGGAATGCATTGCACCCCAGCAGACTTCACCTTCCGCGCAGAGGCGCTCACCATTGTCGGCGGCGATGACGGCGGCCTTCTTGAAGGTCTCGGCAATCCGGGCGGTGTTGGTGGCGGGGTCTTTGGCCCAGTCGGCGACGCCGGAGGCGGAGTCGATGCGGATGGCTCCGTATTCGCGGACGCCGTGCTCGTTGAAGATCTTGGCGATGCGGCAGGCTTTTTCGACGGCGAGGATGAACTTGCCTTGAGCTTCGTCGTCACCCATGGCGGCGTCCCCGACGGTGCCGGGCCAGATGGGGGCGACAAGGGAGCCGACTTTCAAATTGTGTGAGGCGATGAGGTCGGCGATGCGCCTCAATTCGTCCTCGGAGGCGTCGGGGTCGGTGTGGGGGTGGAAGAGGAAGTAGTCGATTCCGTCGAATTTCTGACCGTCGACTTCAGCGGCGGCGGTGAGTTCGAGCATGCGCTCGAGGCTGATCGGCGGTTGATCGGTTCCTTCTTCTTTCCCGACGAGTCCGGGCCACATGGCGTTGTGCAGTGCAGGTGTGCTTGGCATGATTAAGAGGTGTGTTATTTTAAGTGCAGTGATGTATGGGCCATCTGATTTGCTCTGGGGCGGGGAGAAACCTAGAGGGTCAGGGGCGGGGCGTGGAAGGGAAAAGTTGCTTGCCGCGACCTAGGTCGCGTCCTCCCTCTCCGCAGGGGGCTCTGGACTGTCTGGCAGGGTGCTTTGGTCGTGGACTTGCTGCAGGTTGAGTTTGGAGCGGTGATGCATGATGGCGGCAAAAAGATATCCTGAGAAGGCTACGATCCCGATGGCGAGCCCAAGCTTTCCCGTCAGAAGAGTGCGTTCGATCATCTGTTCGTAGGAGGACTCGGAGATGAACTGGTTGTCAGCCATCAAAATGGTCTGCTTGAGCCGGGCTACAGTGCCACCCAGCCCAACCATGATAGAGGCGGTGAGAAGGACAACGAAGGACCATTGAATGACCAGCCACCGCCGCTTTGAGCGGCGGCATTTCTCGAAAAGAGAGGCCGGGTCCGTGGTTTTCGTTCTGGATCTCATGGTCAGGAGACCAGCTGAGACAGATTAGGGATACCTATTCAGCTTTGTGAGCTCCCATTGCGGGGGCGTCAGGCTGAGCTTCTGGTCCAAAGTAGCGGAGACAGACAAGGGGCTCCGTCTCGGAGGTATTCTCAAAGGTGACGCCACCTCTTGCCGCGGCCTCTGTAGCAAAGAATTCGTCTTGAGAAAGCTCATTGAAACGAAGGAGCTTGGGGCAGTTCAGGGGCAGCTTGTTCGCGCGTCCTTCTCCTTGAACCACGATCAGGCCGTAGGCTCCTCCATCTTGTATAGTGCACTGCTGGCCCGGATCAACGGTGAGCTCCTTTGCAGTAAACAGCTGCTCTCCATCAATCTTGCCATAGACAATCCACTTGTCGTGATAGCCGTCTCCTTGTTCGGAGGTGACGGGCTCCATGTAGTGATTGTCCTTGAAGTTCGGGTCGACATTCTTTTCCCAGTCCAGCTGGTCTATGATGAAGTCGATGTCTTCGTGCTTGTCCTCGGGCATGTCCTTGACCAGCAGGGACCAAGGAACCTCACGGCCCTCGACTAGGTTCTGATACATTCCGAAGACGTCAGAGCCCCATTGAGGCTCGTATGTGCAAAGGGACCCCGGGGCGTGAAGAACGCATGGATCAATAAGCCAGCCAGTTCCCGGCTGTAGTTTGTAGGCCTTGGAGAGCTCGAGGATCTTGTTGTCTCCCTTGTGCCAGTTGGCAATACAATCGTAGACCTGCTGCCGGGTGGTTCCGGGCTCAAAGCCCATGAAGGTATAGGGGAAGTTATTGCCGACGTTATTGTGCTGGGGAGGAAAGTAGTAACTTTCGGGCTTGCCTTCCTGTCCCACCAGCGCCGCCTGCTCGGCGTTTTGGTGCATGTGGTGGGGAATCGGGCCCATGTTGTCGAAGAATTTCGAATAGACTGGCCACTTGCTGTATTTATCCCAGATGCTGGATCCGATCAGTTCGGCGCCACATTCGGCTACCGCCTCACGCAGAGTAAAGCGCTCCCTGCCAACCACCACGTAGGATAGCCCTTCATCGTGAACCCGGCCTTCATTCGCGCATTCCGTCGTGGACGCGAACCAGCGCTCATCAATTCCTCCCCGGCTCAGGCCGTAAGCATAGGTGTCATCGGGGTGAAGCTTGATTCTTAGTCCAGGTTGGAGAAACGAGCGGGGAACCCAGTTTGGAGAAAGGCGAAGCAGGCCGCCGGTATCTTCAAGATGGCCTTCCACGAGGCTGCGGATATTGCTGGTAGCGGTGCTGAGGTCTTCGGTTGTGCGGGGATGACTCATGGTATCGAGAGGGAGGTATCCGTTTGGTCAGGGGTTCTCACCCTGCATGTGGGTGAAAGTGAAGGGGAGTGCGGAGCAGGATGCACGATTTTTCGATCGCGGAAGACGATCGTGTCCCTGTGAGAGGAGGATTTTTATCCATTCCGTCGATTTTGAGATGGTTTAAGGGACGGACGGGAGCCCACGGAGGTAGCGGAAGAACCGGTCTTCAGGAGGGGTTCACCACAAACTCCCATTGCGCCGTAACGTCGATCGTAATACCTGTATCTGAGGTAAGCGATACCATTTCAGGGCCCTTGGGAATGATCGAGGCTACTGCGCCGAAGTCGGAAGGGACGGAGCTGACTGCCTGGAGAATTCTGAGGGAAACCTTCTGGTCGGCAGAAAAGCACCGCGTCGTTGGAATGCCCTCTTCTTGCAGGAGGTTCTGCCTCGAGGTAGTCACGTTCTCAGCAAAGTAAGAGCATACTTCTTCAAGACCAATGCGACCCAAATGCCGTCCTTCCCAGGGAGCGCTGTGCCGTCCCCCATTGGATATCCACATCAGGGTAGCAGGAAAATCGGATGGATTCTTGAGGGAGAACCATACGTGATCCCCTAGAACCGCGGCCGTCCAGGCAAACGGTTGCTCCGGGGTGGAATCCTCGTTCACAATCATGGCGAGGTCCTCGAAGCCCTTCCTGGTGGGGTAGCGGGTGAGGTCGGTGGTTCCGGAGCTTGTAGAGGGCTTGGGTGAGCGTGGAGGTGCATCCGCGAGTGCTACCTCTTGGAGATTACTGAAACGGGCGCCGGGCACGAGCGTCTGGTATTCGTCTGCTGCCGGATCAGAAAAAAGGCCGGGATTGACCGAGCCCCAGCGAAAGGGCGATGTCGTGATCCGGCCCTCTCCTTCCTGAAGATGAGAACAATCGAGGATCGGGTGGTTCCCGTAGCTGAAATTCCCGTCAAGTCCTGAGATAAGATGCTCTGAGTAGATCGCGGGATGACCTGATCGGAGACGAATAATTTTTTCAACCTTTCCCCCAACGTCACCAGCTTCGATTGCGAGATGAAGGAGGGTTTTCTCATGTCGAACAAGGTGCCAGTCTGCGTTAGCGGTATCTCCATGGGGAGCCCCGTTGTCCTGTGGTCCAAAGGGAAGGCAGAAAAAGTCCCCGCGCAGGTATTTCAGGAGATTGGGCATGTCGCTCTCGAGTTCGTCTGGTCGCCATGGTGCCAGAGCGTAGGGTGCAAACGGTTTATCCCCTGAGTTAAAGGTCACAGGCCCCATCATG
Organism: Roseibacillus sp.; assembly: GCA_029242545.1. Taxonomy (GTDB): domain Bacteria; phylum Verrucomicrobiota; class Verrucomicrobiia; order Verrucomicrobiales; family Akkermansiaceae; genus Roseibacillus_B. Next base: position 37,207 of record JAQWTV010000132.1, read on the forward strand.
CCTCCAGTCTGTGTAACCGAGAGGGTCACGGAGTCCGATGCCATTTCGTAAGAGGGTGCCCCGTATACTGAGTTCATGTGAGGTCCATCAGTAACAGGATGCCGAGGCGGGGTCAAAGCATCGGGGCGGCTGGCCGGAGGCCTTCGGAGTCAACTCTGGGCGCTTTTCAGACAGGTTCGGTAATCTCTGTTACCGTTTTTTGCCTGGAAAGCGTTTGCCGTGAAGGCGAGCCTCAATGTGGTTCGAGCACTGGCCGGTCGAGCGAATCTGATCGCAGCAGGCTTCAATACGAAGTGATTGTCTGACTGGACGAAAGCCCAGTCGCCGCGTGACACAGTCGTTGAGGACTTCCATATGATTATCTTCGAATTCAACTACTTTGCCACAGTCTACGCAGACGAGATGGTTGTGGGCGGGTTTATCGAGAAAGTTCGGGTCGTAGGTGGTCTGCCCGTCGCCGAGGTCGATTTCCTGAAGAAGTCCTGCCTCGGAAAGGAGGGAAAGGGTTCGGTATAGGGTAGCCCTCGAAGTGCGAGCATCGGTTCCTCGTAACCTTTCCCATAGCTCGTCCGGCGTAAAGTGCTCATCGCTGGAAAAAATGACGTCCACAATCGCATCACGCTGAGGGGTCTGCCTCAGGCCTTGGGCCCTGATGAAGGTGTTAAGTCTCTCCTTAATCTCCGAGGTCACGCAGTCACTATGACACCAAAGGCGTTCAGGTGAATACGATTATTGGTATTTGTTCGCAAACGTGTCCTTGATGAGGGCTTCAGACCATGTTGCCTTGAGGATGTGCGTTGGCTCGCTCTTGCTGCTTTTCTTGGCGTGATTTCATGCTCATCCATTGAGAATACTCTTGGGTTCAGGCAGTATCACCTCCGGTCGCTGACTCTGGAGAGTGAGATGAACGCTCCGAGGGCGGAGCAATTGCGGCGTTTTCATGGTGCGGTGACTGCCGCGGAGAAGCGCGATCGTCTCGGGTATTACTACAGCGTTCAGTGGAATGGGCCTGCCGATGAAGCGAGTGAGCCCGTCCGAATTGTATTCCGTTACCGCCAGGCGGCGACAGGTAGTGCCATTCGTGCAATTGTGACCAAGGCCCCCGCAGCGTTACAGGGTACGGCAGAGTTCCGAGTCACGGGCCCTGCCTATCTCGAGGGTGGGCGCGTTCTTTCCTGGCATCTGGGCTACTACCGCGGGGAGCGACTCGTTGAGACCAAGCAATCCTATTTGTGGGAATGATGACCGTGTGTGATTGACGGAAGAGGGTGCTCGTCGTATTCTGCTTCCCTAACTTCCACCCTTCAAGAATTGACAAAAGACTGTCTTGATGTCGGAGCCACTGATGGATTTGTTTGGATTCGTTTGAATGGGAAGGGTTCCTTTTCAACAAGCCCGGCCTTGAAGGGTTTTGTGGAGAGCAGAATGGAAGGTGGTGAGACCAGCTTCGTCATCGACCTGCTGGACTGCCCCGCGATGGACTCCACATTTATGGGGACTCTGGCAGGTCTCGCGATGCGTCTGTCAAGAATTGGGGGAGGGAGAATGCACTTAAATGGGGTTTGTGACCGCAACCGACAGTCCCTTGAGGACCTTGGTCTGGAAAAATTACTGGAGATCGATCCTGACGATAGTGCGTGGCAGGGCCATGTTCAGGAGGTCCGGAAAACGCTTTCGCCCCTCCAGGAGCGAGATCCCGAGGGTTTGGATGCGGCGCACCTACTGGAGGCTCACAGGAAGCTGTGTGAGGCCCGGGAGGAAAACGCGCAGAAATTCGAAGCTGTTCTCGATGCCTTGGAAAAGAGGGCTGAGGGTGGTTAGGGGAAGGTGACGAACCTGCGGATGGCAGATGCTCAGGGTTGACCGCTGCGGAGTGGCGGGTATTGGTCTCCCCATGCAACACGACTCTTCCAGCGAGGCAGAGAGCGATGAGCCGCTTCCTGAGAATGTTTCAGGGGAGGCTCCGGATGTAGGACAACCTGCTGCCGAGGAAGGAGGGGAGGGAGACGGCCCTGTGGTTGAAGAAGAGCTTGAACTGGAGCCTACGCCTGAGGAGCAGGCTGCCGAGTGGCGAGAAAGGGCGATCCGCTCCGCAGCAGATCTCGAAAACTTCCGGAAGCGAATGGAAAGAGAGAAGGGCGAAGCCCGTCGTTATGCCAACCAATCTCTCCTTGAGGAGCTTTTGCCCGTTCTCGACAACTTCCATATGGGTCTTGACGCCGCCTCTGCCGATTCAGAGTCGATGATTTTTCGGGGAATGGAGATGGTTAAGAAGCAGCTGGATGATTTTCTTTCGGGCCAGGGAGTCGAAGAAATTCCGGCGGAGGAAAAAATGTTTGATCCTGCAGTTCACGAGGCGGTGTCGCAGGAAGATTGCGAGACCTCTCCCGAGGGTAGCGTCCTGAGGGTGCTCAGGCGAGGCTACCAGATGGGGGAGCGGTTACTGCGTCCTGCTAATGTCGTGGTGTCCCGGACGCCACAATCTGAAGAACCTGCGGAAGAGATGGAGGAGCAATCATAGATGGGATCTACACGAGACTACTACGAGGTGCTTGGCGTGTCCAAGGATGCCGGTGCCGGGGAAATTAAGAAGTCCTATCGCAAACTCGCGATGAAATTTCATCCGGATCAGAATCCGGATGACCCTGAGGCGGAAGACAGGTTCAAGGAGCTAGGAGAGGCTTACGAGGTTCTCAGTGATGAGGATAAAAAGGCGGCCTATGACCGATATGGACACGCGGCGTTCAAGGCAGGAGGATCTGGGGGAAGTGGTTTCCGAGGGGGTGGATTCAATGACCCCATGGATATTTTCTCGCAGGTCTTCGACGGGGCTTTTGGCGATTTTTTTGGCGGTGGCCGAGGCCAGTCAAGGGATGGGCGGAAGCGTGGCAGCGATTTGCGTTACAATCTTGAAATCAGCCTGGAGGAAAGTGCCCGGGGAGTTTCCAAGGCCCTCGAACTCGAGAAATTCGTAAGTTGTGACTCCTGCAGAGGATCTGGATCGAAGGGTTCAGGGGGAGCCCAGACCTGTAGCACTTGTCAGGGCCATGGCGTAGTGGAGCAGAGAATGGAAGGGTTCGGAGGGATCTTCAGGAAACAAGTGGTATGCCCGGACTGTGATGGCTCAGGGCAGGTAATTTCTGATCCTTGTCCTGAATGCAGGGGGCAGGGAAGGCTCGAAAAAGTGGATCGCACTCAGATCGAAATCCCTGCGGGGGTCGATCACGGGACCCGGCTGCGGTCAAGCGGCAACGGTGACGCTGGGGTGCGTGGGGGCCCCTCGGGGGACCTGCACATCGTTCTCCACCTCAAGCGTCATGATGTCTTTGAACGACGTGGAGAGGATCTTTTCTGTGAAGTTCCTGTCTCGTTCGGAACCGCAGCCCTCGGAGGGGAGTTGGGCGTCCCCACTCTGGAGGGTGCGGCTTCAATTAAAATTCCTACTGGGACCCAGGGGGGCACAATCTTTCGCCTGAGAAACCGGGGAATTAAGGATATCAGCAGTGGGAGAAAAGGAGACCTGAACGTCGAGGTTCGGGTTGAGGTCCCGACTCGCCTTAGCGGCGAACAAAAGGAGAAGCTGGAGGCATTCACGGAATCCATCGGAGAAGAGAACTCGCCCATGCATGAGAGCTTTCTTGAAAAGGCAAAAAGGTTTTTCAACCTGTAGGCAGGTGGATAATCCGCCTTGTCCGGCAACACCCTGCGAGTATGGATAGGTTTTTTGTGGCAGAGGAGGCCTGGGGACGCTCCAGAGCGCTGCTTAATCCAGAGGAGAGTCATCATTGCGTGAGGGTGATGCGCAAAAGCCCAGGTGATGAGATTGAGATTTTTGATGGCGCTGGGCGCTGGGCAAGAGGGGCAATCACTGAGGGGAATGAACGGGAAGTCACGGTGCTGCTGGAAGAAGAGGGAAAGGTTCAACGGAAAGGTCCCTCCTTGTTCCTCGCGATTGCAGTGACCAAGGGAAAGGTTATGGACCTTATTATCCAGAAAGCTGTGGAGTTGGGTGTAGACCGGATACAGCCTCTGCTTACTGAAAACATGGCAGTTCGGTTGTCGGGGAAAAATCTGGAAGGTAAGCAGGAAAAGTGGAGTCGGGTGGCCATGGCGGCCTGCAAGCAGTGCGGGCAGAATCTTGTACCAGAGGTGTGCCCTGCGGTGGCTTTCGAGGATGCCGTGGAATCCCGTGGTGAGGGGGTCCGATTTCTGGCTTCTCTGGATGACAGAGCACGGCCGTTGAGGTCCGAGATTGAGGAACTGCCTGTGAAGGTGGGATCGGTAGAGCTCTTTATTGGCCCGGAAGGAGACTTTTCCCCTCCGGAGACCGAGCGAGCAATAGGAAGCGGGGTCCGCCCGGTAAGTTTTGGTTCCCTTGTATTACGGGTAGAAACAGCTGTGATTTACGGCCTTAGCGTGCTTGGGTATGAACTGCGGTGAAGCATGAAGCTTCTCCAAAAGCTTGCGCATTCCCTTCTCTACCTCTAACTCTTCCGCGACGTGCTCAAGCGCCTTCGGCCCTACACACGCTACCTGCGACCGGTACGCTGGCAATTCATCGGCGCGTTGATTGCCGGGTTAATCTATGGGGTGGCCAGCGGTGCGGGAATTCCACTGATCCTGAAGGAGGTGCTTCCGAGAATCTGGGTAGAGGGCCCTGACCCGGTGCCATTTGGAGATCTCATCATGGTTGGAGTGATCATGGTAGGAGGAATGGGGATCAGATGTGCTTCAGAATTTGCGAATATGTACGGGATGGCCTACTGCGGCCAAAGAGTGCTGGAGGGACTAAGGACCGATACCTTCGCTCACTTGCAGAAACTATCCCTCTCTTTTTTTGAAAGGCGACGGAGTGGAGATACTGTCAGCAGACTCATTACGGACACCGAGGTGCTAAGGGCGGGTATCGTCACGGTGACGAATGACATCATCAAGCAGCCCTTTACCCTGATGGGGGCGGCTGGGGTTATTATCTACCTCTCCCTCCAGAACAGTCAGTTTGTCTTCATTCTGGCATTCCTGATCAGCGCGCCGGCCTGCGTTTTCCCGATCAGATGGTTGGCCGGAAAGTTAAAGATACGCGCGAAAAAGTTGCAGGCCCAGGTGGGTGATGTTTCAGCCTACGTGACAGATAGTATTCAGGCCCCGAGAGAGATACGCGCCTTCAACCTTCAGGAGGGCCAGGTCAGTGGAATGAGACGGAGAGTCCGGGAGTTGATGAAATGGCAGCTTAAGGTCCTCAAATACGAGCGCTCCGTGGCTCCGCTGGTAGAGTTTGTGGCCACGATCAGTATTGCCGTTGTCATCGTCTATGCGGGGAGAAATTCGTTGGGCATTCAGCAAATGGTCCCTCTTCTTGGGGCGCTTTATTTCTGCTATGAGCCGGTAAAGAAGCTCGGCAAGATAACCACTCATCTGAAGAGCATGGAAGCATCTCTGGATCGTCTGGAGGAAATTTCGAAGGAGGAACCCGAAGTCCTCGATCCGAAGGTTCCAGTCGATTTGCACAATGTTGAAGGTGAGATCGCCTTTAACGAGGTCTCCTTCGCCTATGCAGAGGATTTAGTGCTTAAACGGGTGACGGTTAAAGCCGGGCAGGGAGAAGTTATTGGGATTGTCGGACCCAGCGGGGCGGGCAAGACCTCTTTTATCAACCTCCTCCTGCGTTTTTACGATCCGACCGAGGGAGTGGTCTCGATTGATGGACATGACCTTCGGACTCTTCGGCAAGAGGATCTCCGCGACGCCATTGCCTTCGTTCCACAGGAGCCGTTGCTCTTCAATGCCTCTGTAAGGGATAACATCCTGGTTGGCCGCCCTGATGCCACGGATGAAGAGATCTACAAGGCTGCGGGTCAGGCACGCGCGCACGATTTTATTACCGCCATGGAAAATGGGTATGAAACATTCATAGGGGAAAAGGGAACGCGCCTTTCCGGTGGGCAGCGGCAGAGACTAGCCCTTGCCCGTGCCTTCTTGCGGAAGGCTCCGATTTTAGTGCTTGATGAGGCCGCCTCCGCGCTGGATTCCGAGAATGAGGCACTCGTCCAGCAGGCTGTTGTTGAGCTGGCGCAGGACCGAACGGTTTTTATCATCGCGCACCGGTTCAGTACCTTGAGCGTCGTCGATCGTATTCTCGTTTTTGAAGGTGGTGAAATTGTCGGAGATGGGACGAATGAAGAGCTTGAAAAAAGCTGCCAGCTCTACCAGGAGTTGAGACAACGACAGAAAGTGGAATAAAGTCCAAGAGCAGGCACGTCATTTTTGGGCGCTGGATATCAATGCTCTCAATTTCAGAGGTAAGTCTCGCCGAGGGGGGGCTCATGCATCCCAAGCTCCCGCGCCATTTCCATCCAGCGCTCCTCAGGGGGGAGGTCGGTCGTAATCAAGACTGGTCGCCAGTTATTTCCTGACTGCAGGGTTTCAGGCAGGCTGTATATAGGTCCCTCATAGAGGTGGCCAAGCTCGCGAGCGGCCCGCTCATCATCGGTCATGACAAGCGCGAGCGGAATATTTTTTGGGAGGAAGTGATCCTCGATACTGTGAAAGGCGTGAGGTAGGCCCGAGACCTTGGCTTCATGGCGTAGCCGCTCCCTCCCAAGCAGATGAAGAGCAAAGTCAGGCCGGGAAGCTTTCATTGCCTCGAGGGCCGGGAGCGTTTTTCGGAGCTCCGAGGGGTTATCTGGCAGCCTGATTAGGACTGGGAAAGGCCAGAGAGGGGTTTTCTGGTGCTGACTGAGGCGGAAAGGTCCCTTTTTCCCGGAAATCTCTAAAGGGCGTCTTCGGTCCAAGCGCCAGAGATCGTGCATCCAGAAGACGTCCACTATGGACTGGTTGGTCGCTTTTTCGAGGAGGGCAGCGATATGGGCAGTAGAAATCTCCTCGCCTTCTCTGGTTTCAGGTTCGTGAAACATGACCTCCCACTTCCCGGGAGATACGGTTCTCATCGAAATGCCCACCACTGGAGCCCCTGTGTGCTTGTGGATGAAGGCTGGCAGGGGCGACATGGACATGAGGCGGCCAAAGAACGGGACAATAGTGCCTGAACGCCCTGCCCTCTGGTCGGCAATTACTCCGAGGATTCCCTTGTCGCGGACAAACTTGATGGGAGCCTGATAGGATGTGAACTTGGAGAACATCTTCATCTGGTGATTAGATCTTCTCTTTCGAATCAGGGGATCAAGGTGGATGTTGTTGAGAGGCCGGTAGATCGCAGCGACCTTCCAATTCGGGTGGGATGCTCCGAGCCCCTGAGTAAGAAGTTCAAAGTTTCCCATATGCGGGGAAACGAGGATGACTCCCTTGCCCTTCTCGACAGCACGCTCAAGAATATCTAACCGATTGGGGATGATTGCAGACTGGACGAGAGATGAGGACAGCCGTCCTCCTTTGAGGGCGGTCAGAAAATTGGCCGTGGTATGACGGAAAACGTCACGGGTGAGGGCATCGATTTCGTCCTCACTTGTCCCAGGAGCCAGGGCGGTTCGCAGGTTGTTGCGGACGATGGGCCAGCGAGAGCGGAAGAGATAAGCCAAGAAGGAAAGGCTGGCGCCGATACGCCAGAGGGATTCCATCGAGAACAGACCGACAAGGCGCTCGACGACGAGAAAAGCAGTATATTCGATTCTCCACTGAACCCTTTTTAGGGTTTTCGCCTTCTTCTTCGCCATCATGGCTCAGTAAACATGCGGTAGCGCCGCCGAATGAGAGGCAGGCAGTAGCCGATTGTGCCGAGGAGGATGAAATAACAAGCCAGCAACTCGAGGTAGCCTCGGCATGTCGGGGGAATGTCCGGGTTGTATTCCTGTCCAAGGGATGCCTGCCAGAATGCTTTTGATCCGAACACTCGCGAGAAAGCGTAGTTCAGGATCAGGGCTGCGAGAATAAACCCTGAGGCAGGGTGGCGGGAGGCGAAGCCGATAAAATGAAGAGTTTCCCTTCTGCGGCGGAATAGGGTTAGCCCAGTCCAGACAAGGATGGGAATCATAAGATACTCATGCTTGAGAGGGTGAATATTGTCATCGATGGCTCCTCCGATCTCGGCGATCAGGAATGCGATGGTCAGAAATCCCAAGGAGCGGTAAACCGCTCGGAAAGGTCCGGCATGAGGGGCAGTGGCAAACAGGAGCGCTGCGGAAAATGCGAGCAAGGCTGATTGCAGCGTTTCTACCACGCTGTCCTCCATGGGCACACTCTTCTCATCGGGAATCCAGGCAGGAAACAGAATCAGGACCGCGCCAAAGCCCATGGTTAGAGCGATCAGAATGGTGCGTAGCCAGGAGGGTGGATTCGGGGAGAGCTTTGGCACGGAGATCTCGTTAAGAGTGGGACAATAGCCTGACAGGAGGCGTAAAGACAAGCCTCCCGGTTTTTTCCATCAGATCCTTGGGATGCGTGGAGAAAAGCCTGAGGCGAATAGGCCCATTCAGAAGAGCCAGTTTCTCTCAGGGGAGAGTAGTCAGATTTCTTCCGCTTGGAGGTGAGGGGAGATCAGCCTTTCACGTCAAAACAGAAGACAAGGTCCTGATCGCGGAGGTAGAGTTTCCCGTTTACAACCACGGGGTGAGTCCAGACTTTTCCACTGGTGCCTTCCCGCAATTTGGTCTTACGGGGCATGGGAAACCGTCCAAGCTCCTCGAAACCATCAGGCGATGCCTTAGCGAGAAAACATGAACCTTCAGATTCATCGATGCATACCAACATGCCATCCACATAATGCACGGCCCCCTTGCTTTTGCCTTCGCCTCGCTCGCTCCAAACCTGCTCTCCGGTCTTGAAGTTCTGGCAGACCAGCCCGGGCCCATCCGAGAATCCGTAGACGTATTCCCCTACCTTGATAACCCCTCCGTGATGATTCTTCATAACCTTGTTGGACCATACTTCCTTGGCTTCATCGCCGCTGATATCTACGAGCTTGCAGCCGACCCCATAGCCCGAACTGATATAGACATGGCCCTCTGCATAGATGGGAGTGGGAATAACAGCAGTTCGTCCGGGCCATTTTGTGCTCCAGAGGAGTTCTCCGGTATCGGCTGATACGCCCGCCAGTTTTTTCATGAAAAGCTGAACGTATTGCTTCTTTCCGTTCACTTCCGCGACGATGACGGACGAATACTGGGCGGCGTCCGTTAGATCAGCACTTTGCCAGATTGTCTTACCAGTCTTCTTGTCGAGAGCGATGATAGCCCCTTTGTCGCCTCCGGGGGTGACGATGAGCTTGTCGCCATCAACCAGAGGAGATTCCGAGTATCCCCAGCCAGGGATCTTTCCGCCAAAGTCCTCGACGAGACTGACGCTCCATTTTTTTTCACCCTTGTCGGCAGTTATGCCGCTGACATCTCCATTGGCATTCATGGCGTAGACCATGCCGTCATCAACGGTGGCTGCCCCGCGCGTTCCTGCGCCCCATCTTGTATTGTATCCTTCCTCGGGATCTGTGCCGATGGTGCTGGCCCAGACCTCCTCGCCAGTTCCGGCGTCAATACAGATAACCTCGGCCTTTCCTTTTCGGCTGCCGGTAAAATAGAGGCGGTTGCCAACCACGGCGGGGCAACTGTAGCCCTTGCCGCAATCCTCGAAGGCCCACACGAGCTCAGGGCCTCCCTCAGGCCATTTGGCCATCGAGGTCGTGTCTGGAGAATGCCCATCCCGCCGAGTACCTCGCCAGCTCGGCCAGTCATTTGCGAGAGCTCCACCTTTGTCGGAAGCGCCCTTGGCGAATGCGATGTCATCCTCAGTGAGACGAGAAAGGGGAAGGCTGACTACGTCGCCATTGGCTCGTCGAACCTTCACTGCATCCTTGGTGAGCTCGACAAATTCTCCTGTCAGGGTTCTCCCGGAGGAAGCGTCTTTCCAGACTCTCGGGCTAGCCGGGACTGATGAAGTGGCGAGCAGAAGGCCGAATGCGGTAAGTAGTGCGATAGACTGAGTATTCATAACAGGGAAGTGTGTCCTGGACGGTCCAGAGTTACGGTCAGGCTGCACGCAAATGAGGATCTTCTCAAACTCTAATTGCCGGTTGTACTGCAAAATAAATACCAGCGATGATGATGTGGCCTCGCGTCCCCAACGGAAGGCGTGGAGAGAGTGGCGTATAATACACTCGGCGCCTGTTGATCAGGGACGCGCTGGCGTTCAATCGGCCAGCTCCACGACCCGGAAGTAGGCCTCTGTCGGAGCTAGGCCGGGCAGGGTGGCCGTGAGCTCAGACTCAAAAGCAATGGATTCTCTAGCCCTCCCTATGTCATTCCACGACTGCAGATCGGTAGAGAACTGTAGTTGATACTGCTTCCCGATCTCCGCGCCAAAGCCGATTCGCGCCTCGCCTGCCGGGGTGAAAGAGGCGCTTGTGACCTGTAAGTAGTTTTCTCCGCGAGTGTCGCTGAGGCGATGGATGGCGCCAAAGAGGGAAGCGACGTAGAGATTCCCTCTCTCATCTTCACCGAAGGAGGAGATCCGCAGGGAAGTCAAGAGGAGATGGCGATCGATCCAGTTGCCTGAGGGATCCTGTTGGAGGCCCCAAATCCTTCCGGAATTGTAATCTCCAAAGAAATAAATGCCCTCCATCCGAGGGTGCTCTTGGCCCCGGTACACGTATCCTCCCGTGATGGAACTGCCGGCGTTGTGATCATATTCGAAAACTGGATCGGTCGACGTTCCTTTTGTAATCTGGGTGCCGGCGTTGAAGGTGTTGAATCCTTCGATCCGCCGCCACTGGAAGTTCTCGCCGCCCGTGCTGGAAGCGGGGATGAAGTTGACCTCCTCCCATTCATACTGGCCGACATCGGCAATATACATGTCGCCCGTCTTGCGATCGAACGACCAGCGCCACGGATTGCGCAGCCCGAAGGACCAGATTTCATCGGGGACTTCCGGATCGAGGAGGAAGGGATTGTCGGAGGGAATGGCGTAATTGCTTCCGGGATCGGGAGTCCCCTCCACGTCGATACGCAGCATCTTTCCGAGGAAGGTGTTGGTGGCCTGTCCGTTTCCGATTGAACCGTGGACATCCCCGGCACCCCCTCCGTCACCCATGCCGATATAGAGGTAGCCATCCGGGCCGAAGTGAATCTGGCCACCATTGTGATTGGGTTCGGGCTGGGAGATGACAAGCAGCACTTCCTCGCTGGCTTCAAGAGCATCGTTGGGATTGGCGCGGTTGACCGAGAAGCGGGAGATTACGGTGGCTCCCCGGGGGGACGTGGCGTTACTGATGTAGTTGACGTAGAAGTGACCCTTGGTGGAGTAATCAGGTGGAAAGGCGAGGCCGAGCAGCCCGCGTTCATCCCCTCCGCTGTCGTTGGTGTTCACGCGGGAGCCGATATCGAGGAAGGTGCGCTGCACCCGGCCATCCCAGATGCGAATGCGTCCTCCACGCTCCACGATGAAGAGTCGTCCGCTGCCATCCCCGGCGTTGATGAGATCGACCGGGCTGTTTGCGCTGGTGACGGCGGCTCCCAGTTGAAGGTTGGGCCAGACCGGGGGAGTGGCATCGCTGGCAATCAACCGGGGAACGATGAGGAAGTCGCTGCTGCCGGATCCGTCATTCAATCCGTGGATGGCGAGCATGTTGGCGCCGGGGTTCAGCAAGGGGAGGAAGGAACTCAGGTCGAATTGCTCAAACTGGAGGGCTCGGGAATCGGAATTGTTGGAGCTGGCGGCGGAGGATGGGCCGGGCTGAGCAGGGGCATTGGCCGCGGTGACCCGAACCCCGTTGAGGTAGGCGATGAACCCGTCGTCGTATTTCATGTCCAGGAAGAGTCCCTGGCTGGAAGCGAGGGTTGGGGCGTCCACGGTGAAGGGCACGCGGATGTACGAGGTCGTGGAGCGGTTCTGCATCTGTGCTCGCAGATCGAGGCCAAGGAGCGCCGAGTAGCTGGTTCCTGAGCTCGGACTGGTCTCGTATCCCACCCCGGTTGTGCCCGAGATCCAGCTGGCGGCATTGGGAGGGGAAGCCACGTTTGTCCACTCGGCTGTCGACAGGCCATTTCCTCCATTTCCTGCAGTAGGGACAAGTGCTGAGGCATTCGAGGCTGGGCTGTCGCTGACCAAGGTGGTCTCTGCCGCATGGAGAGGAAGAAAGATTGATAGCAGGGAGAGAATGGAAGAGGCGGCAAGCTGAGTCTTCATGGGATATGACTATCAGCTCGATCGGAGGAATTGCCATACCGATTTTGGGTAAGGTCGGAACCAGCGGTTTTCGTAGTGCGCTTCAATTTATCCTGTCCGGCATGGGCCTTCACGGCCCTCGGACTCTTGACTTGTCATGCCCCAAATGAGGGGGGACCCTTCCGGCCTTGAAGATGATCCGCTCAAATCTACGACGCCTTAATCTACGAAGAGAGTTTGCTCCTTAACGCTAGGGGGCGTCCTCATTGCCGCTGCGGGTGTTCTTGCTCTCCAACGCCCCCGCTGGCAGGCCTTCGATAAGTATGAACGAAACGCTAACAAACTTCCGCAAAGCAGTAGCCGACAGCACTGACTTACAGGAAAAGGTAAAAGCCGGTGCTGACCTAGTCGCTTTAGGCAAAGAAAGCGGCTACGAGTTCACACAAGAAGAACTGGAAAGCGGCTGGGAAGAGCTACAGGAATCCGATGAAGGCCTGACTGACTTTGAGTTGGAGGTGGTGAGTGGTGGGTGCATCCAGGGATCCTTCAGCTAACCAAAAGACCCCAAATGCCAATGAACGAAACGCTAACAAACTTCCGCAAAGCAGTAGCCGATAGCGCTGACTTGCAGGAAAAGGTAAAAGCTGGTGCTGACCTTGTCGCGCTTGGCAAAGAGAGCGGCTTTGAGTTCACCCAAGAAGAGCTTGAGACCGGCTGGGAAGAACTACAGGAATCCGACGAAGGACTGACTGACTTTGAGTTGGATGTGGTGAGTGGTGGCGTGCGGCTGGGAAGCACTACAGGAGCCAACTGTCTTTCCTAACCAACAATTCCAGAACCAATGAATGAAACACTCACAAACTTCCGCAAAGCAACTCGAACAACACAGTTCGTCTAGACTTGGAGTTTTCTGATGGAACCTCTTCTCAAAACCACGTTGGGATTGAGTCGAATAGCTCTGGGGTGCCTGCTCTCACGCAAAAGTTTACGGGTCTTTCTTCTATTAGTTTGTTCGCCGATCCTGATTGGCGTGGTGACGCAAAGGCGATGGTAACCCTAAAAATAACCTCTGCCTCCGAGATTAACGCCGTCACCCCAAGCTCGGTTCTGGTTTTGCCTGAAAATTCGACGGGTGACTTTGATGTGATTATTGAAAGCAGTTCCGATCTTGTTAGCTGGCTGCCATTCTTTAGCCAAACCGTGAACAGCCAAACAGCGAGCCGCTTTTTCCGCACCCGCGTGGTAAGGGCTTCCGTTCAGCCTCCGGTGCGTCCTGTTGAGCCTGTTGAGCCTGATCGGGACACCTTTTTTGGGCCAGTTGGAATGTTAGGTTCCGGGGACTGGTTCTAGTTGCGCCATGATTCTGGCAAAGCCGTCGGGGCTCTGGAAGCCCAATCTGCTGTGCGGGTGGACGCGGTTGTAGAAGCTCCT
>JAQWTV010000134.1 GCA_029242545.1 Roseibacillus sp.
TGACTCCCATCACCAGGGCACGAAGCCGAGCCTTTTTAAATCCTCCCACCCGAATCGATCCGCTCCTGGACCTGTTGGAGAAGCACTTCCAGTTCCTTAGCACGTCGCACTGTTGCCGAGTATTTTATCCCCACCCCGACCGCCCCAGCCACGCAGCCCAATAAACCCACTCCTGCCAATCCCATGCCTGCAAAGACGTAGGAGAGACCCTCCCACCCCGGCCCGGAAGGAATGAGGTAGCCAATCGAAGCGAGCAGAGGGGCAAGAGTCAGACAGGAAGCCCCTACCAGAAGCGTGATCGTCGCCCAATTTTTGACCGCCCGCACCAATAGAACGGCACCCACCAAAAACGGGATCAGGATTACGACATTGATAATAAGGACCGTGAAGGAGAATTCTGAACCCATAAGGTGATCTTGCCTCGGATATGGCGACGGTGCGATCTAATTGCCGGCCGACCTCTGTGGCCTCGTGAAGATCTGGTTCCAGCCAGAGTCTTATCCTGCTGCCTCCACCGCCGCTAAAACCTTCACCGCCTGCCACGCTGCGTCCACATTATGCACACGGAAGATCTGAGCTCCCCGGGCCATCCCCGCAGCCAGAAGCCCGATCGTTCCGGCATCCCGCTCAGCGGGATCCGCAATGTTCAGGACCTCCCCGATCACCGTCTTTCGTGAGACCGGCAATAACAGCGGCCGTTCAAATTGGTGGAGGCCTTCCAACTCCTGAACCAGCAGTAGGTTGTCTTCTCGCTGCTTCGCAAAATCAATTCCCGGATCGAGAAGAAGATGGTCCCGGGAAAGGCCCACGGACTCCGCTAAGTCCATCTTCTCCCCGAAGAAGCGCTCCAGCTCGCCCATGATGTCCTCCCATTGCTGGCCGGTACGCTCCACCTTGGGAGGACCCGCCGTGTGCATTACCAAAAGGGCCGCTCCATAATCCGCAGCGAGGCGAGCATTCTCGTCATCGGGCAACCCACTCATGTCATTGATCAATTCTCCCCCAAGCTCCAACGCAACCTTGATCACTTCCGGCCGCCACGTATTCACTGAAAGCACCGGTGGCCACACCTGCTCAGAATCCCGAGGCTGCATCTTCGCGAGCGCCTTCTTCCATTTTCCGAGGACTCCCCGGAGCCGTTCGCATTCCTCCCCAACAGATATCGCAGCCCGGTTCGTCCGCGCACTTTCCGCCCCGACATCCACGATATCAGCTCCTGCTGCAACCTGAAGGCAGGCCTGATCGAGAGCCTCGGTGGCATCAAGCGTGCCGTCACCTGAGAAAGAATCATCGTTCACATTAACAATCCCCATCAACAGCGGGCGCCTTGGAAATCTCAAGTTTCGCTCGGGGAGACGCAGGTTCATATCGCTCGCGATGGTTATTTCTGACAAAGAGCCTTTTTTAAAGCCTTGATCATACAGAGAGGGAACGACCGTTGTCTCCAGCGTCAAGTTTCTCCAGAATCGGCAAGGCGCTCTCTGCCCACTGCTGCGGGTCCGGGCACTCGGATGCGCCCTCACCCCATACGGGTCTAAGCATATCCGTATCGATGACCCCAGGGTTGAATGCTACTGCTGCGAGATTCTCAGGCAACTCGCTGGACAGCGCCTGGGTCATCCCCTCAATCGCCCACTTGGTCGCGCAGTAAGGAGCGACCTCTGGCGAGGTAGACCGACCCCACCCGGAACTGAAATTCACGATCACCCCCTTATTCTGGTCGATCATGATCGGAACTGCGTGCCGCAAAACATTGGCTACCCCTTTGATGTTCACATCAATCACCTGCTCGAATTCATCGCTCTCAATCTCCCAGAGCGGAGCCGGCTCATGAATGAGAGCCGCATTATTGAGGAGAAGCCGTGGCGGCCCAACCTCGCGCAGGGCAGCCCCGCAGAAGGCTTTCACCTCGTCTTCTTCCACCACATCAACCGAAGCGAAAAAGTGCCCCTCTCCAAGGCGCTCTGCCACCTCCTTCACGGCGCCGGCACTCCTCGCCAGCCCGGCAACAACCCACCCTCTTTCAGCAAGGCCAAGAGCCATTGCCCGCCCCAACCCGCGGGAGCACCCCGTAATCCATGCAACTCTCTGATCGAGCATGGCGCACGATTAGAGCCTGTTCCTCTACCTCACGAGACAATTCTGCATTCCCGTGGCCGCTGGAAGGCTCGGCGGAAATGAAGCGAATCCCGGTTTGCCCTTATCACCACACGCTCCCATGCCTATAGGAGGGCATGTCTGAGCAGAAAAGAAAACGCTCTTGGTGGAAATGGCTTCTTTCTCTGACAGTTCTGGCACTCCTGACTCCCGTTATTGTTCTCCTTGTCTTCAAGGCCAGCACCGAGAAAGCCTGGGAGCAATACGAGGCCGAGTGGCACTCTCGTGATCCGTTCTCTATCAGCGATTACCTGCCCGCTCCTGTCCCGAAATCGCAGAATCTCGCCTTCCACCCCCTCTTAGAGGATCTCGAAAAGAGCGGATCTCCCGCACACACTTGGTTTGCCTCATTTCGTGCAAACCCGGCCTGCCCCGGGGCCCAAAATGACTTCAGGGCCAATCCCGCCACCATGCAGCGGTCTGATCTATCCAAAATCGTCTCGGTAGCTCTCTTAGACTCGAAGAAGGAACGTGTTGCCGAACTCGTTCGCCTCAATCAACCCGTGAGCGACCAACTCGACCAACTCTCGGAGGCACTTGCCCAGCGGCCGCACTACCACGTCCCACATCCATGGCATGACGCCTTCCTTTTGTTAGAGACGGAGAGCTCTGGGCGGCAGATCCTGAGTGCAGCCCATGGCTATCTCCTTCGCGCAACCCTGAATCTCCATTCCGAGAACCCATCGGGAGCAGCTGCCGATATCACGAGCTGCCTTCGCCTCTCCTCCGCAGTGGGACAGGATCCCTTGCTGATGAACCTCCTCGCTGAATGCAGCCTTCGCTCACTCGCTCTCAGCGCTCTATGGGACGGCCTCGCAGGTAATAGCTGGAATGAAGAAACCCTTCGAAAGTTAGGCAAGGAACTCTCGACGATTCCCCCAGCACGCGACCGACTTCTTAAAGTCATCCGAGTATCCCGAGCACAAGTTCTAGGGCTTATTGATCGACTCCAGGATTTCTCCGCGGGAGGCGGCAGTGGGAAGGCCCCCGCCCTCACTCGTTTTTTTCTCGCTGCGAATCGACTTTCCTACTGCCGGGATCTCCAGGAATGCATTCTGGCCCCTGGAGGAAACCTCGCCCAGCAAGCTACCCGTTCCGGCATCAGGCATTATGAGGAACGACTTCA
Organism: Roseibacillus sp.; assembly: GCA_029242545.1. Classification (GTDB taxonomy): domain Bacteria; phylum Verrucomicrobiota; class Verrucomicrobiia; order Verrucomicrobiales; family Akkermansiaceae; genus Roseibacillus_B. The sequence continues at coordinate 3,284 of JAQWTV010000134.1, forward strand.
GAGCCGGGCACAAGGGCTCTCGAAATATATCAACGCCCCAAGCTTGATGATGGCTCCCAGCTTCAGCGGCCCGTTCTCCAGTATCCTTGAATCGGACGGAGCCATCCTCGCCGCACGCTGGGCTATCGAGATTGAGCTTCATCGCGTGATCCATGGATCTTACCCCCCCACGCTGGAAGACGTGACGCCCACAGCTGTGAAAACTCGGGGGGCGGCCGGAACGAGGGGACAAAAGGTCGTCTATAAGCTGAAAAAGGATGGAACCCCGGTGATCTCAATCGAGTGGCCGGCTGGCACCGGGCCCGCAAAAGACACAGTATGGAGCTACCCGACCTCAAATCCCTGAACTTTTCCAGACCGACCTGGCCCTCCCCCCGAACTTGATTTGATAGGTTTTGGTGATCCCGGGCCCTCGAAATTCCTTGACCGGCTGGCGAATCACCGCTTTCCTCCCCGCCCCGCAACCCAGATCCACCTATAGAATGTCACGAGTCTGCAGCATTAGAGGTTCCCGCGTCCGCATGGGGCGTAGAATCCACCGTTCCGGATTGGCCAAGAAAAAGGGCGGTATCGGTCGTCACGTGACGAAAACGGTGAAGCGCTCCGTGTCGCCAAACTTGAAGACCAAGAGGGTCTGGGTCCCGGAACTCGGGCGCTACGTGAAGGTAAAGGCAAGCTGCAAGGCCTTCAAGACCATCAACAAGAATGGCGCCTACTCCACCCTCAAGAAGGCTGGATTGATCAAGTAGAGGCCACCTGTCCCACTTCTCTCGAGGGACAAGACGCTTCCCTAAGCGGCTCTTTCATTCTCCTACCTCGCAGACGGTAAGGATGGCATCCCGCATTCCGTGGATCTTCTTCTTGTCAGCAGGAACGATGGCTGCAAGGCAGCCCCCCAGCTTAATGCCTCCCTCTTCGTCAACGAAGTAGTAGGGACAGAGCCTCGCTCGACCCCTCATCATTTTCCGAGAACCAGTCACGGGGTCGAAGTAGGGGTGCTCCAATAGTTTTGCCTCCCTGAATTCCTGTAGAAGATGCGGTTGGGTTTCAAATCCCTCGCACGCCGCATTCAAGGCTTCAGCCCACTCTTCCCGGGAGACGTCGTGACCAATCACCACTCCCCGGCTACCCCAGGCTAGTTCACTGAAACCGCTAACCTTGAGAACCAGCCTCCGCTGTTTTTGGCTGAAATCTCCCAACTGCTGCCACGAGTGCACCTCGAGACGGGGCAGGCTCGCGTGAGGGGGCAGCGGGATAGGGTCGACAACCCAACCGTAAGGCACGAGCTCCCTGATCCTCTGCAAATGGCTCCCCCTCATCTCTGCATCCCATACCTCTCGCAAACTCGGTGACCAGAGGAGGGCCAACCAGAGTTTTTCCTCAAAGTGAGGCTTGCAAGGTGGAGTAAGATTCCGACACCTCGAAAGGGAGGACAGAGCAGGAATTGCCTCCCAGTCAAATAGCTCAAAGAACCGGTAAAGTTTGTCCGATGAGTCGCTTTCCTGAAATGCCTCTGCCGATGCAATTCCCCAAGGTCCCTCTGCGGCCTCGTTAAGAGCGTTAACCAGCCATTCCATTTCGGGGCGGTAATCTACAGACTCTTCCGAAATAAGAACCTCTCCGCCACTTGGCATGAGAGAGCGGAAGCCCTCCACCATTCCCGCCGCCCCGCCCAGTAGGCTGTAGCCCTCTGCTCCATAACGCTGCGACAGCCATCCTGTGATTCCCATTCCCCCCGGCACTGCGTCTAATTCCGTCAGGGCAAATCCATTTTCGGTCATCAGCAGATCGGGGCGGATAACCCGGGGGGCCATATCTCGCAAATCCTCAGACTGCTGAGCCTTTACCAACCACTCAGGCTTGCCGCTATCCAGTAATTCGGCAATCCAGCTTGGCAAGGTCCCCTTTACACTCCGCCGATAAATTCGATCGCACCCCTGCTGAAACATCCGCAGGGGATGGCCCAGCCGCTCCAACTGAGAAACTTCTGCGGGAGCCAGCTTCAAAGGCTCAGGCGAAAAGAGCCAGCCACGGTCGTCACGGAAGCCCACCGCTCCGGCATCACTCATGAAGTCATCAAGACCCAGCCCCATCGGGGAGCAATCTGACCGAGGACCTACTAGGACTGCAAACAGGAAAGCCTTTTGATGCCAATCACATTGATGGGCGGGGGCCTATGGCCCTAGCTGAGCTCTCGCAATGCCTCTCTGATAAGGTCCTCCGCGGCCATTTCGAGATCTCTCTCCAACACCACTTTTATCGCTTTCCGGGCATCGACCTGTTTGAAGCCAAGCGCGAGGAGCGCGAGTTCCGCATCACGGGAAGCAGATCCTGCCTCGTTCCCCCCGTCTCCCGCTTGCCACGTCTCCGTAACGCCCACCTTATCCTTAAGCTCCAGAACGATGCGCTCCGCGGTCTTCTTCCCGAGTCCTTTTATCGCCGAGAGCGCCTTCACGTCCTCATCTACAACAGCCTGCTTAAAACGCTCTACTGCCATGCCACTCAGAACAGCCATCGCGATTGTAGGGCCTATTCCGCTAACCCGGTCCACCAGGAGGAGAAAAATGTCCCTCTCCTCCTGACTGGAGAACCCGTAGAGTGTATGGGCGTTTTCCCGGACATGAAGATGGGTCAAGAGGGTTATTTCCTCGCCTTGCCTCGGGTTCAAGCGATCGAAAGACGAAATCGGGACGAGGACCTGATATCCAACTCCGGCAACATCCACCACCAAACGGCTGGGAAGAGCCTCTACCACCTCGCCTCGCAAACGCGCGATCACTTAAATACCCTTAAGGGTCCAAAATAGGCGATCCAAGCCAAAAACCCGAAGAAAACGACGCCCTCAAGATTTATTTCTAATATAAGTAAACATTTTACTTGTAAGGAATTTGAAAAAAATATGAGCTGCTTCCTTTTTCGTATCGCACTTGTACCCATTCGCTGCTACACTGTTCTCGCTATGGCTACCACGAAAAGAACGCGATTTTCACGTCGGCTCCCTGATCACGTCACTGACGAATTGGTGAATGTACTCGGAGATGACGACAAGTTCTTCGGCTTTAATGACCTTTTTGAGTTGGTTTACGATCGGCTGAAGGAGCGGAACGCCGTGAGCGGCGGAGAAGAAATGCTCCGGCTCCGGGCATACGAGAAGCTGCAAAACCTTGTCACCCGCGGACTCGTCGAGAAAAGCGGGAAGGAATATAAAGGCCTCGACCGGATCGAAGAGGCCCACAGCGACAACATTGCGGCTCAACAGCAGCAAGCCTGAGCAGCTGAAATAAAAGCTTCAGCTGGAAATAATCCAGCTAGTCTTACTTTAGAACCTGCGCCAGTCTCTGGCGCAGGTTTACTGTTTCATCATTAGTCCATGCTTCCTGACTATCTTCCAGTCCTGATGCAAATCCTGGTCGCGATCGGATTTTGCGCCACCATGCTGATTGCCAGCGTCGTATTTGGTAAACTTGGCAGAAAGGTAGGAGTTAAGGATGTGCCCTACGAGTGCGGGATGCTTCCCATCGGGGAAGGTGCACCGCGCTTCAGTGTGAAGTTCTATCTGGTCGCGATGCTTTTCGTGATCTTCGATATAGAAGTAGTCTTCATGTATCCTTGGGCGGTCCAGTTCAGAGAGCTTATCCTTACAAACTCCATGGCTCTTCTGTCCATGGCTTCATTCGTCGGTGTCCTAGCCGTCGCCTACCTCTACGTCCTGAAGAAAGGGGCCTTGGACTGGAAAGAGTAGATTCGAAGGGCGGCGTTGTCCTTATTGCTCTGGCTTCGTCTTCGGGGCATCGAATGTATCGAGCCCTCGGCCCTCTCCATACGGTCAATCGACCCTTCTGGGCTCTAGGGAACAATATTGGTTCCGCCTCCTCTCCCGGCCCAGGATCACGCCGTGAGCAGTAGCAGGCCAGCCCATATCGAGGAGGCCACCAAGACGAAGAACCCGGCAACTCCCAGCCCGATATCCAGCTTGGTTGCGCGAGGTCGCCGTGGAGAACTGGAGGGGGGAAAGACAATCCCGGCATACAGCATACCAGCAAGCAATCCTCCGCCATGCGCAAAGTTATCGATAAACTGATACCCTATAACCCCAATAACCAAAGTTACTCCCAGAGCACCGAGCAAGCGCCGCCTCGAAGGCCGGGGAACAAGCCGCCCATGCAAAGTCTCGAAGATCAGTAGAAAGCCTAGCAGACCCAATATCCCACCTGATGCCCCAATCGACGCTTTCTCCGGAACGAAGTGACTTGTGGCCCATCCACCTGCAACCATGGAAATAACCATTACTAACGAAAGATGGGACCACCCTGCCAAAGACTCCACTCGTCTGCCCAGATACCACAATCCCCATACATTCAGTCCCCAGTGCAGAGGATGACCATGCAAAAACGGTGCCGTCACGAGGCGGTAGGCCTCCCCGGCATTGAACCCTCCCTTTTGAAGTCCTGCGACCTCAACCGCGGCCTCTAACTCAACCCATGGCTGTATAATCCCGCATCCCGCCAGGAGACCAATAAGGACCGGCATGAACCATATCCGGTGGTTCTTCAACCAGTAATCAAAACGAGCCTCCTGCTCTTCCACGGCCAGCGCCTGCTCGTTCAAGGCTCTCGCGGATCGGCGGTCACGGCAGGCATCATGCCAGGGAACTAGGCCAAGAATTGTGAGCAGGATTCCCGCCAGACCTACTTCAAACGACTCCGTCGGCAAAGTGCCATTTGCCAAGTTCGCGTAGAGGGCCCACAGCAGCAGCACAACAAATATGAGCGTATTGCGTCTCGCATTACATCCATCTATTTCGGCTTGCTCGAGAAGCCTTTCACGCAGCGGTTCCACCAGCTCTGAAACTGCCTCGGGAGGTATCAGCTTCTCCTGATCTGCCACCCATACCACCTCTACCCTCTCACGGCTGTAATGGATATGATGAGCCAGAGCCTCAAGGCTTTGGAATTCGAATTTCCGCCCCTTCGGGGAAACACAGCCATAGGGCGTCTCTTTGGGTTTATCCGGAAACACCTCCGGGCGAGACCAAACTGGTTGTTCAGGATCGCTAGGCATCCCCCTTCAGCATGACCCTCCCGAGGCACACGGCATGGAATAAAGTTCCAAACGACTCACCTCAGCCGCCATCAGGGCTACTCGGCAGCGGGCTCGGCAGCGGGCTCGGCAGCGGGCTCGGCAGCGGGCTCGGTAGCGGGCTCGGCAGCGGGCTCGGCAGCGGGCTCGGTAGCGGGCTCGGTAGCGGGCTCGGTAGCGGGCTCGGTAGCGGGCTCGGTAGCGGGCTCGGTAGCGAGCTCGGTAGCGGGCTCGGTAGCGGGCTCGGCAGCGGGCTCGGCAGCGGGAAGCCCTTGAAGGGCTTTCCGCAACGCCTCGTCACGAGGGTTTAACTCTTGCACACCCTCAGCTGCGGCGCCCTCCTCTGGGTTAACCTCGGCAACAGCTGGAGCCGCAGTTGCATCGGTTACAGGCGCTGGCATTCCCTCGATTCCTTGCTCGTAGTTTCTCTTGGCGATCAGGATTGAAAGAACCAGCGCTATGATCATAAACGCCGTTCCGAAATAGGCGGTTCCCTTCTGCAGGACACTGGTGGTGTTTGCACCGAACATTTGATCCGTCATCCCGGATCCAAAAGCCGCTCCCAAGCCTTCCTGCTTGGGGCGCTGCATGAGAACCACCAGAATAAGCAAGGCGCTCACCACTATAAAGGCGATAAGCAGGAGGCTGATCAGAATATCCATGAGAACTGAAAAATGAGGGGCGGGACTATGGTTGCGCTTTCCCTCCTTGTAAAGCAAGTTCGGAGACCTGTCCTTGCTGTCTATTAAGCCACTAATGATTAGAAGCTTACGCTTCATCAGAATCCCCCCACAACAGCTGCCTGACGCGTATAGATGGACGGTTTTTAAGCGCCCTTCTCCTTGAAGGGGACTTCAAGGGGCACTGCTAAGCCGGAACGAGTCATCCCTAACTCTCCCGATGCCTTACTCCATCAGGGGTAGCCTATGTTAAACATTTAGTTTTAGTGAATATCAGGGTTCTGTATGTAGCTCCCCTGCTCCAATAAAGGTGTTCTCTCAACTCAACCGGAAAAACCCAAAAGGATCTCCCCTCCCACAATTCGAGGGCAAGGCCTTCTGCCCTCGCTGCAAATCGGAGGGCGGGGAAATAGCAGAATTCTGCCCGACTTGCGGATTCAGCCTTTCACTCTCCGAGGCCATGTTCCCTTTTGAAGCGCCCCCTCTCTCACTCATCCTAGACCCTTCCGGGATACTGCCACCCGGAACAGAAAAGAATCTTGTGCGCCCTTACAAGGCGCTCCGCAAACGCATTCCTCAGGCCGATATCTGCTTCTGCTTTGTCCAGTTGGAGCAAGGCTGCTCAGTCGAGGAATTTTCCTTCTGGCTCTTCAATACTGCACCGGATGCAGACCAATCCCGCGCATGGAACTTGCTCGTTACTGTTGACCTTACATCCGGGCAGCTAAGCCTTACCTGCGGATACGCCCTGGAGTCCTTCCTCGCCCGCGAGTCGTGGGAGGCCTCCCTGCAGGAACTCGCCGCCTGCTTGGGAGATGGCCAATGGCATGAGGGACTTGCTGGGTTCCTTCGCGATAGCCGGGACCTCCTTTCCTCTGCCTGCTACGCTGCTTGCAGATATGCACGGGCTCATAATGACACGCCACTCGATGTGACCAAGGCCTCCGAAGACCTCAGGGATAGGCGCTCTCCAGCCGGAACATCCGCCACGCACCCGGAGCAAACCAAACATCATCAACCTGGCAAAGAACCCGTTACAACTGGCCCCTGATCCGATGCCCAGACTCTTCCTGATCATATTCACTCTTCTCCTCCCTGGATTGGCGAAAGGCCAGGGTGTCGAATTCCCCTCTCCTCCGAGGGGCCAGGTTCTCGACCCCAGCGGTTGGCTGGGTGAAGACCGGACCCTTCGGCTGGAAGAAGAGCTCGGTCGCTATCGGCGGAATCACGATGTCGACGTATTCGTCGTCCTCTGGAGCAGGAGCCTTGGCTCCGAGACCACTTTGGAAGAGTTGGCCCTGCGCATCGGAGAAACGTGGTCCCGGCAATCTCTCTGGGCAGTCGTTCTGCACCTCCCTGAATCACTCTACCGACCTGTCGTAGTCACCCGAAGTAGTTCCACTAAGCTCTCCGGTGAAAAATCCCTCGAAGATGTTCGCCAAAGTGCAGTTTCCCGGGGAATGAAAGAGCCGCATACCCGAGCCCGCATAGAGGCACTCTCCCTTGAAACTGGCGAAGAACTGATTTTTTGGAAGAACCAGGCGCTCCTTGTGCATAATCAATCAAAAAGCGGTACTCCTGATGTCCCGAACCCAGACACGCAATCCCGTGAAAAGCTGCTTCCTCCTCCCATTATTCTAATCTCCCTCACCCTTTTACCGATCGTCATTATCCGCTGTCTCAGGCGCCGATTCGCACCCCTGACCTTTCCTGAAACAACTTGGCGCTATCGCCTCCAAGCCAAATGGAGTGGGGGGAGTCGGATCATCGTTCCCATCCCTCCACGAGCCTCATGAGGAAACCCGTTTTCAAGTGGCTTCGCTTAGCGCTTCTCCTTGGGGCGACCCTGATGACATATGGCTGTAAAGAAAAGAGATCGCCCAACCTGCAGGAAGCACTCTTGCCCAAGAGAGCAAACGTCCCCGGCGTTCCTTATTTCAGCCCTATTCCAGGCGAAATATGGAAATACAGGATAGAGAAGCAAATTCCCCTCAGGGTTCCCCTCTCTCCAGCGGATGCCAGCCATTACACCGAATCGACAGATACGGGCCAACTCATCACTTTTGAGCAGACGCGCAGGTGCAACGGAAAACGAAACCTCGGAAACGGCAAGCCGGTATTGACTGCAATTGCCATTTCTGAAAATGGCAAGCTCCTGGGCGAAGAACTCTACCAGATTAATGAGAACGGGATCCTCAGCTGGGGCTGGATCCCAGCGCACCTGAAGGCAGAAGAAGCGCAGTTACTTGAGAAAGGAGTTCCTCTCGCCAAAGCCTCCATGCGTCCGGGACAATACTGGAAGGGCAATGGGCGAGAGCCAGGAAATCCCTTTCTATTTAAAGTAATCGAACAAGAAGAAGTTACTGTTCCCGCGGGAACTTTCCAAGCTACGCGAATCCAGATTACCAATGAAAGCCGCTCCCTTAACCCTGTCACGGGAGAGGATCAGGCTACCTCGCTCAAGCGGAGCTTATGGCTGGCGAAGGATGTTGGAATCCTGAGGGAGGAAACCGTCTACTACTCTGCCGAGCACGTCACCGTGAAACAAAGTTCAGAATTGGTTCAATGGGTTTTACCAAAAAAAAGAAATGTCCGGGGGACCGTTTCTTACACTACGTCGCAGGGAAACTCCCCTGCGCTTCAAGATCAGTTGCCGGAGCAGCCAGAGCGCTAGACTCAATCCGGCAGAACTACATCGGCTCGAACCTAGCCACTGGCTCGGAGAATATTGTTATCCTCATCCAGAACTAGCTTTCGGGCCTCAACAGGCTTCTCACATAAACTGAACGCCATGATGGTTACCAGTTCCCCTTTGCCGATCAAATGCGCTGCTCCACCGTTCACAATAATCTTGCCCGTGTCCCGCGGACCCACCTGCACGTAGGTTTCCAGCCGAGCCCCAGTCGTAATCGATGCCACCAAAACCTTCTCTCCGGAAACTAACCGGGCCTCCTCCACCAGATC
>JAQWTV010000136.1 GCA_029242545.1 Roseibacillus sp.
CCGATTCTTCCGTGTTCAAGGATGCTGTGTTTGGGGACTGGATACCAGGTGTAGTGTTTGGTGATCTCGGGAAGGAAGGCGATTGGGGAGTTGAGTTTCACCTTCAGGGTATGGGGATCAGGGGCCGTGGCTCCAAAATCAGTCAGGTCCCAGAGTTCTTTGCCACTTTCCGCGAATCCGAGGTTTTTCTGAATCAGGATTTCACGCACCTCGGGGCTCACGTCTTCCGGCCATTGAAACAAGTCCGGGTCTGACTTCAGGGCCCTGAGCTGCTCGGCCTTCAGGTGGTCGAGTCCTTTTTTGTTGAATTTTGTTTTCCCGGTTTCATTCGGGCCGAAGTCAACCTTCTTTAGCCTCTCCCACGGCACGGGAAAGGATTCATCATTGCGGCAGGTGAGGTAGGAGCGCTGCGACTTGTGGTAGGATTCCGCATCTCTGATGTAGTAGAGCATGAAAGAGTAATCCGATGCCAGGGACGGGCTGAGGATACGGCGGAAGGAGAAGAGGAAATCCTCAGCGGTCAGAGGGGTGCCGTCTGACCATCTAGCGTCTTTACGCAATTCGAAGACCCACTCATCAGGTTTTTCCGGGTCAGTTGGATACCATTTTTCTGCAACTCCAGGTAACGCCACTCCGTCTTTTGAAGGGTGGCCGACCACCAGTCCCTCAAAAAGGGCTCTGATGATGTTGCTCTCGAGGACCCCGCTGACAATGTGCGGATCCAAGCCCTTTGGCTCGGAAGTGTTACCCATGATCAGGATGCCCTCTCTGGTGGCGCGATCGACCGCAGTCTCGCCTTGCTTACAAGCTCCCGTGAAAAGAGAAGCTGTCAGAAGGCAAAGGATCGTGAAGATACGCATGGTTGGAAACTTTCCACGGTGTTTGGGGAAAGCCATTTGGGCGCCACAGGGGAGCGAGAGCGCACTCCGAAGAGCAAGAGCGTTGGGAGCGAGCGCGCGCATCGGGGAGACGATGCAACAGATCTCCCCCTCTTGGCAAAGCTCTTTGCGGGATCGGCTGCTTTTTTGGCAAATTTCAGGGACTTGTGAGGATGAATAACCCGCAGGCTTGATTCGTCCCACGGGGAGGCTAGAACCGGGAGGGTTCCTGCTCTTCGAGGCTCTTTTCCATGAAGGTTTATTTTCTCCGGCGTCTACTTCTGGTTCCTGTGACGCTGCTCGGGATTACGATGCTGGTTTTCATTCTTATGCGGGCTGCCCCGGGCGGACCAGTGCAGAGGGACCTGCAGGAAATGAATAATGCGGCTGCTGGCGAGCAGGGTGGAACCTCAGGGATGAGAGAATCGGAGGGAGCGGCGATCACGCCCGTTCAGCTTTTTGAAATCGAGGAGAGGCACCGGAGGGAAAAGGGGACTTGGAGGTCTTATCTTGAATGGCTGGGTGTAGTGCCTCGGGACCTCCAGCGGACAGCCCGAAGCTTCAACGAAGAGGAGACGAAAGTTTCGATCCAGATTCCAGGAATGAACATGGATGCAGATATAGTCAAGAAGGAGGATGGGAGCGCCGAACTCAGGCCTTCGGAGGACCTGCCGGATGTCCAGAAGGCTATCGTCAGAGACAGGATTGAAGAATATGAATGGAAAGCGCGAGTAGTCGGGGTCGCGGAGCTGAGGAAGCGATGGAAAAGAAATTCGGGAGGATTAGAACTCCCCGATGCGGGAAGTCTTCAGGAGCGGGCCGTGCTCTTCCAATCTGGTCATGATGGGCTGTTGCAGGGAAGTCTGGGAAAATCCGATAAGTATAACGATCCTGTAATAAGCCTAGTGCGTGAACGTATTCCGATTTCTCTCTTCTACGGAGTGATTTCAATGATCCTGATTTACGGAATCTGTCTCCCCTTGGGGATTGTTAAGGCGATCAAGCATCGCACTTGGCTGGATAACGTTTCATCCATCGCGGTCTTTTCTGGATATGCAATTCCTGGCTACGTGCTGGGGTCTTTCCTTCTCGTCTTCCTCGGAGCCCGTCTGGACCTTTTTCCTCTCTCTGGATTCGTCTCGGAGAATTTTAGTGAGCTCCCTCTCGGTGCCAAGATTTTCGATCTCTTTCACCATGCGGTCATGCCTCTCGCCTGTTATCTCGTGGGAAGCTTTGCCTTCATGACCTTCATGATGAAGAACAACCTGATGGATAACCTGGCGGCGGATTACGTGAGGACTGCAACAGCCAAGGGAGTTCCTTACAGCTCGGCGGTATTCAGGCATGCCTTCCGTAACTCTATCATACCGATCGCTACCACCGTTGGACAGAACGTGACTTTGATCGTAGGCGGGAGTTTTCTTATCGAGGGGATTTTTGATATCAATGGCTTTGGCCTGTTACAGTATAGTGCAATTCTGGAAAAAGATGAACCAGTAGTTCTGGGGGTGCTGACCATTTCGGCGACCCTGATGCTTCTGGGTAATGTGATCTCCGATCTTTGTGTGGCTTTTGTCGACCCCCGGATTCGGTTTGGATAAATGATATTTCGTCTTACAGGTCTTGTCCTTATTCTGGTCAGCGTGGGTGCGGTGAGCGCCCATCATGCTGGGTGGGCCCTGCCGACGTTGGATTGGTTTTTCTCCTTCGAGGCGAAGGAGATGGAGCTGGCATCAGCATCTTGGTGGAAGAAGAATCAGGCCAATATCGTTGGATATATCTTGTGTGGAGTCCTGCTGGGAGCCGGGGTGCTTTCCGTGATGAGACAGGCCCGCAAGGTGCATTGGAATCCCCAGACCCTTCGGAAGCTAAAGCGCTTCAAGTCGATTACCCGTGGGTATGTCTCACTCTGGATTCTTGCGGGACTCCTTCTGCTGACCCTCCTCGACCACGCTTTGGTTGGAAAGAAGGCGCTCCTAGTAAAGTATGAGGGAAAGCTCTATAGTCCGGCATTCTCTCAGGAAAGCTACATCGCGGAAAAATTCGGGCAGTCTGGTAAAAGCGAGGCGGACTACCGGCAGCTGAAAGAAACCTTTGAGAATGAGGGAAAGGAAAACTGGGTATTGCTGCCGCTTGTTCCGTTTGACGCCACCTTCGACTCAGCAGAGCCGACAAAGGAGGAATTGAATGATCGGGATGGGCTGTTTTATCGGGAGGATGACCAGGAGCCCTACTCTGGTCTTGCCTACCGGTTTTATGTGGAGGACCAAGACAGGCGCCATTCCATGGTGCGATTCCGTAAAGGTAGGCGGCAAGGTCGGGAGGAGTTCTATAGCCAGACCAACGGTGATGTTCTCGGCTACTATGAGTGGAAAGATGGAGTGCGCAGTGCGGAGCCTTTGATGGGAGGAGAACTTGTCCAAGCTTCGGAAGCAGCGAAGACTACCGTGCTTCAGGCAAGGCGTTATCCGCCTTTGCCTCCCAGCCTCAGAACGGGGCACTACCTTGGGACGGACTCACGGGGGTGGGATGTGCTCGCGCAGATTTATGGTGGGCTGCAACTGGTCTTTCAGGCCGCATTTATTTATCTCGGAGTGACATATGCGATTGGAATCACCCTTGGAAGTTTGATGGGTTACCTTGGGGGTGCTTTTGATATTGTTGTGCAGCGGTTGATTGAGATTCTTGCCAACGTCCCCTTTCTTTACGTGGTGATCATTATTGCCGATCGTCTTGGACGGGATGATGTGACTCTTGTGACGATCTTGCTGGTGCTTTGTATTTTCTCGTGGATCGGGATTACCTACTACATGAGGACGGCAGCTTACCGCGAGAAGGCGAGGGATTATGTGGCGGCTGCCAGAGTGCTGGGAGCTGGTCCTGCCCGGGTGATTTTCCGACATGTCTTGCCTAACGCGGTGTCGATTGTGGTGACCCTGCTTCCGTTTAGTGTCGTCGGCGTGATTACCGCGCTGACAGCTCTTGATTTCATTGGCTTCGGTTTGCCAGACAAATATCCGAGTTGGGGCAGGATCCTGCAGGATGGAGTGACGAATCTCGATTACCCATGGATCGTGGCGTCCGTATTTGGTGGGATGGTGGCGGTTCTGCTTTTGGTGACCTTTGTGGGAGAGGCGGTCCGAGAGGCATTTGATCCTAAGAAATTCACTACCTACCGCTAGCGATGAGAGCGTTACACATTTCCTCCCTGTTTGTCGTAGTTGTTCTTTTCGGGTGCGATTCTAAAAAGGAATTTGCCGACTTTGATAACGAAGAGGAGGTGGATGGCTTCAGGGTGAGCCGAAATGAGGTGGTTCTGAAGGAGCTTGGGGCGAAGAAGGAGGAAATCGCCAAGCAGCTTGCAGAGCCCGGGGAAGAAGATCGTGACAAGCTGGAAGAGGACCTTGCTAACACCAACCGTCGTCTCCGCTACCCGGAATTTTTTACCTACGACGCTACCTTGGAGGATTTGCCGAAGGGCTTGTCTTGGAAGGACGGTCTTGATCAGCCCGAGCTAGGCTCAGCCCGGGCAAAAAAGGGGGGAACCTTTAGCACGTATTTTTCAGGGCTCTCCTTTCCACCTACGATCCGCTCTATCGGAAAGAATGCGAATAACAGCTTTCGGTCTGAGCACTGGGATAACGTCGAAATGGCTCTGGTATCCCTTCATCCCAATACGATGAAAACCATCCCGGGCCTGGCTGACCGGTGGGCGGTAGGGGAAGATGGAAGAACCGTTTACTTTCGAATCAATGAGAAGGCATCCTGGTCCGATGGCAATCCGGTCACGGTAGATGATTTCTTTATGACTTTCCACATCTCTCTCTCCGAATACGTCACCGGTCCCTGGTATCGGCAGTATTACGGGACGATGTTCGAGAATATCACTCGCTATGACGATCGGCACCTCTCGGTGCGGCTGGCCAACAAGAAGCCCAAGCCGGAGTATTATGCCTCCCTGACCCCATACTCCCGGGCGTTTTATCGTGAGTTTGGGCCGGATTTCGAGAGTCGCTATAATTGGAGAGTGCGCCCGACCACCGGTGCCTACCAGATTCTCAAGGAAGACGTGGTGAAGGGACGGAGCATCACCCTTTCCCGGGTGAAGAGCTGGTGGGCGGGAGACCAGAAGTATTACCGCCACCGCTTCAATGTCGACCGCATCAAGTACAGCGTGGTTCGTAGTGATGAAAAGGTCTTCGAACTCTTTAAGAAGGGTGAGATCGACATGTTTCACCTAGGATTGCCGAAGCGGTGGTATGAGCAGATGGAGATCCCGGAGGTATTCAACGGCTACATCGAGAAGAAGACCTTCTACAACGTCTACCCCAGAGTGCCCAGAGGGCTTTATATCAACCACTCCCGCCCCTTCCTTGAGAATCTGGATCTGCGGATTGGACTGCAACATGCGACCAACTGGCAGAAGGTGATCGATGTTGACCTGCGTGGTGACGCCGGGCGCCTCAATATTTACAACGAGGGCTATGGTCAGTTCAGTAACGGGGAAGTTACATCCCGGGAATACTCTCCTGAGAAAGCTCGCGAGGCCTTTGCCAAGGCCGGTTTTACCCAGCAGGGCAATGACGGGGTTCTGCAGAACGCAGAAGGAAATAAACTCAGTTTCTCAATTACTCATACTTCGAGCCCGGTGGTGGGCAAGATGCTACAGCGACTGAAGGAAGAGGCTCTCAAGGCTGGCTTGGAGTATCGACTTGATGGCATGGATGGCACGGCGAGCTACGAGAAGGTGATGCAGAAGAAGCATGACTTGACCTTCTGGGGCTGGGGAACCCAGCCCCCTTTTCCCCGGTATTTCGAGGGAATTCATTCCTCCAATGCCTACGACCCGGGGACTACGACTCCGCGAGTGATGACCAACAATATCTCAGTCTACGCGAACCCGGAGGCGGATCCTCTTGCTCAGGGAATTCGGTTTGCGACGTCGGAGAAGGAGATTCGAGACATGTCTTGGGAGCTCGAGAAGATCTTGCACGATACGGCTTTCTGGATTCCAGGATACAAGAGAGAGAGCTACCGGCTGGGACACTGGCGGTGGATGCAATGGCCAGAGGACTTCAACGTGAAAATGACCCGGGAAGCGCAGGAAAGTTATGTTTACTGGATCGATGTGGAGGAGCAGGCGAAAACCCTGCGGGCCAGAAGCCGGGATGAGGCGTATCCCGAGGTGGACCAAGTCTACGACCAATACCGGGTGAAGTAATGAAGGAGGTGAATTCAGCAAGGGCAGTAGCCCAAGAGGTCTACCGGGAGCACGACTCGGAGTCGCATGAGCTTCTTCAGGTGCGTGGGCTGGAGAGCGCTTTTGATACGGAACGGGGGCTTTTAAAAGCGGTCGACGGAGTTTCCTTCTCGGTGGCTCGTGGACAGACTCTTGGCATTGTCGGAGAATCCGGGTGCGGAAAGAGCGTGACCGCGATGTCACTGATCAGCCTGCTGCCGCGGCCGGCAGGGAAGGTGCTGGCGGGAGAGGTGCTCTTTAAGGGAGAGGATTTGCTGAAGGTATCCGAGGATCGCCTGCATGAGGTCAGAGGCGGGGAGATCGGGACAATCTTTCAGGAACCCATGACAGCCCTTAACCCGGTGCACCGGATCGGACGCCAGGTCAGCGAGGTGTTCCGACTACATAAGAAATTGAATAAGAAGGAGGCTTGGGAGGCGGCGATTGAAGCCCTGCGGATGACGCGGATTCCCTCTCCCGAAGTCCGGGTGGGAGACTATCCGCATCAGTTATCGGGAGGAATGCGCCAACGGGTGGTGATTGCGATGGCCTTGGCCTGTCAGCCAGATCTTCTGATCGCGGATGAGCCCACCACGGCGCTGGATGTTACGGTGCAGGCCCAGATT
>JAQWTV010000143.1 GCA_029242545.1 Roseibacillus sp.
TGGTCTCGGAACGAGAGTATTTAGAATTTGTGGGTAAGACAGTGATGTCGTGGGAGGAGGGGGAGAAGGAGAAGGTGTATTTGGCGATGGAGGGAGTGGAAGAGGTGTTGAAGAAAATGGCTTTGCCGTTTCCGAAGAAAATCTGGTTGATCAAGACAACGGGGCAGGAGGAGGGGAATGCGGCTTATACCCGGGCGAATGCGATTGTGTTTCCGGAGAGCTTCCTGCAGGGAGGAGTTCCCTCGGTGCAGCGAGTGCTTTGTCATGAGCTGTTTCACGTGTTGTCCCGGGCGAACGAAGAGCTTCGAGAAAAGTGTTATGCGGCGATTGGTTTTGAAAAGTGCGAAGAGCTTGTGTTTCCAGAAGAGTTGGCGGGGCGAAAGCTGACCAATCCAGATGCGCCTCGCAATGAACACTGCTTGCAGGTGAAGATTGAGGGGAAGGAGCAGTGGGTGATGCCCATTCTGTTTTCGAAGGAAGAAAGGTATGATCCGGAAAAGGGGGGTGAGTTTTTTCGTTATCTCCAGTTCAAGCTGGTGGTGGTGAAACGCGCAGAGGAAGGGATGAGTGTGGAGGTCGTCCGCGAGGGAGAGAAGGCGAAGCTTCTCGACCTTGGGGAGGTAACAGGGTTTCTCGAGCAGGTGGGAGAGAATACGACTTACCTCATCCACCCTGAGGAGATTCTAGCAGACAACTTTGTCCTGTTAGTGACAGGAAAGAGGGGTGTGCCGTCGCCCGAGGTAGTTGAGAAGTTGGAGAGAATTCTGGCAGGAAAGAAGTAGCTGGAAGGGTAGGCTAACTTGCTGGTTTCTCTGTGTGCTGGCCCCTGTTCAGGTTTTTGAAGAGTGCCAGCTTTTTGCCCGCTTAGAGCCCCACTCCAAGAGGTAGACGACACCCGCAAAGGCCCTCTCGCGGGCTGCTCTGGGTAGCTAGAGCTTCGGGGGCCCTTTACTGCTCCAGCCGCGCGAGAAGATCATCCGTTTCAACGGCATCGCCCTTCTGCGCGAGGATCTCAGTTACGGTTCCCGTTGAGCTCGCGGAGATGGTAGTAAGCATTTTCATCGCCTCGAGGGTAATGATTGGATCGCCCTCCTCTACTTTGGCTCCGACCTCGGCGTTGACTTCCGATACCATGCCGGGCATAGGAGCAACGGCTTGGAGAGGGTCGTTCTGGTCTCCCTTGAGGCGAGTTACGGCGTCCTTTGGGGCGAGAGCCTGATCGATCACTGCGCACTCGCGTGGCATACCGTTAAGCTCGTAGAAGACATTCCGCTGACCTTCGGCGTTGGCCTCGCTGATGCCGATAAGTTTGATAAAGAGAACCTTGCCCGGCCCGATCTCAACTGAGATTTCCTCGCTGACGGAGAGTCCGTAGAAGAAGGCGGTGGTGGGTAGTCCCTGGACCTTGCCGTAGGTCTTGATGAATTCATCAAATTCGGCAAAGACCGCTGGATACATGAGGTGGCTGTAAAGGTCGTCATCGTCCGCAGTGCGGCCAAGCTTCGTCGACAATTCGGCGCGGGTAGTCTCGAGGTTGATGGGCTTTGCTAGATCGCCAGGGCGCTTGGTAGTAGGCTCTCTGTCTCCAAGCACAGCCTTCTGCACGTCCGCAGGCCAGCCGCCGTCGGGTTGCCCCAAGCCACCCCAGAGCATATCAATAACTGATTCAGGAAAGTCGATTGAGCCTGGTTCAATGTCGGTCACCGCTTCCGGTTTTATCCCACGGGTGATGAGGAACATGCACATGTCGCCAACGACCTTCGAGCTTGGAGTCACCTTGATGATATCTCCGAAGAGCTGGTTCACTTCCGCATAGGTGCGGGCGATTTCTGGCCAGCGGTGGCCGAGTCCCATGGCGTTAGCTTGCTCCTTAAGGTTGGTGAATTGGCCGCCGGGCATCTCGTGAATGTAGACCTCAGCAGAACCGGCGCGCGGAGCTGTATTAAAAGGCGTGTAAAACTCGAGCACCTCTTCCCAGTAGTCGGACATGGCGTTCAGAGCGTTGGGATCGAGGCCCGGGTCGCGCTCAAGTCCACTGAGGGCTGCGACAACAGAGTTCAGGTTAGGCTGGCTAGTTGATCCTGACATGGATGCCAGTGCCAGATCGACTATGTCGGCTCCTGATTCGGAGGCTGCTAGCACTGAGGCTGCGTTGATGCCGGAGCTGTCGTGAGTGTGGAAATGCATTGGGATGCCAATTTCCTCGCGCAGGGCTCTGAACAGCTTGGTCGCAGCGGAGGGACGACAGAGGCCGGCCATGTCCTTGATCGCGAGGATATGGGCACCCATTTTTTCGAGCTCCTTCGCCTTGTTGATGTAGTATTTCAGGGAGTATTTATCCCGTTTAGGGTCGTCGATATCCCCCGTATAACAGACCGCAGCTTCACAAACCGAAGTGGTGTCCTCGCGGACGGCCTCCATGGCGACTTGCATGTTGGGCAGGTAGTTGAGGGAGTCGAAGATCCGGAAGATATCCATTCCAGACTCGGCAGAGTGCTTGATAAACCCTTCGACCACATTGTCGGGGTAGTTGGAGTAGCCAACCGCATTGGAGCCTCGGAATAGCATCTGGAAGCAGATATTTGGGATGCGTTCGCGTAATTCACGGAGTCGATCCCAGGGGCTCTCCCTGAGAAATCGCATTGTGGTGTCAAACGTGGCGCCGCCCCACATCTCGAGGCTGAAAAGATTTGGGGTTTTCTGGGCTACGTAGCTCGCGATATTGAGCATGTCGACCGAGCGCATTCGGGTAGCGATGAGCGACTGGTGGGCATCACGCATGGTGGTATCCGTGATAAGAAGCGGTTTGGTGTCGCGAATCCACCTGGCAAAGCCGTCTGGTCCGAGCTCAAGGAGTTTGTTTCGGGAGCCCGGTTGAGCCCGCGCGCGGACGTCACAGGCTGGCACTCGTGGGGTTGGCAGGGCTGCGCTAAGCCTGTGGCCCTTGGCGGTATTGTTGCCGTTGACGGTTACGTCACTGAGGTAGTTCAGGAGCTTGGTGGCCCGGTCGCGGCGTGGTCGGAAATTGAATAGATCTGGATTGGTGTCGATGAGGCGAGTGGTTGCCTTACCCGAGCGAAACGTTTCGTTCAGGATCACATTTTCGATGAACGGTATATTCGTCTTAACGCCGCGGATCCGGAATTCCCGAAGGGCGCGGTCCATGCGTTGCAGGGCAATATCAAATCGCGGGCCGAAGGCGGTCAGCTTTACCAGCATGGAATCGTAAAAGGGCGTGATGACCGATCCTGCGTCGCCGGTGCCAGCATCGAGGCGAATGCCGAAGCCGGCCGCGGAGCGATAGTTGAGAATCCTGCCGTAGTCGGGAGAGAAATTATTGGCCGGGTCCTCAGTGGTGATCCGGGCTTGGACCGCATAGCCATTTCGTGGGATTTCGTCCTGGACGGGAATGTCAATGACCTCTCCGAAAAGGTCGTGACCCTGCGCAACCAGAATCTGGGAGCGAACGAGATCTACACCGGTGATAATCTCGGTCACGGTATGTTCGACCTGAATCCGTGGGTTCATCTCGATGAAAAACCACTCGTTGGTGTCACCGTCCAAAAGGAATTCGACAGTGCCTGCATTGTTATATTTGACTTCTCCGGCAACCTGAACAGCAGCTTTGCAAAGCTCGTGGCGGACTGCTTCGTCGAGATCGACGGAGGGCGCAATTTCGATCACCTTCTGGTGCCGGCGCTGAACGGAGCAATCGCGTTCATGCAGGTGCACAATGTTGCCATGGTGATCACCCATGATCTGGACCTCGATGTGCTTGGCTTGTCCGACGAAGCGTTCAAGAAAGACAGCAGGATTGCCAAAGGCGTTTTCTGCTTCGGCCTGTGCCTGGTCGAGAAGGGAATCGAGATCTTCCTCCTTTTCGACTACGCGCATGCCGCGACCGCCGCCCCCAAAAGCCGCCTTAATGATAAGAGGAAACCCGATGTCACGGGCAATGGTGAGGGCCTCTCCACGATCTGATACAGGATCTTCGGTTCCAGGAAGGGTGCTGACCTGCGCTTTTTTTGCGAGTGCACGAGCAGAGACCTTGTCGCCCATTGCATCGAGCATCTCTGGATCCGGCCCGATAAATTTGATGCCAGCCTCACGGCATGCCCGCGCAAAGTCAGCGTTCTCGGAAAGGAAGCCGTAGCCGGGGTGGATCAAAGTGACGCCCTTCTCGACGGCCAAAGAGATGATGCCTTCGATGTCAAGATAGGCGCCCACGGGGCCTTTTTCTTTCCGAAGCTGGTAGGCTTCGTCCGCTTTAAAGCGGTGCCGGGAAAAGCGATCCTCCTCTGCGTAGATTGCGACAGTTCGAAGCCCAAGTTCAGTCGCGGCGCGGAAGACCCGGATGGCGATTTCGCCCCGGTTAACGACCATGAGTTTATCGTGATTGGTTGCTTCCGAGGGGGCGGTGGCTGACATGAGTTCGTAGTTAGTGGCGAAAATAGATGTGGGAACTACTGCTTCGGAACGCCGTTACTGAAGAGAATTTCCTTTTTAGTCAAGGCACCGCGAGAGGCCGGCATGCAGATGGGCCGGACCTGCAACCTCCAAAGGTCCAGTTACGCGCAGGTATTCCAGTTTTTGCTCCTCGGAAAGAAAGAACTATTCTGCGGGTAGCAGGTCTATATCGCCGGCTTTGATGCTCTCCACGCCGGCAGCAGTTTGCAGTAGTAATCCGCCCTCTGGTGAGAGGCCGGCAAAGCGGCCTTCTAGGTCTCCTCTTCGTATTTTTGTGCCCAGCGCGAGGCTGCGCCTGGACCACGCATCGTAGATAGGAGCGGTTCCGTGAGACTCGAGTTCTATGAGCCGCTCGTCGAGGTGTCGCACTATTTCCCGGGCTATAATGCGGTAGTCCAACTCTTCCTCATGGATCGCGTCCAATCCGATAGCTGGCAGACCATTGGGCCAGCCAGATGCGGGGGTCTTAAGATTCAATCCGATACCGATGATGATACTCCATTGAGATTGGTGGCTTTGCGCTTCACAGAGAATGCCCGCTAGTTTTCGGTTGCCGATGATTACATCGTTTGGCCATTTCAGTTGGACCTCAATGCCTAACGCCTCACAAGTTTCTGCAACTGCGACACCAGCCATGAGAGGAATGGCACCTCCTGCTTTTTGGTCGAATCGTGGAAACGCGATGTGGCTTAGATAAAGTCCGCATCCCCCGGGCGAATGCCAGGTTCTACCCATTCGTCCGCGCCCGCTGGACTGGTGATTAGAGACGACCGTCGAATACCTGCGGCTGCTAAGGTGTTTTGCGGCTTCGTCATTGGTGCTTTGGCAGGATTCCAGCCAAAGAATGGAATCGTCTATCATGACGATCCCTCCTTAATATTTTGGATAATAGTTAAGAGCATCACGACATGAACAAACTAGAGGGCGCTGCCGCTGTAGAATTTATGTTCTCCAGAGGACAGGGCGTCACTGTTTCCGATTCCTTCGATGGGTCTCAATTGCTGATAGTGAGCCGGTTGCTCCACGGAGTGAAAACGTAGCGTCCCCGCCTTTGTAGCTCACCGTCAGCCATCGTCCGGCCTTAATGCGGCGCAAAAAGTCTCTTGATAAGACAGGGTCGGTGATGGTGATGTTTTCGGCGTGGCTTTTATAGGCGGCGCTTCCACTGCGCCATTGGGTCGGTTTCAATTCGATCCTCGTTCGATCGAAGGTGAAGACGATCGGTCCGATCTCCCGTGAGGGCATTCCCTCGTCGTAGACGTCGATTGTGTAATCTCCGTTGGAGATCCTTCTGAGAACCAAATGACTCTGGCCGCAGCGAGTTTCGGTTGTTCCCGGTCTAAGGACGATTTGGACCGTGCGATATTTTCCACGTCCGCTATCTTCGCAAACCGCAAGCCAGTCTCCATGATAGGCCCGTAATTCGCCAAAGTGATGCAGAAACCAGGGTTCGGCTTGTGACCCCGTAGAGCACAAAAAGGAGAGGGTGAAGGCGAGAGCCGTTGGGCGTATGAAGCTGATAGTAGAGAGGGAGAGAGGCTTTAGCATCTTGGTTCACTCCTACCATTGGACGGTGGTCCCTACAAGCCGCTCGGTCCTCTTGTTGCTTATCCGATATTCAGCTGGAGGGAGGTTCCTTAAGGTGGACAGCTTCAATTATGGATGGCAGTTATTCAAAATTCGCGGATCCTGCGGCCGGCCTTCAGGGTAGGACGATACGGAGATAAAGCTGCTCAGCGGTATCGAATGGAGGAACCGCTTCACTACGGATAAGCTGGAATGAATCGTCTGGAAGCCCCGGCGCAGGGAAGTTCATGCTGACAATGCCCTCCCCGTCATCGTTATGTCGCCACGTCTTAAGATCCATAGACAATTCGACGCGGAGGTTGTCGAGATCGTTGACATTTCTACGCAGGGTGTAGTGAAGAGCGGGCGGAGAGAGAGAGAGGATTGGTAAGCTGCCACCTAGTGCGTAGGCGATGCCATTCTGGATGCCGTCGCCGTTGATGTCGTCGCCCGGCCCATCGAGTTCTGTATTAGTGGGCAGGTAGCGCTGACGCCAATCGGTGTAATTGGTGATCGTAGTATCAAGAATGACATCCCAGGGCTGGGATAGCGTAATGAGAACTTCCAGGGGACCGCTCCCGTCCATATCGCCACGACAGAGGGAGCGAGCTCCGACGTTATCTGGACGGTTGTTGGTGCCGGTATCGGCCCAGTAAATCTTGCCGGCTGGAATATCGAGAGTCATTCCGTGCGGGGTGTCGAGCCCGAGATAAAGATTTTCAACCTGACCGCCTTCGATGAGACGTCTCTGAATCCGGGACGGAGTGGCATTTCGGTCACACCAGTAAATATACCCGTTACCAAGGTCGAGGGCGACCTGACGGACAGTGGTCAGGCCGCTGACAATCGTTTCAACATCAGTGCCGTCGGCCAGATTGGCTCTGAAGATGCTTCCAATAGAAAAGTGGCCCCAGTAGATCTTGCCTCCCACCGGATCGAGATCCAGGTAGTAGGGTTGGTCAGTCTCGATGATGGTCTCGCGTTCGCTGCCATCGGGATTTGCCCGCTCGATACGGTCGTTATCGCGGTCGCACCAGTAGAGTTTCTGCGAGATGGAATCGTAGGTGATGTCGGCTGGGAATCCTAGGTCAGTGGTTATGATAGGAGAGCGGTTCGAGCCGTCGAGATTGGAGCAGTAGATGGTGTTCCCTCCATTGTCGCAAAAATACATTTTCCCTTCCTCCGGGTTAAGGGTGATTCCACGGAGGTTCGACCCTGTCAGGGTGGAGAGAGTCTCGAGATCGGATCCGTCTAAGTTTGCTCTATGAACCCGTCCCGAGCCGCGGTCTGTAAAATATATTTTTCCGGCCCACGTGAGGGAAGCCGCTGCGTGGAGTGAGAAGAGCAAGAGAAAGAGCGTTTTCATCGGGAGGATCGCAGGCAGGGTAGTTCAAAGGGAACCTGCGCGGCTGTGCGGCGCAGGCTCACAACCTGACAGGCTTCCTGGCTGAAGTCGTCCCAAGAGCAATGGGATTTCTTGCCCTCAGAGGGGTCTGTTTCTCGCTGTCCGGATTGCTTCCTGTGTCATCTTCTGGTCATCCAGCTCTGCTAGAGAGCAGGGCCCTGCACGGAGATGTCATCAATGTAGAGGCCCGCTTGATTGCCGATGTCGTCAGTCTCGAGAACAAATTCAAGGATCACGGTCATGCCCTCGGCCTCGGGGGGAATGGGTAGAGAGACCTCTTCCCAGCTTGTCGAAAGGCCGTCCAAGGAGCCTGCGAGGATTGCGATTTCGGAGCTATTGCTGGCATCCAGCAGCCGTACTGTGGCGCTATCGAAGGTTTCCTCGATATCGCGCCACTGGAAGTAGGTGATGCTTCCCTCGACGATTCCGCTCAGGTCGATCGGAGGAGATTGCAGCCGAATCAAGGTGTCCTCAACGTAGTAGGCATCCAGATCCGTTCCATAGCATTGGGTTCCGCTCCTTGCTGCGGAGGGTCCACCAAAGAGGTTGGGGTCCGGTATGCCGAGCTCCCACTCAGTTGTCGTGCCCGCTCCCTCTGAGGTTGTGAGCCATCCCTCACCTCCGGTTTCGAAATTCTCGGTGTATAGGATGATGGGCGGGGCATTAAACTCCTCTATGGCAAAGTAACGCTCCCCTTCAGCGGGGCGAGATATGACGAGGGTATTCAGGGGAGGCGTTGCGGCAATGTCCTCGTGAGGTTCGAGGAGTTCCCAGTCTTCCGGTTTTGCGACAGAGGGGTCGAGGGTGCTGCGGAGATTGTAGAGTTTCCCGGGCTTGCTCTCCCAGCTGATACTAAGTTCGTCGGTATTGGGGTCACGGGAAAAGTCAGTGATTCTCAAGCGGTTTCCGCCTGTGCGCCGTAGTATGAAGCCGTTGACGGCAAAGAGTTGTCGGTGCACTGCGCTATTGCTCAAGGGGGCAAAACGCAAAACGACATCGTCACCTCCTGCGGTGAACTCGAGGTTTGTCGTTGAAGTAAGTCTGCCTGCGCCCGCTGCTCCGTCCTCTGTGCCCGTGAAGCCATTGACTGAGTCGTCGGAGTTTGGGTTGCCTCCGGAAGTGCTATCGGACATGTAAAACTCCTGACCAAGATTCTCAAAGCTCGCTCCGCCATCAGTCGAGATTTCAATCTGGAAGAATCCATGGACATTCTCGGTGTCGTGATGGAAAGATGTCCATTGGTAGGTGCCCCGTGGAAGGTCGCCAAGAGTGAGGGTCAGGTATGTGGGGGTTCCGGCTGCGCTGCCGTCCCAGTTGCCGTTGCCACCCTGCCCGGTGCGGGTGTCGACACCGATCCAGTCAGTGACAAGGTTGATGTCCTCATTCGTATTGGCCCAGTTGGCGTCGTTGCCGCCACTACGATCGATCATCTGTTGAGTTCGGTTGTCCGTAGTGTTAGGCCAACCCGGAGTGAGTGTTACCGTGGTATTGAAGGCGGTGTAGGATCGTGTGATGAAGTCGGCTGGGACCTCGTGCCCGGCATCATAGGGCTGAAAACCGTCCTGATTACTGGCGGGGCCGTCCTGGGTAGTGGAATTGAAATCGACGAGGAGTGCTCCGTCGGTTGCGGCAAAGGGATCAAAGAAGTCATTTGGGTCTCTTGGATTTGTTCCGTCCGTAAAGATTTCATCTCCGTCAGGCACCCCATCGCCATCGCTATCAGCCTCATTGGGATTGGTGCCGGGTTGACTGTTGGGGTTGTCAGGGTCGTGCGCCAGGTCGGGGTTTTCGATTCCATCGGGTAGCCCATCGCCATCACTATCGGGGTTGAGGGGGTTAGTGCCGGTCTGGGTGGTGTTGACCCATATTCCTCCGCCATCCTCTGCGCCATCGAGTATGCCGTCGTCGTCGGAATCCTCTTCGAGGGGATTGGTTCCGCGAGTTAATTCGTCGGCATTGCTGGAACCGTCATTGTCGAAGTCCTCACCCGGGAGGACATCTTCGATGGTTTCGATCCCGTCAGCCGGGTTGGCCTCAACGATGAGTAGTTCGAAGAAGTCTGGTAGGCCGTCTTTGTCAGCATCGCTCAGTGGGCTCATCTCGAAGCCGTTGATTCCCCAAAGCTGATTATGTACGGCGTTGCCCAGTGATCCGCTGAGGGGTGCGAACCGAAGAACAACCTCATCCACGCCGGTGGCCTCGATAGGGAAAGTCACGGTAGAGGTCAGGCTGTTTGCATCAGGGCCGATCTCTACTCCGCCCCCGCCATCAATCCCGGAGTCAGGATTCCCTCCTGGGGTGCTGTCTGACATGTAGAAATCCTGACCGAGGTTGACGAAGGTGTTGCCGCCATCTGTTGAGATCTCAATCTGGAAATTAGTATGAACATTTTCGGTGTCGTGATGATAGGAGGTCCAGCCGTATGTGCCTGCTGGAAGATTGGCGATTGTGAGGGTCATGAAGGTGGGGGTGCCTCCGTTAGCTCCATCCCAGTTTCCGTTACCTCCGTTGCCGGTCCTTGTGTCAATGCCAAGCCAGTCTGTAACGAGGTTGAGGTCGGTATTGGCATTGTCCCAGTTGGCATCGTTGCCGCCGCCTCGGTCGATCATCTGCTGGGTGCGGTTGTCAGTGGTATTGGGCCAGCCTGGAGTGATGTCGATTGTCGTTCCGAAGGCAGGGTAGCTCCCAGTGATGAAATCCGCAGTTACCTCGTGCCCGGCGTTGTAACTCTGGTAACCAGCTTGCGGAGCGGGGCCTCCGTCCTGGGTGGTTGAGCTGAAATCAATCAGGAGATTCTGAGCAAAGAGTGTTCCACACAGTGTCGACGAGACGAGGAAAAGAAGAAGTTGTAAGGAGTGAGAGGGCGGTCTTAGTTTCATGGGTATGAGTGGGAGTGCATAGAAATTCTCGAGGTTCCTAGGGAATATCGGTAGAATTGTTTTCCGCTTTGATATTGAGGATCAGTGAGTTTGCGGCTGATGTAAAGATTCCGTGGAGGGTGATGGCTTTCTATCCGGGGATGGATTGGAATCCCGGATATTTTCAACCCCTGAAGGGTTTGCACGATCTATCTCCGCGTGACCTTCAAACGAAGGAATTTGCGCAGACTTGAATTGAGCGGTGCTGACGATCGATAGGTGCATGTGGCGGTTCCGTCACCGTGATTGGTGCAGATAGTCAAAATGGCTTCCAATGGGGACCATGTCACAAGGTTTGTAGAAGTTTCCGCCTCGATGAGTGCGTCATCGGCTGTAAGGTTTCGAGTGAAGGTGAGCTCCAGAAATTCTTGTGGACCGGCGCCGGATCCGTCGTCGAAGAGGCTGAGTCCAAGATTGAATATTGAGCCATCTGCGGGGTTCTCATCGCTTCTGGCCAAGGCATACTCGAAGAAGGCGGTTCGGCCATCCCGATCGTTATCCCTGTCCGGATCGCCAGTGAAGGGCACGGTGTCATTGGCCCCGGGCGAGCCACCCAGAGAGGCGCTCCCACGCCAGTTCTGGGGAAGGGAGTGTTCTGGATTGCTGGTGGGAGAGACAAGAACGAGTGCGTATCCCATGCCATCCGGGCTCTCAGGCCAGGGGTTTCGATCACTGTAGGTGAAGCGGCGGATGTCGATTCCGCTTCCGTCTTTTATCACAATTTCCTCGCCGCTGTTGGAGAGGTTGCCGGTGAACACGCCGGGCGCAATAGTGATTCCGGCGGTTGGATAGGTTGCAGCAAAGACGGTCTGATTCTTTACCACGACCGCACGCTCAAGTGGGGCGAGGGAGAAACCTGTAGGGAATTCGTAACTGAGGCCGGTATCGAAGTGGACGTTTGTGAGGTCGATAGATTCGCTGCCGCTAATATTCATCAATTCGATGTACTCCGAGTCTTCGCCTGCCCCAGCTGGGTTGTACATTATTTCGGAAACAGCCAAGTTCGAAGAGGATGCGGATGGGCCTACGACAAAGGGCGCTTCAGAAAGAGCGGACCACTCCCCGCCGCTCAGGATGCGTGCCCTGACTGTGCCGGTTTGTGTCAGGACTACGGGAGCAGGTGGTTCAGCAGGTTTCAGTGCGGTGAGTTGGACGTCGATTCCCATGTCTCCGCTTCCGCTGCTCGACTGGTGCACCTCGACTGCAAGCACATTGGTGCCATTTCTGATTATGCCGGGTTCCAGTGTGTAAACAATCTGGTTTACCGCATTCTCAGCCGCTCCTGTGGTTCCCGTTGAGGCCACATCAAGAGCGCTGACCGGTCCTCCCGGCATGTTAGTGCGTCCGATCTCGCGGCCATTCAGATAGAGAATCGCTCCATCATCGCGCTTCACGCCAGCTGTCAGGGCGGTGTAGCCATTGGCCTCGTTGACAGTGAAATGCTTTCGAAAATAGATGGTGAGATGGCGGTCTCCTGAGGGGCCGATGTCAATAATTGTAGCCAGAGATTCTCCATTAATATCGGAAACCGAGTCGCCGCCCAGCATTGCTTGGCCGGTGCCCCATGTTTCGTCAGCAAAATCAGGATGTTTCCAGTCCGTGGAGTCGTAGGATTTATGACCAGCTACCACATTGCTACTGCTCAGTCGTGCTCCGGTGTCCAAAAAATGCCAACCTGAATCCTCGAAGGGGAAGAGGGTGTCTACTGATGCTCCCGTAGGAATAGATGTCGCAAGGGGGTTTGCCGCTCCGCCGGTCATTCGCGGATCGCTACCGTCCAAGGTGTAGTAGATGGTTCCCACTGTTCCGGTGATTCCGAGTTCGAAGCCGAGGGGTACTTCGCCGCCAAACTGGCTGAATCGAGGTGCGTCGATGGAAGGGAATAGATTGTTTGCTCGTAATTCCCTGATGATGGAGCGTGAGTCGTTCTGATCGTGAAGGGTAGGAATGTAGTTGTTCACTACGTTATCGCGCTCGACCAGCCAATGCTGTTCCCGGGTGAAGTAAATTGGCCGGTTGATCGTTGGCGGGTAGTAATCAGAATCGATGCTTGTGGATGATCCAGGAGTGTCTCCATAAGGAGTAGTGGCTTGGGTGTCTCCCCAGCGGGCTGACTCCGCCACGATGGCCTTATCGATTCGGTTGGCGATTGATAAATATCGGTTGGCCGATTCTGTTTCACTTAGTGCCCCGCCGTTAAATAAGTGCTTTTGCGCCCGGTCGGCCAAGAGCATACGGAACTCGGCATTCTGCCGAAGACGTTGGAAGGGAGATCCCACCCCTCTGCTATCGCCGTAGCGATTCCACGAATATTTATCGAGGACGATTTCCTGGTCCCAGCACCAGAAACGGTATTTGCCATCGCCACTCACTGCATTTGCAGCGGCATAACCGTTATGGTGGGGCCAGTCCTCCGAATCGGCGTAGAAATGGAGGAGCATATAGTCTGCAAAATTAACGACGTCGAGGTAGTCTTGAATGCGTTGATAATTTCTGGCGCTGGTGATGTTTCCATTTGCAAGGCTCATCATCTGGTTCCACCGACTACCGCCTCCGCTGAGGTCTTTGTTGATTTCCCAGTCTTCCTTCGCGCCGCCAAGATGCTCCGCCCAGAAATCGTCTTCAAGGCGCTCAGTGAGGTTGTGAAGTCCAAAATAGAGGCCGTTGACGTAGAGATGAACGAAATTGCCGTAGCTTGAGGGCTGTCCCATATCGCGCAGGCTTTCCTTCATCCAGACATCGCGAAAATACTGGGAGTCGTTCGGCCGGTATCGGTTGCTGGCCCAGGAGACTAAGCCCCATGAGTCAGTAAAGCAGGCTCGGAGGACGAGTTTGTTGAACTGGTCGACTGGAGACTCAGGGAAAAGAGGGTATTCGAGGCGCCCGGGTCCTCCAAACTCTGTCGTGAAGGTCACCCTCAGGGAGTGTTTGTGCATCCGGGCCGCGCGGCGGCTGGCATTGCCATGGACTTCGATTTTGGCATCATACTGAAATCCACGTATGCCATCGGGGCGAATATATTCGATGGAACACGGTCGTTCGAAGCGGCTGCGAGGATTCGAATAGATCCCGGTTGCCGATTGTCCCTCGGCATTGAGGAAGTCGCGAGGTTCCATTGCGATTGAGACACTGGGAATATCGAGGAGAGCTTCCCGTATGCCGTAGCCGGGCAGGGTGTTACGGACAACCCGGGGGTCCATTTCGTAGTCTGCAGGATGGATCGCGCTGGGATCACCAGAGTTTGACCAGTCTGCCGGCCAGCCGGGAGGATTCGCTGGTTGCTGAGCGACATCGTCTACAAAAATGTAGGTTTGAGTGTCGAT
>JAQWTV010000166.1 GCA_029242545.1 Roseibacillus sp.
GCGGCCTATGACAAGGCAGGGCTGAAGGCGGTGCTGCAGATTATCCCGGGAGCAGGACATGGAGGTCCTGAATTCCGCGATGAACAGCGCGCGTTGCTGATACTCGAGCTGTTGGAAAAGGAGTTGTCGGCTCGCCCCTGAGGCTTTGTGAAAAGGGCCGAATGCCTTACAGGCCCTTGGCGTTCTCCGAAAGGTAGTCGGCGAGTTTTGAGGGATCGGCGGGTGTGAAGGCTGCCTTGGCCTTGTTCCATCCAGCAGGACATACTTGACCGTTTTCCTCAAAAAACTGGAGCCCCTCAATAGTGCGGATCACCTCGTCCATATTCCGTCCAAGGGGCTCGTCGTTGACTGTCATGCTCCGGATGATTCCTTTCTGGTCGATGATGAAAGTGGCGCGCATGGCAACTCCTGCAGGGTAGTAGGACTCCCCGCCGTCACTTTCAATCCCATAGGATTGGCAGATGGCGTGGCTGAGATCTGCTGCGAGAGTGTAGTCTACTTGGCCGATGCCGCCGCTATCGACATCTGTATTTCTCCACGCGTTGTGGGTCCAGTGGGAGTCGATGGATACTCCGACAACTTCAACACCTAACTCGCGGAAGGTATCGATTCGGTTGTTCAAGCTGATGAGTTCGGTTGGACATACGAAGGTGAAATCCATAGGATAGAAGAAGAGGACGGCGTATTTGCCGGCGATTGAGGAGCTGAAATTATAATCTTCGACAACTTCTCCATTACCCATGACTGCCTGGGTGGTGAAGTCCGGCGCTGTTTTTCCGACGAGTGTGCTCATGTGTAGAATTCTTTCTGTTGCTCTGTGTGAAGTTACCTTCTGATGGGTTGGGTGGGCACGGGAAGATCCCGCTTCCGATTGCGCAACCTAGCATCTCATTCGTGCGTGGCAATGTTAGCAATTGTGAACAAGTTGGCAGGGAGAACGAATGATCTGCTGGAAGGATGCCCTTTCATTTTGTCCCACATGAAATTTCCGCTCCCCTCCCGGGCGATCAGGTTGTAGCAGTTCTGAAAGCACATTGAACGAATGTTAGACGAGCAACAGATACGCGATTTGGTGGCAGCCCATGGATCTGCCGTGAATGAGGGGCGGCCGATCAAACAGTTGATTGCGGATGGGGAAATTCCGAGGCTGAGCGGGTGCACGGTTCTGGAGGGTAAAGTTTCAGACTCTGTTTTTGGTGACAACTTGAAGACTGCATCTGGCAAAAGCATTCGACTGATGTTCCGGAATAACCGGATTTCAACGCATGATGTGAACAGGGGAGCCATTCCCTTCAAGGATCAGGTGCTGGCGTTCAACCACGATCACATGCTGCAATTGGTGAAGCCGGTTCTCGGTTCGTCTCAATTTGAGATTGAGAGTCTTGCTCCGTCCTCGACGGTTATTCCTGCAGAAAACCTGAAGCTTATCCAGTTGGAGAATGTTCTCCGTCTCTACATGGCTGAAAGCTCCACCTCCACTTCGCTTTACCAGCACTGGATTTCAGCGAAAGAGAAGGGCGGGTCCACCATGAACTATGCAGGTCATGAGGTGGCTCTGGGCGATTTAAAGTCGAATGGAGTTCTCCCGTATCTGATGGATACACCGAGCACGAAGGAGGCCGTTGACCGGACAATAGATGCGGCCTATCTGATTGAGCAGGAAATCTGTAGCTCTGACCAATATGCGCATATTCGGAACTCCTCTCTAATGGCGTTCGGGATGGTGTCACAATATCTCAAGCAGAGGTGCATGGTTCTCGTAGACACGAAAACGGAACATGGGATTAATGCAGATGGAGAGATTGTAGCCGCGGATGAGCTATACACGATGGACTCCTCCCGTTTCTGGAGGATCGACGAGGAAGGAGAATTGCTGACACGGGAAGGTAAGCCGGTGTCCTTTTCCAAAGAGTTTGCCAGGGGTATGGTCAAGGAGAAGGGGCAGCAATTTTCAGAGGAGCAGGCCAATGAAATCGCTGTTCGCTATATCGAGGGGTTGCAGCATCTCACGAGTGCGGCGTTTACACCTGACCTGCGTCCACGTGAGGAAAGAATCATTCAATCCACTGAGTTGATTCTCGACTCCTTGCTTTAGCGCTAGTGTTGGGTCGGTGCCGCTGAGGGGAGTGCGCTCTTATGCAGAGGGATCTCATGCTGCGGGCAGTTGGGTTGCGTGTTTAATTCACTACAAAAGGCACTCGAAGAACTGGCCGGAAGGTGATAGGTTTCGCGCGTGATCCGATCGTGATGTTGCCCTTGGTGGTGATTCTCAGCAGGAGAGGTGACCATCTAACCCTCAGGCATTGGCGTCCCATCCATGAGCTTATACTCGGAATACATAAGTGAAATCGAGGAGCGCAAGGAGCAGGGATTACATCCTAAGCCAATTGACGCGGGCCCTCTTTTGGGAGAAATAATCGCGCAAATTGAGGATCCGGGGCACGAACACCGGGAAGACGCGCTCAGATTCTTCATCTACAATACTTTGCCGGGGACGACCGATGCCGCTGGAGTAAAGGCTCGATTTCTCAAGAAGATTATTGAGGGCCAAGCGCAAGTTGAGGAGATCAATAAGGATTTTGCCTTCGAGTTGCTGTCCCACATGAAAGGTGGTCCCTCGCTGGAGGTTCTCCTTGATCTGTCCCTTGGAAAAGATGGCGCGCTCTCCCAAGAAGCTGCCGTAGTGCTGAAGACTCAGGTCTTTCTTTACGATGCGGATACCAACCGTCTTAAGGAGGCTTACGAAGCAGGAAATGAAATGGCCCGGAATATTCTCGAGAGTTATGCGAGGGCCGAATTCTTTACCGCTCTTCCAGAGGTGGATGAAGAGATTGACGTTGTGACCTATGTCGCAGCAGAGGGCGATATCTCAACCGATCTGCTCTCTCCCGGGAATCAGGCTCATTCACGCTCTGACCGTGAGCTCCATGGGAAGTGTCTGATTTCTGAGGAGGCTCAGAAGGAGATTGAGAATCTACAAGCGAGCCGCCCTGGTAAACGAGTGATGCTGATTGCCGAGAAGGGGACCATGGGAGTGGGTTCATCCCGGATGTCTGGAGTGAACAATGTCGCTTTGTGGACGGGAAGGCAGGCGAGTCCGTATGTGCCCTTCGTCAATATCGCACCCATCGTCGCGGGAACAAATGGGATCTCGCCGATTTTCCTTACAACCGTAGGGGTGACTGGGGGGATCGGGATTGATCTGAATAATTGGGTCAAAAAGGTGGACGAGAAGGGAGAGCCGGTTCTCGATGAAAGTGGGGATGCAGTGCTTGAGCAGGTCTACTCGGTTGAAACTGGAAAGGTCCTTACAATTAACACCAAGGAGAAGAAGCTTTACGAGGGAGAGAGGGAACTTGCGGATATCTCCCCTGCGCTGACCCCGCAGAAGGTTGAATTTATCAAAGCGGGTGGGTCCTATGCGGTTGTTTTCGGGAAAAAGCTCCAGAGTTTTTCTGCTGACCTGCTAGGGGTTGAGCCAGACCCAGTTTTTGCTCCCTCGAAGGAGATATCCCATGAGGGGCAGGGACTCACCGCGGTCGAGAAGATCTTCAACCGGAATGCGGTTGGTGTGAGCGGAGATAAGACTCTCCATGCCGGCTCCGATGTGAGGGTTCTGGTTAATATTGTAGGATCGCAGGATACCACTGGGTTGATGACCTCGCAGGAACTGGAGTCCATGGCGGCGACCGTTATTGCGCCAACGGTTGACGGCGCCTACCAGTCTGGATGCCATACGGCCTCCGTGTGGGATAAGAGGGCCCAGGCCAATATTCCCAAGTTGATGAATTTCATGCATCA
>JAQWTV010000174.1 GCA_029242545.1 Roseibacillus sp.
CAGCTGGCAGGTGCTGTAAATGCTGCTACTGGGACAGTCTACTCGGTGGTCGAGCTTGCCAACGGTGGCGCCATTAGTGGCTCCAGCTTTACCCTAAGTCGCACCGGCACGAGTTTTGGAGTTTCGGTCTCTGTCGAGCGAAACTCTGACCCAGATTCGGTTGGTGGTAATTTAACTCAAGCTACGAGAACAACGTTCGATGGGTTCAGCACACAATCTGGACAGTGGGATGTCACCGTGAGGGACGACGCTAACACAGTGGCTACCATCTCCTCCTTTGCTTACGATCCAGATGACTCTAACAATTTGGTGCAGGCGATTGCTGAGGAGCTCACGAGCTCATTGGACACCGAAGACGAACAAATCTACTCCTTCTTCGAGAATGACGCGGGAGAATTGGAAGTCCGGCGAGATGGAACGGCAATCAGTGCGATTTCCATTGATGCGAAGCTTACGAGGACGATCGCATCCGGTAACAACCATGACAGCTCGGTAGCAGCGACCACCCTGACTCTGACGGGCCCAGCAAACACGGGAGACCAGTGGGAGCTGAGTCTGGATGGGGAAGTTGCTCTGACGCACACCGTGACAACGGATAGTCTCGCATTAATCGAAAATAGCTTCGTTGACGCTGCCAATGGAGATTCTGACTACCGCGCCTTTAATGGAAGCGCGGATGGAGTGCTTTATCTGGTTCGAACCTCCGATACGCCGGTTGTTGATGTTACGGTTGCCTTTGGATCCGGCCAT
Source organism: Roseibacillus sp. (assembly GCA_029242545.1). GTDB lineage: Bacteria > Verrucomicrobiota > Verrucomicrobiia > Verrucomicrobiales > Akkermansiaceae > Roseibacillus_B. Next base: position 751 of record JAQWTV010000174.1, read on the forward strand.
TTGGCAGGCGCCTTAGTAGAAGGAGAGCCCGAGCGACACTGGTCCTACGTCCTTGCGCTGCAGTCGGTAGGTGATAATGCGGAGAACGGTCCTGTTGCGCTTTCCGGGGACACCTGGACTCTTACCTATGACGAAGCTTCCTTGTCCGGGGTCGCGAGCTCAGACGGGAATGATCTCAGTGAGCCCCTTCAGAGTATTCGGTCCCAGTTCCCTGCTGATTTTTCCTCTAGCTCTAGCGTTGGCGATGACAATCTGAGCCTTGAGGTGAGCCGTACGGACGGACAGAGGATCACATTCGGTCAGGTCGTGCAGCTGCGTCAGTGGGTCGAGGATCAGTCGACAGACTCAAGAGCGACGAGCTTGGTGGATGCGGTGGGACCGTTTTACCTGACTGCGGCTTTAGAGCTGAACGGCACTGTGAGCCCGGGAGAGCCATGGCAGGTGGTGCTCGATGACACTACCTACATGTATGCCATCCCAGTGGGCGGTAGTTTGTCGGGTGATTATACCCTAGAGAATATCGCGAGAGGACTGGCAGATGAGATCAATGCGGACACGGCCTCGCCCTACACCGCCTCCGCGGTAGGAATCGAGATCAGGATAAATAGCGCAGGGGATGATCAGTACGCGAATCTCAATCCGTTCCAAGTCATACCGCAGAGGGGAGATGGCACCTCTCGGCATGTCTTCGATCTCGACAGTGTCAATCAAGTGAGGGGTGGGATCGACTTCAGTGACCCGGAGACCCCGGATGTCGAGGATCGAGTGGAGTATACCGCGCGTCCAGAACTCGACCTCTTCGTCCTCAACGTTAATGCTGATCAAAGCGTTACCGTTACTTCGATTGCCACTGAGGAGCTTTTCGCAGGCGTGCGCGATCCCGGGAGTCTGAATACGGAAGATCCAATTTTCGCCTATGACTTTGGCGCCGAGGGCAACTATGGAGCCGGAACTTATGTGCTCCGGGTGTCAACCTACCGGGATTTCGATGACTTGTCCGGATTGGGGAGCACCCATTCCTTCCCCGATGGTGTTGTTCCAGATGTGGTAGAGAACGGAATAAGCTACAATCTTATCATTTCTGCCGTGAGTCACCTTGAGGCGACTAACACGTTAGACTTGGTTGGCACCGAGCTCCGATACGAAAGCGCAGATGGGGAGGTTCTGACGGCGACTATCGAAAGCTATGATGCAGCCAATAAGATATTTATTCTTAACTATCAGGATGAGAATGAGCCAGGCCTGGATCCGGAAGCCATTATCGATGCTCTGGCGGAAAGCGATGAGTTTACTCTTTTTGCAGACTTCGACTCCAATAGGTCAATTAGTGTTCTTGGGGATGTTCTTGAGGATAGTTACGAGATGGTGTTGACCGGGGCCCCAGTGGCGGATGAGACCGTTACCATCACGATTGATCCGGACAGGACCCGCACCCTGAACTCAGATGATGCGTTTAACCCGGTCACTTATTTTGGTGAGCAGTTTGAAGAGCAAGTGGAAGTAGCCACAACCCGAGCGGTGGTGACTTTCCTTGAGGGGATTGATTTTTCAGGGTCGCACACGCTGCTTCTGACACCGCAAGGTTCCCTCGCTCCCCGAATTACAGCTACTGGAGGTTCGTGGGATTCACTTGGTGCTGACCTGACGAGGCTATTAGCAAATACAGTATACTCTTATGAACTCAATGAGAGCGCATCTGAAATCATTATTACCAGCAGCTCCTCAGCCTTTTATCTGACGGTCAATGGCCCTGAATCTTTGGGCTCTATTTCGGCAGAATCTTCAGTGGTTGAAGTTGAACTGACGGGGCAAACGGATCTCAATCAGACTTGGGATCTGGTGCTGGATAATACGACGACTCTTAGGTATCAGATTGTCAATGCGGCAAGTACGCTGGAAATCATCGACGAGTGGGTTCTGGCCCCCGAAGACCCCTTAGACCCCTCTCGGGTATATACCTACACCGCAACCAGTAATCGGAATCCGCGGATTACCAACGTCGCGGAGGCTTTCTTTGACAAGATCGATCAGGATGCGGATCTCGCGTACACGGTCGAAAGATTTGGCCGAATTCTCAGGATTAGTCCGGCTTCTGGTGAGGTTGAGGTTTCGGTGGAGCTGAGCAGCACTGGTGGGTCAGTGGTTGCCGGGGGAGAGGTGCGGCCCATTACCGCGGAGGTTCGGCATGAAATTGAGTTTGCTGCAGATAATTGGAACGTCGCGCAGACGGTCTGGGTGCGGGCGGTGGATGATGAGTATATTGATGGGGGAGACCGTCTGGTCTTTGCTCCATTGGAGGAGCGGGTAAACAGCGTGCGTGGGCCGATCACGGTGAATGGAGGATTCGGAGGGAACGACGAGCGTTTCCTGACCAATCCGGTTCTTCTGGAGGGAGAGATTAATGAGCCGGTGGCGGACGGCCTGATCCAGACGTTGGGCCGGGAGTATGATGCCGATGCCGGTATTTACCGGGCCACGATCTCGGATATCAATGCGACCCATATCAATCCGAGCACCGGATTGAGGCCAGGGTTTGACCCCCGGATGAATGAGTTTGCCTATACCGTGGAGTTTCTCGAGGGAGTAGCGGAAGGCACGATTCTTGAAGTTCTCTCCGTATCCCAGGATATCCTCTCCATCGGTTCCACTACGCCCTTTGGAGTCGATCTTCAACTCGCAGGTATATCGCTGCCCGATGAGGCTGATTTGTTGGTGACCGCTGCGAATGTGAATACGGATCTCGCAGATTCTCCGGAATGGTCGTCCGTGTTCTACACCTTTACCGGACTCTTCGAGAACTCGGAGACTTGGACAGTCGATCTTCAGGGGGATTCAGGGGTTGAGCAGTTTTCCGTAACAACTGTAGCAGTGGACAGTGATGATGACGGCATTCCTGATCCCTTTGAGCAGGACATCATGGACTCCGACCCTGAAGATGGTATCTCCAGCTTGGAGCAGGTTACTGAGGCTACGGACTTTGATTCCGATGGTCGAACGGATCTGCAAGAGTATCTTCTGGGGACCAATCCCCTTGTGGCGGACCCCGATGCTGTGGCGCAGGAAGATCTGGCTCTGTCGACTCTCGGCCGAGTGGTATTTGCCCTCGCCGAGGAGATCAATGGTAAAGAAGGTTCACAATTCGCGGCAGAGGTTCGGATCGGATTGCTTGGAGAGGTGACTCTGATCATCACTCTGGCTGAGGGTGCGGGAGAAAGTTTCCAAGCCTCTCTGTCGAGCCCTGACAATACCTCGGGCAGAGTGGACGAGGTGGTGACCCAGGGTGGATTCATAGAGAGCTTCGGTACTAGCCTTGGAGAGACTCCGTGGACCATGGCCGCAATCTTCTTGAATGAAGTAGGGGTCGAGAACAGTGCTTGGAATCTCTCAGTAACTGGAGGTGCGATTGATGGGGCGTTTTCTCATACAGTTGCTGCGAATGACTCGCTAGCGAATGTGCTTACAGGCCTTCTGGAGAATATGGGGACTGTTGAAGCCGTAGTGACCGGCTCTACCTCAACCTTTGCGAATGAGTTCAGGGCGTCCCTAACTGGTCGGACGGTCACCTTCGATGGAGATTGGGTCGTTGCAACCGAGACCGGCTTAACCCTGAGGCCCTTGGTCGGCGATGCTTACTATTACGCTCCATTCAATGCTAATCTGGCGGTCGATGAACTGGATCAGGTTGACGTGCTCAATGTCTACAATGGAGACAGTCCGTCTGACGATCGAGCAACTCTGACCTCTAACCGACTTGCGGGCCTGGGCATGGGTCCGGACACAGTGATTGCGGGGCGTGCCTTCTCCGGCGGGATCGGTTTTGAAGCGATGGAGGAGGTGAATCTCGACCTTGGAAGTGGCAACGACATCCTGACGGTTGAGTCTACTCCCACAGGGTTGGTCACGATCAGTGCCGGGGCCGGTAATGACTTGATTATGCTCGAAAATACCTCGGCTAACATTCAGATCTTTGGGGAGGAGGATGATGATATCATTCTCGTAGGGTCGTCTTCCGTGGACAGCGATGGCGACGGGCTGCTTGATGCATGGGAGCTGTCGTGGGATGGCATCTCTTCTCTCGGTGATCTCTCCGGTGATGGGGACCTTGATGGGGATGGGCGCACCGATCTCCAAGCGTTCAACGCCAGATTGAATCCGACTAACGGAGAGGTCGATGATGACGGTGAGGGTAATGAATGGCTGGCCAATATCGAGGGTCTTGCGAGTAATATTGGAGGAGGGGTATCCGTGGATGCAGGGGAGGGGAATGATAGCGTGCATTTTGCGAACTCTGTTGAGAGCACTCAGCAGCAAGGAGTCATCACGGAGAATTCAATTTCTGGATTTGGGCTGGGATCCGGATACCTGCAAGGTGTGATAGAGACTCATCAGGTCTTCAGCGTTGATGCCTCCGAAGGTGAATTTTCTTTCACTCTGTTGGGGCAGTCGACCGTGCCACTCAGTTTTGATGCCTCGGCGCAGGATCTTGCGAATGCTCTGGAGCCGATCCTGAATCCCAACAACAGCGACAACGCCAAGCCTCACACCGACAACTTCCGGGTGGAGGAACTCGGTGGGGAATATCACATCTATTTCCGAGGAGAACATCTTGGGCTCTTTATCAATCCGGTCGACGTGGATGACAGCGCCCTCGAGGGAACCATGAGCTTCCGCGTGCTGGAGCCTGTTCTGACTTACTACGGTGTAGAGACCCTAAACCTGAGCCTCGGAAGTGGAGCTGATATCGTGAACGTGCAGGGCACTTCTGCCATTACGAACCTGCAGTTGAATGGTGGCGACGATGAGATTTTTGTCTCGTCGGAGTTCAATGTCAGTTTTGAGAACCGTTTAGTGCCTTATATTGGCTCTCTGGATAGACTGGCTGGCGCATTGAATATTGATGCCGGTGAGGGCACTCATCGAATTGAAATCAGTGATGCAGGATCGCTCGTGGGCGACCCCGAGATCCTGATTGTCGATATCCTCCCCTTCCGCTCCGGACCGACGGTGAATCTTGTTGGCGCGCAAGCCACTGCGGACATGTATGTGCTCGGTATAGCGCCTGCGCCAATTACTCTTACGACCAACACCACTGGAAACTTTGACGATGGAATCCTGATAGAAACGGGATCAGGTGACGACCACGTCTATATTTCCTCCAACGACTGGGGTGGTGCGGGGAGCGGCGGCGCTGAAGGTTGTTCTGGCGCGAGCGCGGCCCTCGGAGCTGATCTGATTACCGGACTCGGAAACGATACGGTGCTGGTTGAGCTGAGTAGTAACTGTGATGAGGCTCTACGAATTAATACACAGGGCGCCTATACCCACCGGATGCTCGTTCGCCCTGAGGTAGATCTGGCCGGCCTGACGAATCCTATCGATCAGGTTGGGTTGCTGGTAGCCGGAGAGCGGCTTGATCAGAATCTTTACCGAGTCAACCCGGAGGGGAATTCGATCGATATGATTTTGAGTGACGATGTGCCCGGGGCTGCTCTGGTCACTGCGGAGGTGCGCAAGGCGACACTTGGGCGCCTCGAGGTCGCAGGAGGGATCAGTAATTATGAGATCGATTACGATCTGGCCCAGGAAGAAGTTCTGGCGTTGTTCTCCTCGGGAACACTCCTCACCGAGAATATCGATTACTTCGTTACGGGTGACCCTGTCGAGGGTGATACCATTGAGATTGCCTTCAGTCTCAGGTTTAACCTTTTCGAGAATACCGATATTACCTGGGAGGTGAGCGAGGTTCTCACGCAGGCTGTGCCTGTCTCGGCGCTTCGATCTGCAGACCGGGATCAGGTCGATGCTTCCCGTGCCTCGATGAGCCTCGAAATAAGGACAGGAGTTGACGCCGATCTTGTGAAGGGCGGCGCGGGTGATGACCATATCTGGACTGGGAGTGGGCCCGATCTGGTCTTTGGTGGGGCCGGGAATGACTTTATTGATGCGACTGATTCGGCCAGAGGTTCAGATGACCCGGATATCGTGTTTGGTGATGGGGGCTATGCCGAGCTTCAGACTCTCGAATTGGTGAACGGAGTGCCGGTCGTCGAGGATGTCGTGATTGATAGCAGAATCTTTGGTCGAGGAGCTCTTCCGATCGAGAACTTTGGCTTCCTTAATCGCTTGTATGGCCACCCCTTGGAGGTAGGCGGCAGCGATACGATCCGCGTGGGAGAGGGAGATAACTTTGTGATGGGTGGCCCAGGTAATGACGACATCGAGGCGGGAGACGGAAGTAATACTCTGATTGGTGATACTGGTGAAGTTGAGCTCCAGAATTCACGGATTCAGGCGATCCGTTCGATTCCTTCCCCCACAAATCCCGAGGCTAATGATGAAATTACTGCGGGGGATGGCGCCAATTGGATCCTTGGAGGTTTGGGTTCGGACACAATTACAGTTGGATCGGGCGAGAACTTCCTCATGGGCGATCTTGGAAGTATGGACTTCGAGTTTGATTTCGCCTCGGGCCTGAATCGGCT
>JAQWTV010000005.1 GCA_029242545.1 Roseibacillus sp.
CCTCTCCCAATTAGGGGCGGTCCCGGTAATCAGCGAGATCATGTTCCATCCCCCGCATCGGGATCCCCGCACCGGGGGCGAAAGCCCCCTCGAAGAATGGATTGAAATCCACAATCGCGGATTTGGCTCAGTCAACTTGGCTGGATGGACCCTTGAGGGCGTTGACTTCATCTTCCCAAATGTCGGTATTCCTGAAGGCGGATTCCTTGTCGTCGCGGCTAACGAGGCAGCATTCCGAGCTCAATACCCAGGCGTTCTGAATATGATTGGAGGCTGGAATGGCCGGCTCTCCAACCGCGGAGAATCCCTCCGACTCCTCAATCATACTGGAGCAGAGATCGATCGTGTCGACTACGCGGATGGTGGCGACTGGGCCCGGAGAAGGCCCGGTTCAGATGACCGTGGCCATACCGGCTGGATCTGGGACAACCCCGCTGACGGCGGGGGCAGAACCTTGGAAGTCCTCAATCTGCACTCCCCTAACGATCTGGGACAGAATTGGGATTTCAGCGCAATGGAGTTAGGGACCCCCGGGGCCCCTAACTCGGTTCGGCAAGTGAACGTGGCGCCTTTCATCAAGGACGTATCTCATTACCCTTCGGTCCCCAGCCCACGAGACCTGGTTCTCGTGCGGGCCCGCTTGAGCGATGATCTCTCTTCCCCGATTCGAGGAGTAGTTCACCACCGGACCTCTTCACTCGAGCCCACCGCCTTCACAACCACTGTCATGCGAGACGATGGGACAGGTGGAGACGAGGTCGCCGGTGACGATATTTACACCGCTGTGCTTCCGGCACAACCGGAGGGAACTACCGTAGAGTTCTACCTCGAGGCTTTCGACCGGATCCAGAGCCGGACATGGCCGGCGGCAGCGCACGAGGATGGCCGGCATGAGGCGAACCTTCTCTATCAGGTGGACAGCGAACAACCAGCCAGTGAGGCCCCGTTTTACCGGTTCATCCTTTCTGCGGGGGAACTGGAGGAATTTATCAAGATCCCGTTCGATTCCCCTGAGCGGAATACAAATGCCCGCTTCAATGCGACCTTCATCGCGAACGTGGATGGCGAAATAACCACCCGTTACCAATGTGCCCTGCGGTTGCGAGGGTCGGGCACCCGCTCTCGCTACCCCCGCAACCTCAAGATCGAACTTCCCTCCTCCACCCCGTGGAAAGGGCGGGACGAGCTCAACCTTAATGTTCAGTTCTCCTACAATCAGTTGCTTGGCAGTATGTTTTACCGTGCCGCAGGGCTCCCCGCCTATGAGTCCCGAGCGGTCGCCGTCCGCCTCAATGGCGTGAACCATGCCTCTCCCGAGAATGCCAGCGTCTCAAGGCCGTTCAATCACCACTTTGGCTTCTACGTCCAGAATGAACCCATCAACAACCGGTATGTGCGTGAACACTACCCCCTGGAGACTGGCGGCAATCTCTATCGCATGACAGGTAACGGAACAGGATGGGATTACTTTCCGGAAAGCGATGATCTGGAGGCTGATTACCGCGGGAGTGGCTGGGACAAGGAAAACAACGACGCCCTCAACGACTGGTCGGACCTTCACAGTTTTATAGGAGTCATGTCTACGGCCTCTGGCGAAAACTACCTCAAGCAGATTCGGCGTGTCATGGATTTGGATTCCTGGCTCCGCAATCTGGCAGTCAGCACGATCCTGACGAATGGTGAAAACAGTATCTTTACCGGACGTGACGATGATTACGCCATGTATTGTGGACAGGATGGAAGATTCAAGCTGATCCCTCATGACCTCGACACGATCCTCGGAGCAGGAGATGGATCCCGGATAGGAATTGCGAATCTCCCTCATACCATCCTCGACTTCGTGGAAAGGGGGGAGTCCTTCCTCCAACTCCAGAAGCTTTTTCGCGAGCCAGAGGTCCTGCAACGTTACTATCAGGTTCTCCGGGAACTTCTCGTGGGGCCTTTTGACCAAAACAGCGCCAACCAGCTCATTGACGACGCCCTGACCTGGACGCCGCGTGGGATCGCTGAAGCGGCAAAGGGGTTCCTCTCCGCTCGTCGTGCCGATATTCTGAGCGTGATCGAGAGGCCCCTAGAAATTTCCTCGAGCCTGGAGATAACCCGGGGCCTGCCAACGTCTTTCACCGTGAATGCAGACCTCCGGGGAACCTTCAATGCTGGCAGGGCCGCTCACGTCCTCGTCAATGGCGAGCGAGCCACCCTCGAAGGCGCTCCCGGAACATGGGTTTACGACCTCAAGGGCCTCGCGCCCGGCATCAACCGCATCACGGTCGAAGAACAGGATGCGGATGGCCATATTGTCGCCAGCTCCTACATGGATATTCTCTATGATGATGGCGACGTCTCCGAGCTGCGCGGCGACCTCACCGCCGATACCATGCTCGACGCAGCGGGGGGGCCATGGCTCATCTCCGAAAGCCTGAACGTTCTTCCCGGGGTCACCCTGACAATAGAACCCGGAACCTCCGTTTTCTTCCTGCCAGCCGCTGGGATCACTGTTCACCCGGAAGGGATTTTGAAATGTGAGGGAACCCGCTACCAGCGAATCCGCCTCAGTCGCAACCCGGGATCCACGGATATCTGGCAGGGAATCCGGATTGAGGCTCCATCGGGGCAGGAGTCTCCTGCAGAAAATATCATTTCTTTTACCGACATGGAGCATGGCGACGGGCAGGGAGAGTCGATCGAATTGCGCCGCTCCCGCCTTCTCCTTGACCATGTCTCCTGGCATCACTGTAACGACACCATTCTGGAGGTTTACAGCCCGCAGCTTGAGGTTCGCGATTGTGTATTCCCCCCCGTTGCAACCTCTGAGGCATTAAGGGGCTCCACCCTTCGGGAAAATGACTTCCTTCTCCTGCACCGTAATGTGTTCAACTCCTCCCCAGCCTACAACGACGTCATTCTCTTCTCAGGGGCACAACGCCCTGGGCCCATCCTCGCAGCCTACGACAACATTTTCAATGGATCTACAGATGAGTGCTTCGACTTGAACAATTGCGACGCCCATTTGGAAGGGAACGTTTTCATGAACGTCCACCTGTCCACGCCTCGAAATTCCACTGCCAATGCCGTTGCCATCAACAATGACTCCAGTGTGACCCTCACCCGCAACCTTTTTCACAATACTGACCACGCTATTCTGGCAAAAAATGGAGCTGCTTTTCAGTTTGAGAACAACACCGTCGTCAACGCAACCATTGCCGCAATCAACCTCAATGAACCGCTGCGACCCAATACTCTCCCCGCTGGCTCAGCAGGGCTCGAATCAAATATCTTTTTGGCGTGTAATGCCATCTTTGCTCACCCCGAAGGAGTCGAGATCACGGGCCTCCACAACATGCTTCCCCTTGATGATCACTGGATCGGTGAGGGCAATCTCGCGCTCGACCCTTTTCTCTATAACCTCTCCGGCGGTCCGCTCCCGAGAGATAACTGGAGACCGCTCCCTGATTCTCCCGCCATCGGATCGGGCAAGTCCGGGCGCGACCGGGGAGCATTGATCCCAGCTGGCGCCGCTGTTTCAGGCCTCCCAAGCCCCGAGACTCACCTCCATAGAATAGCCCTGTCCGTCACCGGAGCCGGCGTCACCGACTACCGCTTCCGGTTGATTGCCAACGGAACTGCGGAGGAATGGAGCCCCACTTTCAGTGTGGAAACACCGATTCTGCTTCAGGGGCTCGAGCCCGGCACCTATCGGGTTGAGTTGCTCGCCCGCGACTCCGCCGGCTACTGGCAGGATGAGGACTGGCCAACATCCTCACGGGATTGGCAAGTTGTATCCAGCATCCAGAGTAGTGCCCTTTTGAATGAGGTGGAAGCTGTAGCAAGGCCCGCGAACGACAGAGTGGAGTTGTTCAACCCACGGGAGCAATCGGTGTCACTCGAAGGCTGGTTTCTCTCCGATAACCCAAGTAATCCGACAAAGATCGCGCTCTCAGGCATCCTCGATCCTGGAACCTATCTGAGCCTGACAGGAGATGAGGTGCCAAGCCTCAGCCCCTCTGGTGATGAGCTGCTTCTCTATCACGATGGGGCCCTTGTGGATTCCATTCAATGGGGCATGCAGGCGTCAGGATACTCCATCGGGCGGCACGGACCGCGCCGCGCATGGATCCTGTGTGCGCCCACGCCGGGAAACCCAAATCAGTCCACAGGGCTCACTCCGCCGAGGCTACTACGGATTAACGAATGGCTGACGGATCCTGCGGTGCGCTACACCGGAGAATTTGTCGAGCTCTTCAACCCCGGAGACTCCCCCATGCATGTTGGTGGCATCTGGCTCTCCAATCGGCCCGACTATCCGAGAAGGCACCAGATTGCCGCTCACTCCTATATCTCACCAGGAGGCTTCCTCGTCCTCCACTCCACAAAAGACCGCCATCCGCAGGCAGATGAATTCCCCTTCCAGCTCAATGGATTCCGTCAATGGTTGATGCTCACCCGTGAAGATGATATCCTGATCGACCAGGTTTCTCTCCGCGCACAGACTCCGGACCTTGTGGAAGGACGGAATCCCGATGGCTCCTCCGAAGTGGAATCTCTGCCGTTCGGAACTCCAGGGCGCTCTAACAATCGAGCCTCCCGGGTTGAACAACTTTCAACCCTGGTTCCATTTCAGCACTCGGAATGGCGCTTCCTCGACGACCAGAATCCAAGGAGTGAATGGATCACTCCCGCCTTTGCAGACAGCGAATGGGAAACCGGCCCGGCTCCGCTTGGCCGGGAGACCAGCGCCCTGGCCATTCCCCTCGCCACAACCAGCGAAAGTGCTCCGGCCTTCAATTACCGGCGTGGTAGAAAAAACTACTATTTCCGCACGGTCTTTGATTTTGACGGGGACCCCTCGCGCACCCTTCTCTCCCTCGCCACTTACGTGGATGATGGCGCAATCTTTTACCTGAACGGCCACGAAATTCTTCGGCATAACGTCCCCGAGGGCGAGCTGAACGAGGACACTTGGGCGAGAGAGACTATCACCAATGCCTCTCTCGAAGGCCCCTTCCCTGTTCCCAGCTCGTCTCTCTTGGTCGGCACAAACACTCTCGCCGCCATTACCTATCAGGCCAGTGCAACCAGCTCGGATATTGTCTTCGATTGTGAACTGACAGCCTCTGTCTCCATCCCTGGACCACCTGACCCTTCAGAATCTGCGCTGCAGGTATTACTCGACCACCTTCGCATAACAGAGGTCATGTATAACCCGCCGGATGGCAGTGCCGGAGAGTTTATCGAGGTCCAGAACACGAGCTACGACCTTCCCCTGGATCTCGCAGGAGTGCGCTTTACTGCAGGGATTGAATTCACCTTCCCCGAGCTGACCCTGTCGCCCCGCTCCCATGCGGTGATCGTCAAGGATCGCGAATTTTTTGAATTAATTCATGGGCCCGGGATCAACATCGCAGGCGTCTTTGAGGACGGCAAGCTCCACAATGATGGAGAGGCGATCGCCCTCACCTTGCCGGAGCCTGTTGATGCTCACATCCATAAATTTACCTACGATCATGCGTGGCACCCTGCGACAGATTCCACGGGTTTTTCATTGGAGCTGCGGGACCCTGATCGCGAGCTCGAGACATGGAACGAACGGTCTGCGTGGATGCCCTCTTTTGCGCGTCATGGCTCTCCCGGTTCTCCTAATGGCGCCTCCTCCTATCAGAGCTGGGCTAATGCCCTCGGCGTTCATACCGGCGATAGTGATGGAGATCTTCTCGACAACACCTTTGAGTATGCCTTCGGGTTTAATCCATCTGTCAGACAATCCATTCCCCTCCTTCTGGAACAGTTGGTTCCTCCCTCAGGCGGCTTGACAACCACCTACCATGCCCCCGCGGTTGCCCCGGAAGACGTGATTTTCAGTATCGAGTCATCCTCTGACTTGAAGAACTGGACCACGGAGGCCATTAGAATCGCCAATGGCTCCTGGACCGGAGAAGGCTCTCTGGAGGCCACAAGCCCAGCCGAAGGGCTAAGTGTCATCCGTCTGCATCTGCCGCCCGGACGAACGCGTTTTACCCGGATGAAAGTGGATATCTTCGATTCGGAGGCTCCCTGAACAGAAGGGCGGCGTACCCCTGCCGGGCACCAAAACCCCCTCCAAAAGGGGCATTGGACCTCTGCGAAGTGCCGGCGAATACGATTCTCGTATGAATCACTTTTTCCCGTCACTCTCTCGCCACTTACACCACCCAAGGATTGAACATGAAGCCTCTCTTCTTCCACGCCCTTCTTCTCGTTCTGGCAGCACTGTCCCCACTTACCGCTGCAGATGATCGCCCTAATATCATCCTTATCATGTCGGACGATATGGGCTACTCGGACATCGGGTGTTATGGAGGAGAAATCCAGACCCCGGTCCTCGATGGGCTTGCAGCTAATGGATTACGGTTCACCCAATTCTACAACACTGCACGCTGCTGCCCCACCCGCGCGACCTTACTCTCCGGGCTCTACGCGCATCAGGCCGGCGTTGGCCATATGATGAGTGATTACGGGCTTCCACAATACCAGGGAGATCTCAACCGAAACTGTGTGACCATTGCTGAGGCTCTTAAGCCAGCGGGATATCGCACCTATATGTCCGGGAAGTGGCATGTCACACCATACAAGGCAAAGGAGGTCGCCAATCCCGACACCTCAAACTGGCCGCTACAGAGAGGGTTCGATCGCTTTTATGGAACGATTCATGGAGCTGGTTCTTTTTTCGACCCCAACTCCCTGACCCGTGGTAACCGCTACATTACCCCGGACAACGATCCGGATTACCAACCGGACACCTTCTACTACACGGACGCAATCTCAGACAATGCGGTCCGCTACATCAAGGACCACAAGCGCGAGGCCGACGGTCAGCCCTTCTTCATGTATGTCTCCTACACCGCGGCCCACTGGCCCATGCATGCTCTTCCTCATGACATCGCGAAATATGAAGGAAAGTACGATGGAGGATATACCCCCACTCGTAAAGCCCGGATCAAGAAGCTTAAGTCTCTCGGCCTCCTCCCCGACCACTGGGACGTCGTTCCACAGGTGGGCAACTGGAAAGACGTCAAGCTGAAGGAATGGGAAGCGGCCTGCATGGAAGTCTATGCGGCCATGGTCGACAACATGGACCAGGGTATCGGACGAATCGTTGGAGCCCTCAAGGCGGCTGGCCAGCTTGAAAATACCCTCATCCTCTACTTCCAAGACAATGGGGGGTGCGCCGAGGGGTTTGGCCGTGGGAAAGTGACTGGTCCGCTCAAGCGCCCCGACAAGCCAACCCTTCCTCCCATGGCCAAGGATGAGCTCCAGACGCAGATGATCCCCCCGAAAAGCCGCGACGGCTATCCTCTGCGACGCGGTGACGGAATCATGCCTGGTCCTCCCGAGACCGAGGTTGGCTATGGCCGCAACTGGGCCAATGTCTCCAACACGCCCTTCCGCGAATACAAGCACTGGGTTCACGAAGGCGGGATATCGACGCCTCTGATCGCCCACTGGCCCGAGGGCATCAAGGGTCAGAACCGTTGGTTCAAGACCCCGGCTCATCTCATTGACCTGATGGCTACCTGCGTCGACCTAGGAAAGGCTAAATACCCCACCAGGAAGAATGAGAAGAAAATCATTCCGATGGAAGGAATCTCCCTTCGCCCAGCCTTCGAGAACACAGCCCTGAAGCGAGGTCGGCCGATCTACTTCGAACACGAAGGCAACCGGGCGGTGCGGGATGGAAAGTGGAAGCTGGTAGCCAAAGGAGTGAGAGGAGCCTGGGAGCTCTACGATATGGAGCAGGACCGCACCGAAATGCACAACCTTGCCACCAAGCATCCCGAGACCACCTCCCGAATGGTCGCCCAGTATGAACAGTGGGCCAAGGAGCGCGGCGTGGTGCCCTTTGGGTCGTGGCGCAAGGCCCGACAGAAAAAGTAATCCTACTCCCGCGAACCAACGACCCTGAGGTAGAATTGCTCCTGCCCAGCTACGGGCAGGACAAGGGTCCCCGCACCGTTTTCCCTGGTGAGGACCGCTTCAGCGGCAAGACTCCAGCTCTGAAGGTCAGGGGAAGTTTCCAGCCCATAGCTGTAGCCTGCCTGCACGGAGAAGCCAACGGTAAGCTCTCCGTTCGTCACCCCAACATCCAGTGGCCCGATCGCCACCGACCCGGATAGGGAATTGGCGTCGGCAGGGTCACTGCCGCCCAGAAATTCCTCCAGGTTCGTCTGGCCGTCCTGGTCAAAGTCCTCGTCATCATACCAGAATATATCCCCGAGGTTATTTACTTCCCATTGGTCGGCCATCCCATCCCTGTCGACATCCGTAGCCGAAGAAGAGAAATAATTGTCAAAGGTCGCATCGGTGTTTCCCGTATCACTGGTAGTGCTTGTGAAGACCCCGCAGGTTCCCGAAGCGTAGGTGAAATCGGTCCCGAACACGACTGCGAGAGGTGTCTCCAAGTCATCAAGGGCGAAGACCTCTCCCACGAGCTGTCCATAAAAGTCTTCCGGCGCGAAAAAGCCCTGGAACACCAGACGGTAGCCCCGTCCCGGGACAAGCGTGATCGTTTCGGAGCCCAGAGTGCTGGCCGCCTCGCCGCTTACAGATGAAATATAGAGCCCCTCTCCACCAGTGTCGTAACTGAAGGCGTAGCCATTGGTTGTTGCGAGCCCGACCGATCCCAAGGATCCCAGCAGGCCAATATCCTGCCCGATGTCGTTGTTCCAGTCTACCAGGTCAGCCTCCACCCGGAAGGCTTCATAAACCACGTCCGGGCGATGAGATCCCCCTCGGGCAGGTCCTAATGCCCCCGGGTTGGGAGAGGCTGGAGCCTGCACCCGGTAACTGTTCCCTTCAGGGAAGGAGAATTCGACAGGTGCCCCGAAGGATGCGAGCGGGGAATACCGTTCCCACCCGGCATCGTTTCCGTCGTTAAAATCATCCTGCACGATCTGGGCCGGAAGGCAGGGACCCAGCAGGGGGAGAATGAGAACAGGGAGGTATCGCTTCATCGATGGCATGAGGTGGTAAGCTTACTGTTGAGATGGAGAAATTTTCCTGAGCTCCTCGCCCAGGTTGCGTTTTGCAAACGCGAGGTAAAAAGCCCAGTCCTCCGGAGTAATGTCGTGCTTGCCATCACGAAGGTGATAGCCAGTCAAAGACCCCACACTCTGCCCGGGAGCGGGCATTTTCGTGACGCCGAGGGAAGACTTGCGATACAGGTCATAGACAGGCTGTGCGTGCACTACACTGAGGAACTCGCCCTGGGGGTCAGCCCACCGGTCCTCGGTTGCGCTGGCCACATAAACAGCCCGGGGCGCTATCAAGGCGATTAGCTGATGCTGGTCGAAGGGGAGCTCCTTCTCATTCCCACTATACTTTCTGAAGTTCCCGTTGAACCAGTGCGGGAAGGAGCGGTTGATACGACCCACGGTCTCACCGAAAGCCCTTTTGCTCAAGGCTGCCCCTCCGCACCCCGAATTGTTCGAAATCACTACCCGGAATCGTGGATCGGTTGCTCCTGCCCAGAGCGAGGTTTTGCCAAGTCGTGAATGGCCAGTCACGGCGACCTGTTTTGCGTCGACCTCCTTGATCTCCTCCAGAGCATCAAGAAGCCGGCTAAGGCCCCAAGCCCAAGCCGAAATGGTCCCCCACTCGTCAGGCTTGGGGGCGCCGTCTGAAAACAGGGGATGCACCCCGTTCTTCCAACCGTCGTCATAATCAGGATCAATATTGCCGCAGCAAGCTGTGGCCAGCGCAAAGCCGCTCTCAACGATCATAGCCACGGGCCAGCGTCCCGCTGCGCTGCCGCGCATGGATTCTGCCTTTGCTCGCCGGTCTTCTCCTTTCCGGGAACCAACGACGTAGCCCAGCTCCGGCGTAATCCTGGGATCCTCCTCCAGACATTGGTTTCCTCGGAAGTTCAACCCGACAAACGCGGGGACAGGACCTGTTCGGTTTTTCGGCAGGTATAAAAGCATGCGCACTTCCGGCCCTTTGCCTTCCGCAAAGCTGACAAGGTATTCACGGCGAACTGCTTTACCCCCGATTGCATCCACTACCTCCTTGTCGAGAACCACCTTGAATCCTGTCGGCTTCCCGACGGGCATGCGGCCATACATTTCATTCTCTATCAGCTTCAGGGTGGCTGGGCGCCCGCTTTTCTCCCACTCAGCTGCGGAGGCAACCCTGCCTCCTCTATTCAGAGCGAGAGGGTCAGGCAGCTCATAATTGGGCACCTTGGACTCATCGTAGTTGGCTATCAGCTTCTGCCCATCAGCAGATTGGGTCAGCACCGCGACAACAGCAGCAAAAACGAGTGAAGAACCACAACGCATACTACCACGCTATGCCACCGAGAGACCGGGGAGCAAGAAGGAACTATCCGCCTCGGACCCCTCATAAGGCACTCGTAAGGCCCAGGTTACCGCCATCAACCACCAGAAAATACGGCGCCCGCGTCCTAGCGCTGCGTAGAGAGTTTCCAGCTATCCGTTCGAAAAAGGGAGGCAGGCAGGCCCGCAGCGTTGACCAAGTTGGCTCCCTTCGGGTTAGAGGCCCATGCGTAACGAACTGCCACTGGATCAGGAACCTCCCTGCTAGATACGATAGCGCTCTCTCCGTCGAGAACAACATCGGCCCAGCGCCAGATACGATCTTCTCCCGCAATCTCAAAGCGAGCTGGCTTGTTCCCGTCACTAGTTGCCAACCCAACCGCGTTATCAAAGGTTATACGGATACGGCGGTCCTCCACCTTGAACCCGCGATAGAGAGGACCACTAGCGACCAGGTCTTTCTGGCCATACTCATCACGGAGGGCCCAACGGGAAAGCCGCTCCCCTACATCCCTCTTGTTTCTAGGGTGGATATCATTAGCCGCCCCAACATCATTGAGGACCGCCATTCCGGTTTTGGGAAGCCGCAAAGCAAGTCGCTGTGCGTTCTGTAATTCCGCCCACGGACTTTCCTTGCCGGGCCTGGCCGTCGGCGCCTTAAAGCTCGCCAGCTGCGCGAAGTAAAAAGGCATCTCGCTATTCCAACGTTCACGCCAGTCCATGATCAGAAGCGGAAACAAGGTCTCGTATGCCTTTGCCCTGCTCGCATTGGACTCCCCCTGATACCAGATCACTCCCCTCATGGCGTAGCCTGTCCATGGGTGAATCATTCCGTTGTAGATAGCTGCCGGCCGGCTGGGATTCAGGGCAGGCGGGCGGGGCTTCTGGGGCTTTCGAGGGAGTTTCTGTCGCTTTTTGGGATCTTTCTCCACCCGATTAGAGCTCCTGATCTTTTCCCACGAAGCCATCTGCTTTTTGTAGGAGGCCTCGGCTGCGCCGAGATCAAATCGTCTCATCTCGGCATCCAGCTTCTGTAAAAGAGCACGCCCCTCGGGCTCTGTCGCCAATGTTTCTCTGCTGGTAAACGCTTCTGCGGGCTTGCCTCCCCAAGCAGTTCGAATAATCCCAACCGGCACACCCAGCTCGGCGTGCAGCTTCAAAGCGAAATAGTAGCCTACCGCTGAGAACTTGCCCGCGCTCTGAGGAGTCGTTACATTCCACTCCCCACCCACGCGGCGGCGAGGAATTGCAGAGGCGGTGAGATCGGCAAGGAGCATCCGGATGCCAGGATGATTGGCAGTAGGAATATCCTTCCTCGCCCGCTCAGTGGCAGAGAGAGCCCATTGCATGTTGGACTGTCCCGAGGCCATCCATACTTCTCCAACCAAAATATCTTCCACGACTACTTGTCCGCTCTCGCTGCCCTTCGCGACGAGAACCTGCCCTTCAGCGCTGGGATCCATTGGGCCAAGCTCAAGACGCCACCGCCCCTTCACGTCAACCTCGACTTGCTCGGTCTGTCCCGCAAAATGTATTTCAACCTCTTCACCGGGCGTTCCCCAACCCCAGACAGGCACCGCTACGCCACGCTGAAGAACTGCGTGGGCGCTGAACATCCCCGGCAGCTCAATGCCTGAAGCCCCGGACGCCAGAAGGCAGGCCGCAGCAAGGAATAAAGGGGTGAGGCGCAAATGCATTGGTAGGCCCTAAGGTTTTATCTAAGTGGCTCAATCACAAACTTTGCATCTTACGGAGCCCGGTCCGGGAATCTATCGAATTTAAGGCTGCAAGCGAGGGCTCTCTTGATCTAGGCTTTAGAAATATGAGCTCGCTGAACAGACGCCGCTTCGTAAAAAGCACCGCCGCGGCAGGTGCCGCCCCCCTGATTATTGGCACTAAATCCTCTGCAAAAGTCAGGGGCGCAAACGATCGACTCCGAATAGCGGTAGCAGGACTCAATGGCAGAGGAGGTTCACACTTGGGAGGCTTTGGGGGTATCAAGGGGGTCGAGATCGCCTATGTTGCTGACCCTGACTCTGGTGCTCGTGACAAGCGCCTCAACGAGGTTCGCTCGCGGGGCCACAAGAACTGCAAAGCGGTAGTTGATATCCGGGAGGCCCTCGAGGATCCCGAGGTTGACGCCATTTCGGTTGCGACTCCAAATCACTGGCACTCCCTCATGACAATCTGGGCCGCTCAGGCCGGCAAGCATGTCTATGTCGAGAAGCCAATGAGCCATGACGTCGAAGAGGGCCGAGTCGCGGTAGCAGCTCAGAAAAAATACGGGGTCGTGATCCAGCATGGAACCCAACGTCGCAGCGATAAGAACATCGCGGCCCTCCATGAAATGATCAAGGCGGGCACCTGGGGAAAATTGAAGATCGCCTACGGCTACTGCTGCAAACCCCGGGGAGGAATCGGGACCAAGGGAATCGCATCTCCTCCAAAAAATCTGGATTGGAATACCTGGAAAGGGCCTGCAGTTATTGACGACTATCATGCCAATTTCGTGCACTACAACTGGCACTGGTTCTGGAAGACGGGGAACGGGGACCTTAACAATCAGGGAACTCACCAGCTGGATGTTGCCCGATGGGCCATCGATGATAATCAAACCCACCCCGTGCGAGCCATGGCCATTGGCGGACGCTTCCAGTGGAACGACCAGGGGGAAACCCCTAACACCATGTTTGGACTAGCCCAGTACCCCAACGGGCAATACTGCTTCTTCAATGTCCGGAACGTGAATTACGACGGCTACCAGAGGCAGATTAAGAACGAGTATTACTTTGAAGATGGTGGACGCATCATGTCCGACACCAACCCCCATTACTATAAGCCGGGCAGTGACAAGGGAGAAAAGATTCAGCTTTCTGGGGGCAACGTTACCCCCGGCGGGTGCTGGAACAGTTTTGTTACCGCGTGCCGGGAAAATAAGCCCGAAATGGCAAACGGGGATGTCATGGAGGCCCATTATGGGTGTGTTGTTGGTCACCTGATGAACAACTCCTACCGCCTTGGGGAAAAGGTTCCTTTTAACAAGAAGGCGGGCACCTTCGGCGACAACAAGGATGCCGGGGAGCACTTCGGGATCCTCCATGACGTCATGGAGAAAGGCTGCAAGATCCCAGTGGACAAGGAGCATTACACGGTTGGGCCGTGGCTTACCTTTGATCCCAAGACCGAGCGCCATACCGGAGAGTTTGCCGCCGAGGCCAACGCCCTCCTGAAAGACCCCAACAACAAGGGTTTCGAGGTGCCGGACGCCAGCAAGGTCTGACCCTTGGGTCTCCTCAAGAAAGCGATCAAGAGCGCGGGTGGGCGACCCCCCGCGCTTTTTTATTGTCACTATGGCGAGTCCGACACTCGGAAGGCCGATAAAGCCAACGAGGCGCCTTCCAGAATTACTGGTATATTCTAGATGTCCGGGAAACCCGCCCAGAAACTGACATAAGGAGGATGAGAGCGTCAGGAGCCTTGGCCGCTCTCCGGCTTCTGCCTGCGACGCATGGTCCACCCCGTCAGACCCAGCAAAGCGGAGACCAGAGGGCATAACAGGTTGAAAAAGGCATACGGCGCGAAGAGATGAGGCCCAACCTTCAACGCTCCCAGCATCGTTGCTCCACAAGTGTTCCAGGGAATGAGAGGCGAGGTCATGGTCCCACCGTCTTCCAGACACCGCGAAAGACTCCGCGGATCCAACCCGGCCCTTGCGTATGCCTCTCCATACATCCTGCCGGGAAGAATAATTGAGAGATACTGGTCTGCCGCTACCAGATTGATTCCAAGCGACGAGGACAACGTGGCTAGCACCAATCGACCACTGGTAGTAGCAGCCCTCAGGATAGCCTCTACAATGACCCGCAGCATTCCTGTTGCCTCCATCAGCCCTCCGAAGGATAGAGCGCAGAGAATAAGCCCAATCGTCCAATACATGCTCTCGAGCCCACCCCCGGCAAGAAGTTCGTCGAGTCGGATGACTCCGGTCTCCGGGGCATGCCCACTCTGAAGCACCGAAACAACCTCACTCGCGGGGACTCTTTGGATAGCGAGCGCAAAAATAACGCCTGTAAGGGCTCCCGCGAGAATGGCTCCCGGCGCAGGAACTCTTAAAAGCAGGCATCCCACCACACTCAGTGGAGCCAGCCAAAGTAATGGAGATAGTTGGTAATTCGTATCAATCGCCTCAAGGAGGGTGCTGATTTCTCCGAAGCTGGACTGGTCCCCAGACGAAAAACCCAGAAACGCGTAGGCCCCGAGGGCAATGAGCATACTCGGAATAGTCGTCCAGAGCATATGCCGAATATGCTGAAAGAGAGGGACCTCTGCTACCGCGGCGGCCAGATTCGTAGTATCCGACAGCGGAGAAAGCTTGTCCCCAAAATAGGATCCGGAAACAACGGCTCCTGCTGTCATCGCGCTGCAGACTCCCAGTCCCTCCGCGACTCCAATCATGGCCACACCAATCGTCCCCGCCGTGGTCCACGAACTCCCGGTAGCCAACGACACCACGCCACATATCAAGCAGCAGGCGACCAGAAACACCTCCGGGGCAAGAAGGCGCAACCCATGAAATACCATGAGCGGAACCACCCCGCTCACCTGCCACGATCCAATCAGAACGCCGATGGCCAGAAGGATCAGGACGGAGGGAAGGCCAACTGAGATTCCCCGGACCATTCCCTCCTGGAGACTCTTCCAGTTGAAGCCCAGAGCTTTTCCTGTAACCGCGGCAACCACACTTCCCAGGACCAGAGGCAAATGTGCATCCGCTCCCAGCAAGCGAATCCCAAGAACGAGAAACACGGCCACTGCCACAATGGGCAACAGTGCGATTGCCAGAGAGGGCGAGCGAGGATTTCTAATCATGAGAGAGGGTCCAGTGGTTCCCCTGCCCGGAAAGCACCACCCGGGGTAACCCATGACCAGTCAAATCGCGGCCAGCTCCTCGGAGAAAGGCCCAGTTAATTAATGTCGCTGAATAAATGGCGCTCTGGGGGAGGCTTTGGAACTGGACACTCCCTCCTCGTCATCTTAATTCGCTGGGTATGCGATTAGTCATTGCCTGCCTCATTCCCTGCCTGAATTTATTGCCCGTGGCCCCAGCTCAGGATGACTCCCAGCCAAAACCACTACCGGCAGATCCAGCTCCAGCCCAAGAGCCCGGTGAGGAAGTAGTCCCGGAAGGAGAGGAGGCCGCCGGTGAAGAGCTCGCCGCTCTCGAAGCAGCAGCGAAAAAAGACGCGGAAGAAGAGAAGGCGCGCCTGGCAAAGGCCGCAGCGGAACGAGAGAGCGCCGTTGGGGAAAAGCACCCTTCCCTCACTACTGGTAAGGGGCGGACTTATAAGAAAGTGGTGATCAAGGGCGTGGACGAAGTTGGGGTCAAAATCACCCACGAATATGGAACCGCCAGAATCAAGTTCGAAGAACTACCTGAGGAATTTCAGACAAGGTTTGGTTATGACCCCTCCCGTGCCCAGGAGTTCCTTTCCCGGGAAAAAGATCTCGAAGCGGCGCGAGCACGAGCCTCCATTGCCGCTCTCCGGGCCAATGCCGGGCTACCCTCTTCTTCGCCCTCGCGTCCCGGATCTACCAAGCCAAGAACGACCAAACCAAAGATAACCAAGCCAAAGACGACTAAGGCCAAGACCACCAAGCCGATTGGCGCCGCCCCATCCGCTCCCTCCAACAATGTGGAGATCCAGCCCATGATGGCCCGAATTGCCGAACTGGAACAAGTGGTTGAAAAACTTAGACCTGAAGCGGAGGCCCTTGACGACAAGGCCTCTGAAATTGAGGACGATGCCTTCAAGGGGATTGGTGGGGCAGGCGGAGACCCAAAAGTCAGCCAGAAGAAACTGACCGAGGCAAAATCTTGGAGAACCAAGGCCGAAGCGGTCTACAGTAAAATCAACACCGCACGTTCGGAAATCAGGCAGCTCAAGCGTAAAATCAAGCTGATCGAACGGAGTAGTAAGGACAAATAGCAGTCCGCTTACAACGCTGTCCAGGACAGCTCCCCTGCTGACACCACAGACTGGAGCGTTCGCTACGGACCAGAGGGCTGGCCCTCTCTTTACGTTCTTCCTTGCATGCCCGTAGCCTCGGAGGATCCTCCGGGCTGCTCCTATGAATCGCCGTCATTTCCTCACCAGCACTGCTACCGCCACTGCCACTGCCGCTGCCACTGCCACTGCCAATCAGGCAACTGGAGACCCCTCCAGCCCCAAGCCTAACGTTCTGTATCTCTTTTCCGATCAGTGGCGAGCAATGGACCACGGATACATGGGAAATCAGGAGGTGCGCACGCCCCATATCGATGCTCTCGCTGACCAAAGCGTTAACTTCACGAACGCGGTCTCGGGAATTCCTGTATGCTGCCCCCACCGAGGCTGCTTACTGACAGGCCAGTACCCGCTCTCGCACGGCCTCTTCCTGAATGATTTGCGCCTAAACGACAACGCTACCTCCATTGCCGAGGCCATGACCTCCGCGGGCTACGACACAGGTTATATCGGAAAGTGGCATATCGATGGGACAGGGCGCTCCGCCTACATTCCCCCTGAGCGCCGCCAGGGGTTTGACTACTGGAAGGTGCTCGAGTGTACGCACAACTACAACCAGTCCCGCTACTTTGACAAGAGAGGCAAAAACCCTCGGACCTGGGAAGGGTATGATGCCTACGCTCAGACTCAGGATGCCGTTGCCTACATCAAGGATCACGGCGCTGCGCCCTCTAAAAGCCGCAAACCTTTCAGCCTCTTTCTCTCCTGGGGCCCCCCACATGCTCCCTACCGAACCGGCCCGGCCAAATGGCTAGACCACTACGACGACCAGAAGCTGACTCTCCGCGGAAACGTTCCTCCGCAGATCCGCAAGCAGGCTCAGTCAACCTACGCCGGCTACTATGCTCACTGTAGCGCTCTGGACGAATGCGTGGGGTCGCTTATTGCGGCCCTCAAGGAAAGCGGGCAGCTCGAGAATACGATCATCGTCTATACTTCCGACCATGGCGACATGCTGCATTCACGAGGCCAGCTCAAGAAACAGCGCCCTTGGGATGAATCAATTCGGGTTCCCTTTCTGGTCCGCTGCCCGTCCCGCCTGAAGGTCAGGCCCCGCAAGATCGAAGCTCCCATCAATACGCCGGATATTATGCCCACGCTTCTCGGTCTAGCGGGGCTCGATATTCCGGAAACTGTAGACGGAGAGGACTTCTCCGAGGTAGTGCGCGGAGAACGCAAACTTGAGGACAATCATGCGCTCATCACCTGCCCGAGCCCGTTCGGGCAGTGGACGAGAGCGCAGGGTGGACGGGAATACCGCGGTGTGCGAACCCGACAATATACCTATACCCGGTCCCTTGAGGGCCCATGGGAATTGTTCGACAATGAGAGCGACCCCTTCCAGCAAAGCAATCTGATTACTTCCCCCCGTCATCGTGCGCTACGCGATGAGCTGGAAGACAAGTTAAGTTCACGTCTCAAGGAAACAGGAGACGACTTCGCGAGCGGCGAAGAACTCGTCAAGCGTTGCGGATACCAGGTTGATGGACGTGGCACTGTGGGCTACCGGGACCCAGGAGCCTGGGGCCAAGTTTCCGTTCCTGCCCGTACGACATAACTTCGGCCCTGGCACGTATTATCATCTCCTCAGACCTTCCCCACTACTCATTACCTGCGCCCCTTATGAGACTCCTTTTCCTCGCCCTCCTCCTGATGTCGATTAGCCCCAAATCCGGAGCTACTACTCCGAACATCATTCTTTTTGTGACAGACGACCAAAGCCCCATCGCAGGGTGCTACGGACACGCCGACATCAAAACGCCACACCTCGACAGCCTGGCCGCAGAGGGAACACGGTTCACCCACGCGTTCGCAACGACAGCCTCCTGCTCAGCCAGTCGCTCGGTGATTCTTTCCGGCCTCCACAATCATCGGAATGGCCAATATGGGCACACGCACGCCTTTCACAAGTTTGCTTCTTTCCCCGCCGTGGCTGCTGTCAGCCTGCCACTCCAGATGAAACAGGCCGGCTACCGCACCGCCCAGATCGGAAAATATCATGTCGCTCCTGTCTCGGTTTTCGAGTTTGAAAAGCGACTCGCTGGCAATGCTCGCAATGCACGGTCAATGGCCGAAAGCTGCCGCGATCTCTTCCAAGAGAACTCCGATCAGCCCTTCTTTCTCTACTTCTGCACTTCTGACCCCCACCGCGGCGGAGGCGTAGACAAAACTTCTCCCCTTGAGCTCAAACCAGACCTCTTTGGCAACAAACCGGAGCGTAAAGCCCATCAGGGAATCGAGGAGGTCTTTTACGAGCCCTCCAAGGTCAAGGTTCCCGACTTCCTTCCGGATACCCCCGAGTGCCGCGCCGAAATCGCGCAATATCATCAAAGCTGCTCCCGCATTGATCAGGGACTGGGGCACCTCGTCAGCCTGCTCAAGGAAACCGGGCAATGGGAGAACACAGTCCTCATCTACACTGCGGATCACGGAATGGCTTTTCCGGGGGGCAAGACCACCGTCTACGAGGCGGGCTTACGCGTCCCCTTCATTGTTCGTCATCCCGGGGCAAAAAAAAGAGGGGTCGTTAATAGCGCCATGATCAGCCATGTGGATATCACGCCGTCCATCCTCGATCTTGCCCAAGCCTACGATGCCGAGAGGCAGGCCCCTCTCAAGCTAATCAGTGTAGCCAAGGTGCCTTCGGGTGAGAACGGGGGCAAACCGGCAAAGGCCTATCACGGACGCTCCTGGGTTCCCATTCTGGAAGAAGCCAGCCCCAAGGGCTGGGACGAGATTGGAGCCTCTCACACCTTTCATGAAATACAGATGTACTATCCTATGCGGGTGGTAAGGGATCGCAAATACAAGCTTATCTGGAATATCGCCTGGCGTCAGCCTTACCCGTTCGCCTCAGATCTTTGGCGCGCTTCAACCTGGCAGGCCCAGTATGCCAAAGGCGCCGAGGCTCCCTATGGAAAGCGCACCGTCGATTCCTATATCAACCGCCCACAGTTTGAGCTCTACGACATCTCATCCGATCCTTCCGAGGCCCGTAATCTCGCAGAGGACCCTGCGTTCGCTACTGTTCTCACTAATTATCAATCCAAGCTCAAGGCCATGCAGAAGCGCACGGAAGACCCATGGATTATGAAGTGGCGCTACGAGTAACTTGCTCTTCCTCCTGCGGTTTACCTCCCGCCTTCTCCAACCCCTCATGAGAAACTTTCCTGCCCTCCCATCATTTATGAAACCCGTCTATTTTTTCCCTCTCCTTTCCCTCCTGATTTCTGCTCCTCTCGTTCAGGCCACCGAACGGAAACCTAACATCATTATCGTCTTCTGCGATGACCTTGGCTATGCCGACATCGGGCCCTTCGGAGCCAAGAAGCACGCCACGCCCGTCCTTGATCAAATGGCCCGGGAAGGCATGCGGCTCACGGACTTTTATTCTACCTGCCCCGTATGCACCCCGTCGCGCTCCAGCCTCATGACCGGCTGTTATCCGCGCCGGGTAAACATGCATGTCGATGAACAGAATCTTTGTGTGCTCTTTCCTGCGGCACGTAAGGGACTCAATCCGGATGAGGTTACCATTGCCGAAGTCCTGAAGGAGCAGAATTACTCCACCATGTGTATCGGGAAATGGCACCTCGGGGACCACCCTGACTTTATGCCCACCAACCACGGCTTCGATCATTACTTCGGCATTCCCTACAGTAACGACATGAACCGCAAAGAAGTCCCATTGCCCCTCGTGCGGGATCTGACCGTGATCAGGGACAGCGTGCAAAAGGAAACTACGATTACCGCACAGTATACTTCAGAAGCCGTAAAATTCATTAAGTCCAACAGCAGTAAACCATTCTTCCTCTACCTTCCTCATACTGCGGTGCACCTCCCTCTCGTGCCCGGGGAGAAATTCAAGGGTAGCAGCAAGGGAGGGGCCTACGGAGATTGGGTTCAGGAGATTGATTGGTCGATGGGAGAGCTCTTCAAAGCCATCAAGACCGAAGGTATCGATGAACATACCCTGGTTCTCTTTACCTCGGATAACGGATCCGCGAGGGAAAAACAGGGTAGTAACCTGCCCCTGCGAGGCCGGAAGGGTCGCACCGATGAGGGAGGGATGCGAGTTCCCTGCATTGTCCGCTGGCCGGGAAGGGTTCCAGCAGGAAGCTCCAGTGGAGCCCTCACCTGCACCATGGACCTGCTACCCACAGCCGCCGCGATCTCCGGTGGCAAAGGCCCCAAGACCCCTCTCATTGATGGCAAAAACATCTGGCCTATCCTCAGCGGAAAATCCAAGAGCCACCCTCGCGAAGCATTCTTCTATTACCAAATGGATCAGTTACAGGCGGTACGCTCAGGCGATTGGAAGCTCTTCGTAGCTATGGACTCCAAAAAGCGCAACTGGGGAAAACCCGAGGGCAAAAAAGCGCTCGCTCTCTACAACCTCGCCAAAGATATCCATGAGGACAACAATGTGGCTGCCGAAAACCCGGATATCGTCAAACAGCTCCTCGCTCATGCGGAAGCCGCCCGTGAAGACCTTGGCGACGTGGATCGGCCTGGTAAGGGCCAGCGTAAGGCCGGCTGGGTTGAACAAGCCTCTCCGCGACTGTTGAAATAATGAGCTCTCCTCGCATAGTCGCAAAGGCTCTTGAAATTCAGATCGCATCCACAAGGATTACGGGGACCCTCCAATTGGTTCTCCTTGCTATTGCAGCCCCGCTGGCACTCCTCCCCGCGAGCGAACTCCCCCGGCTTCCCAGTGACTTGAGCCCGAGGGTCCAGACCTATGCGGAGCAGCAAAAACTTCCTTATCTTGCTGAGCCTTACGTTAGCAATGCCCCCGAAGATCTGGGAGATGGGTTGCCGGTAGGGACTTTAACCGTGCCAGGCACGGACAAAGCAATCAAGGCCCTGCTCAACGACGATAAGGCGGGAAAATACTCCAATCTCGACAGTATCCTTCTCTGGAAGGACGGCAGATTGATCTTCGAGATGTACAACCGCCGAGGGCGTGTGGATGGGCCTCACTATGCCATGTCGATCACCAAAACCCTCACCTCCATGACCCTCGCCCGGGCAATTCAGCGAGGACTTCTCAAGGTGAACGACCTCGACAAACCGGTCATCAGCTTCATGCCTGAAATTGACCGCTCGAGGATCAGAGCTGGAGTCGAGACTATTACCCTGCGCGACGCCCTCTCCATGAAATCTGGCTTGCGCTTCCCGGATAAGAACTTCGCCAGGACGCTTGGTGGAAAATACCAGCGCCAGAAATTCTTCCAGGCATTATTTGAGAATACCGAGCCTGTCACCTTGGGGGCAAAGCAATACAAATACACCGGCACAGACCCGTCCATGATCATGATGATCGTAGATATTCTCGCCCCCGGGACGGCTCAGGATTTTATCGCCCGGGAAGTAGCGGGGAAGGTTGGGGCGGTCTACCACTGGGATAACCAGCCCTGCGGTCTGCCCAAATGCGGAGCAGGCAGCAGCTTCACTGCGCGCTCTTTATTGAAATTTGGCATCATGCTCATTCAAGGAGGCAGGTATGGCAACGAACAGCTCCTCTCCGCTGATTACCTGAAGCTCGTCATGAGCAGCCAACAGGGAGAAGGATATTTTTACCACTTCCACAACCGGCAAAAGAAAGCGGCTGGGCGACGTGTCCATATGGTAAGTGGAATAGGCGCGGGCGGGCAGTATATGGCTGCCTTCCCTGCATTAAATATCGTCGCCGTGGCCACCGCCCACAACAAGGGGAAGATCGGCCTGCCACTGCAAGCGATACTGGAACACCTTGTGCCCCTGTTTATGAAATGAAATCATGCCTCAGTTCAATGGATGCTCCCTATTTTACCTGCCGCTTAAAACGCCGGCCTTTTCCGCCCCTCTGCCGCCTTGGCCTGCTGGCTCTTCTACTCACAGGATCAATTTCTGCGGGTAGTGAGCGGCCTAATGTCCTGCTCATATGCATCGATGACCTTCGACCTGAACTCAAGTGCTTCGGTGCCGGGTATATCCACTCCCCCAATATTGATGGCCTCGCCCGGGAGGGCCGAGCCTTCACCCGGCACTACGTTCAAGCCCCCACCTGCGGAGCCTCCCGCTACACCCTGCTCACTGGCCGATACGGGCCGCGAGATAATGGAGCACTGTTCCGCCAGGGTAATAACGAAACGATTCGAACCAGCAACATGCCCGCATGGTTCCGCCGCAACGGCTACACCACGGTTTCGGTGGGAAAGGTCTCTCACCATCCCGGGGGCCGGGGAGGCAAAGACTGGAACGATGATAGCAAACCAGAAATGCCGGGGGCATGGACCAGACACCTCTGCCCGAGCGGACCATGGCAACACCCTCGTGGGCTGATGCACGGGCAGGCAAACGGAGAGATCCGAGGCAATGCGAAGGAAATGGACGTGGTCCAGGCCTTCGATGGTGACGACAGCACCTATCCGGATGGGCCTACGATTGAAGGTGCGCTTACCCAATTAGAGAAGCTATCCGGAGAAAAGAACCCCTTCTTCCTGGCAGTTGGATTCCTTCGTCCGCATCTTCCATTTGGAGCTCCGGCTCGTTACGTGAAACTTTACGACGATATTTCCCTGCCTGCGATCCCGCACGCGGCCAAACCGTCAGGAAAGACAACTTGGCATGGAAGTGGGGAGTTCATGAAGTACAACCGGTGGAAACGCGATCCCCGAAGTGACCATGATTTTGCGGATACGGTCCGCAAACATTATGCTGGATGTGTTTCTTATGCGGATGCGCTTGTGGGGCGCCTGATCGCGGGTCTCGAGAAGCAGGGAAAGGCCGATCAAACCATTATTCTGCTCTGGGGTGACCATGGCTGGCACCTCGGGGAACACGCTATCTGGGGCAAGCACTCCCTCTTTGAAGAATCTCTTCGCTCTCCCCTCATCGTCGTAGACCCCCGGATGAAAACCGGCCGGGGCAAGGCCTCCCCCGCCATCGTGGAAACCGTGGACATCTTTCCAACGCTCTGCGATCTGGCAGGCTTACAACCGCCCGAGGGGCTGGCAGGAGCATCTCTGCGGCCCTATCTGGATGATCCAGCCGCTCCAGCACGAATGGCCATTTCCTATAGGGGTGGGGCCGAAACGATCCGCACCAACCGCTTCCGCCTGATTCGCCATTCCCGCAATGGTAAGGCCTCCCATATGGAGCTTTATGACCATGAGGTCGATCCCGGAGAGACAAAAAACATCGCCGAGGCCTTGCCGGACCGGGTTCGGGAACTCGGAGAAAAGCTCGACTCTAAACTTAACTGAACACCAAGGACAATGAAGCTCATTCCTCTTTCCCTTTTCCTTCTGTATTCCCTCGTTCGCTCTCTGGGAGCCGCCGATCAGCCAAACATCCTTATGATCGCCATTGACGATCAGAACGACTGGATTGGGTGCTTGGGCGGACATCCTCAGGCCCGGACTCCAAATATCGATGCTCTTGCAAAACGGGGAACTGTCTTTGCCAACGCACACTGTCAGTCGCCTCTATGTAATCCCTCGAGGACCAGTGTGATGACCGGACTGCGCCCAAGTACGACCGGGGTTTATGGCCTCGCTCCATGGTTTCGTACACTTCCTGAATTCGCCAAGACGGAAACCCTTCCCCAGTATTTTAATCGTCATGGGAATTACCACACCGCCATGACAGGAAAAATTTATCATGGCCGCTCCGGACGCTCGACCAAAGGACCTCACACCGAGTGGAACGAAGTCGGCCCGGGAGCATCGGGCAAGCCCTTCCCTTCAGAAAAACTCGTTAAGACCCCGCAGCCCCATCGGCTCGTAGACTGGGGGCTCTTTCCCCACAAGGATGAGGACAAGGGCGACTATCAGGTAGCGAGCTGGGCCGTCGAGCGCCTTCAGGAATATGCCCAATCGAATCAGGAAACTCCTCTGTTTCTCGCCACCGGGTTCTTCCTTCCCCATGTCCCCTGCTACGCCACGGAAAAGTGGATGAATCTTCACCCTCTCGACCAGTTGCAGCTTCCGGCCATCCACCCCAGTGACCGCTCAGATACTCCCCGATTCTCGTGGCATCTCCATTGGCGATTACCAGAACCGCGACTTAAATTCCTCAGGGATGCCAACCAGTGGCAGAATCTCACCCGTTCCTACTTGGCATGCACCACCTTTATCGACGCTCAAGTGGAGAGACTGCTGGACACCCTCAGGACAAGCGGCCTCGAAAAAAA
>JAQWTV010000015.1 GCA_029242545.1 Roseibacillus sp.
CCGGCCAGAACAAACCAACGGGGATGACCATCATGGCGGATTCCCTCCGCGGTCTGCATAAGGTGCTCGATTTGAGGAAGGTCTATATCGGGATCACTGTCATCCACGAGGGTATTCAGATATTCCAGCGCCTCCCAAACAGTCATCCTGCGTTTCTTGAGAGGGAGGTATTCCGCACGCTTCTGCCGCACAAAATCTAAAGTCTGGTTCTGGTGGTTGAGTCGATAAAACTCCCGGACCCCAGGACGTGCCTCAGCTTCATAGGCTCGGAATTTCCGGCCCTCTTCCTCCTTCGCGGGATACCGCCTCAGAAGATCGTCCTCCCACTCATCGAGGTCCTGCAGCGGAGCTGTTTCTAGGTTTTGGGCGGGGTCCATGCTTTCTCCGAATATGGACTCTCACACTCAAATGGCGAGGATTCCACAAGGAACTCACCCTTTTTCAGCTAGCTGAGGAAAGTTTGAAAAAGGAGCGGCTATTTTTTCGGTCAGAAGGGTAGCGACCTTAATTTCCTCCCCCAGACGAATCATCCATTTGATCCCATGAAAGCGGCCCTTTTCCTCACCACTCTGGCAATCCTGGCCTTTCTCTCGTCCTGCTCCAGCTCAACCCATCTCACTGCGCTGGTCATCCCATATGAGGGGCCCCCTCCTATGGCCTCAGGGGCCATGCAAGATGACCAGGATCTTTAACAGGAATACTCCAGAGCTTATGCCCCGCGGTAACATAAAGGGTCTGGAGACCTGCTCCCCCGAAGGCGCAATTAGTGATCATGTCCGCGGGCACCGGAATGTTCTGCAGAAGTTCTCCTTCAGGAGAAAAGACATAGACGCCGGCCCTGTATTTCAGACTGGTTTCCACAGGTTCCTTGGGAAAATTGAACCCTGCGGCAGCGAAGATTCGTCCCTTCGAATCCAGAGCCAGTCCATCGGGACCGCGATCACTACCCCAGTCAAAGAGAAGTTTACGACTGGAGGGAACTATCGAGCCATCAGCTTGAAGAGTGAAGCGCCA
The DNA here is from genome assembly GCA_029242545.1 of Roseibacillus sp. Classification (GTDB taxonomy): domain Bacteria; phylum Verrucomicrobiota; class Verrucomicrobiia; order Verrucomicrobiales; family Akkermansiaceae; genus Roseibacillus_B. The sequence goes on from JAQWTV010000015.1 coordinate 1,015, forward strand.
CAGTTTACGGTTTCCCCCGAGCCCCTTACCGGGACCATCGTTCACGTTATCCGCCACGAAGAGGAACTTATCATCCGCAGAAACGAGAATCCCATTGGGTCGATGCACTTCATGAGTGATGATACGGGAGATCTTCCCGGGGCCATCAATACGATAGACCCCCTCGATTTCCCTGCCTTCTCCGTCGAACTGTTCCAAGTCATCCCGGCTTCCGTAGCGGGGATCGCTGAAATAAATCCGGCCCTGAGAGTCCACCGCTAAGTCGTTGGGAGAATTGAGCCTTTTCCCCTCGTATTGGCTCGCGAGCACGGTGATGGCTCCGTCCTTCTCAGTGCGGGTCACTCGACGATTCCCTCCCTCTCCTCCGCCCTCGCAAGCCATCAGGCTCCCCTCGTGGTCGAAGAGAAGTCCATTTGCCCGTCCAGAGGGGGTGCGGAAGATATGCATGACCCCCGATGGATCACGGCGCATGATCCGGTTATTGGCAATGTCGGTGAAATACACATTTCCTGAAGGGTGCCAGGCGGGACCTTCGGTGAAAGCCACCGCACCCTCGAGCTTGAGCTGTGCGGCATCAGAGATCTGGGCATCCAAGGTTGGAAGACATAGGAAAAGAAAGACAGGCAGAAAGCCGTTGAAGTTCATTTCTTGAACCTATTGTTCTCCATAAAGGACCGCAAGCCGTAGTGGGAAAGTTTATAGACCATGGGTCCGGTATACGAGGCCATTCCGATTCCATATCAGACTCATCTCGGTCACGGGCTTTCCATTCTCATCTCTCCTATTCTACAATTGCGGCCCGGGCACCAGTCCGCAAAACTCATTCAGCATGGAGATCCCTCACACCCCGTGCCTCGCGGAGGCGATCGCTGTCACTCGCTCCTACGAGGATGGCCGGATTCACGCTCTCCGCGGGGTTGATTTGCGGATCGAGGAGGGAGACTTCATCGCCATCACTGGGTCAAGCGGAAGCGGAAAGACATCCCTGCTTCAGATGCTGGGCGGACTGGACACCCCTGATTCCGGCGAGATCTGTGTTCGCGGGCAGGCCCTCTCGGGGATGGGAGACCTCTCCTCCTTCCGAGCCCAGAAGGTCGGCTTCGTCTTCCAGTCCTTTCACCTCCTTCCCACCCTGACGGCCTCTGAGAACGTCCAGGTGCCCATGGTTGAAAGTTCGATTTCGAGAAAAGAGAGGGCCCCGCGAGCGGCCAAGCTCCTCTCCGAGGTGGGGCTTGCGAATCGAACTCACAGCCGGCCACCTGAACTATCCGGCGGGGAGCGCCAGCGAGTGGCCATTGCCAGGAGCCTTGCGAACGAGCCCGAACTGCTCCTTGCCGATGAACCAACGGGCAATCTGGACAGAGCTTCTGCAACCATGGTGATGGAGTTGCTCTCCCGTATCCACCGGGAAACTGGAATGACTCTCGTGCTCGTAACACACGATCCGACCACTGCAGCATATGCCTCTCGCCAGATTCATATGAGCGATGGCATGATTATCCGCTCTACCCCTGACTTGCCCGTTTCCCCATGAACCTCTTCCCGATGGTTACCCGGAATTTCAAGGTGAGGCGCATGCGCACGGCTCTCACCTTACTTGGGATTGCCGTGGGCATGATGGCTATTGTGTCCCTGATGGGCCTGGCCCGCGGCTTTGAACGAGGCTGGGACCAAACCATGAACGCCCGTGGCACAGATGCCGTTATTAATCGGGTTGCCGCTGGGAGCCCGATTCCCGCGCCCTTTTCCGAGGACATCTCCCTGAACATACGATCCCTCCCCGGGGTAGAAAGCAGCGGCGGAGTCCTCAGCAGCCTGATCCCTGTCGATCATCTCCCCGTGGTCCTCATTACCAGCTGGGAGTGGGAGAGCTACATATGGAAGCACCTCAGGATCATCGAGGGCCGGATGCACAAGCACCGCGAGGAGCAGGCCATCCTTCTTGGTAAATCCGCCTCCCAGATGCTGGGCAAGGGGGTGGGTGATTCGCTCCTTCTTTACGGATTGGAATTTCCGGTATGCGGAATTTACGAGAGCACGTCGATGATTGAGTCCGGAGCTATCCTCGTCCCACTTGATGTCCTGCAGCGCCACAGCGACAACACCGGAAAGATCAACTTCCTGAACCTAAGGTTTAACCCAGGAATGGAGAAGGCAGCCACAAGGGCACTCTGCGAGGAAATTGAAAAAAAACATCCCGGGCTCTCGGCCAGTCTCGCCAGCGAATCCGCGCAGAGCAACTCCACCACGAAGGCAGTCCGTGGCATGACTCTGGCCGTCACCCTTCTGGCGATGATCGTTGGACTGACCAGTGTGATGAACACCATGCTGATGAGTGTCTTTGAAAGAACGGTGGAAATCGGTGTCCTGCGAGCGATCGGATGGAAGGCCTCCCGCATTCGCAGGATGATTCTGCTCGAGGCTTCACTGCTCGGGGTTGCTGGAGGGGCCCTTGGCGTTCTCCTCGCCTTCGCGGTGCGTGAACTCCTCTATCTTTTCCCCTCTATTGGGAGCGCGATTCGCATTGAAATTGCACCGGGCGCCGTCATTTTCACCATCGTCTTTGCCACTGTGGTTGGGACTGTCAGCGGCCTCTACCCGGCCATCCGAGCCTCTCGAATGAAGCCCAC
>JAQWTV010000018.1 GCA_029242545.1 Roseibacillus sp.
GCAGGTTGCTCCGCAGGTTGCTCCGCAGGTTGCTCCGCAGGTTGCTCCGCAGGTTGCTCCGCAGGTTGCTCCGCAGGTTGCTCCGCAGGTTGCTCCGCAGGAGTGTTGGTAGAATCTGGAGCTCCCTCGGGGAGAAGGGGAGCCTGAACTGGGGGAGTGCTTGGCGCTGGAGCAATAGGTGGAGGTGGAGCGGCTTCTGAAGGATCTGGTTTGGTAGGGTCTTCTTGATAGGCAGATTTAAATTTCCCTTCGAGGATAACGGCCACCGGGTAGCGGTCTTGTTTGATTCCTGCAGACTGGAAATTGGAGGTGATCTGTTCCTGCTGGTCGCCCTGACCGAGGAGGAGATGAGCAGTTTTCCCTGGAACAGCCTTGGCTCGGGCTGAGGTGGAGACAAGGGTCCGCATTTTCAGTCCGGTCTTCGGTTTTCCGATGATAGGAGAAGGGTCTACCATTTGAATGGCCGAGAGATCTCTTGTCACCGGATGCTCGCTGGTAAGTGCTTCATTCTCGAACTTTGCCATCAGACCATTTCCTCTGAAAAGAGGCTGGGTGATCATCTGCTGGTCCCTCCGGTTCGGGATCTGACCGAGCAGTCGGTTCAGTCGGAATTCCCGCTGCAGCATTTGGTTGAGGGGGCGCTCGAACATGATGGGACGCGAGTATTTAGGATCGTAGACCATGGGCTGCTCTGAGCCTCCCAGATCGACGCCCCACGCGGTGGTCAAGTCGTCCAAGCCGGAGCGGTAGTGCTCCCAGCCACTGGATTCGAACAGATTGTAAAGGTCCTTGTACCACTGCGGATGGCGATCCTGCGGAACAAAAGGCAATTGCGCTGAGTAGATGTCAAAAAAGCGGGAGACGAAGTGCTGATTGTCTAGGAATGCGACAGCCTTGCCTCCGTTCACGAGATACTGGTCGATGGCATACTGGGTGTCCTTGGAGATCAGCTCTAAGGTGGTATTTCCCATGGGCGGCATCCCTGGCTGGGGGGATTGAGGGCGGTTGATCTTTACCGGATGGACAATCAATAGCAGATCGATGTCAGCGAATGGGTGCTCGGCATCTCCGGGTTTCATGGGGCCGACGTCGAAAGGAATCGAGACGATTTCGAATTCCCGCGCGAGGCTCCGGTAGATGACAGAGGGAGGTCGGCCTGGGCCTCCGGTCATTCCGGCAGAGCCGGCAAGTGACATCTCAGTTCCTTCAAGAAGACCAATCTTCCGCCGGGATTTTCTGGTGACCGCGCTGATTGATCTCGAGAGCTGGTATTCAAGTTTTCTCTCGAGCGCAGGGTTGAGGAAGGAAATGGTTTCTATTTTCTCCAAGCTGCTGATGGACAGGCCGAAGTAATAGGGTTGGCTGGCGAGGTTGTTGTAGTCGTAGTCATCCAGATTTGAGCTCTGGGGCATATCCATTCGAGGATCGCGCTGTTGGATTCCGTCAAGTTCGGCAGCATCTTGTTCCTCGGAATTGGGAACCGGGGTAAAGGTTTGGACTGTGATGGCCTCCCCGGACGCCTTGGAATACTCCTCGAGGAGGTCTTTGACTCTCTTGGAGTAGTCCACATATTTCTTGGGGAGTTGGACGTCCTCCGGGTTGCTCATGTAGAAGCGGATCGTAACAGGGCGGCCCGAGCTCTTAGCCTTTTCGATGATCGAGCGCGTTCCTTCCGTGAGCGTATAGACGTTGCCTTGGGTTGTGTCCCATCGGATTGTGGCAATCCGCTTGGCGATTACGTTCAGGGATGCCACCAGGATGCAGAGGAGGGCGACTCCGGTGAGGGTCTTCCAGCTAGTAAGGGCTTTCATGACAGGGATAGAGAATCTCGAAAGGGTTTCAGGCTCTCTTGTTCTGAAGAACGGTGTTTGTGATAAAGAGGCAGAGCGCGATCACGCTCACGAAGTAAAAGAGGTAACGGAGTTCTATCAGGCCCTTGGAGAAATCGACAAATGCAGGCATGACGCTGATAGAGGCAAGAAGTTCGCCGGTGAAGGCCAGAGTGCGCACTCCGCTATCAGCAAAAAAGTCCTGGACGGGGTCGAACCCAATGATGCAGAGGAGGAGGCAGATCGGGATCGATACGGCCACGCAGATTACCTGGCTTCGGGTGACTGCGGAGACCGCGATAGCAACCGCGATGAATGTCCCGCCCACAAAGAGGCTCCCGAGATAACCTGCAATAACGGGGCCGTGGTCTGGGTCGCCTAAGATTGATACCGTGACCCATACAGAGGCGGTAAACAGTAATGAAGTGAACAGGACGATAAAGCTTCCAAGGAATTTCCCGCATACCAGCTCGATGGTTCGCACCGGCATGGTGGAGATGAGCTCGATTGTGCCCTGTCGGTGCTCGTCGGAGAGGGTGCGCATGGCAAGGAGAGGTGCGTAGAAGGCGAGCACCCAGGGGTGGTAGTAAAAGAAGAAATCCTTGAGGGCTGCCTGCTCGCTTTCAATGAGTTCTCTTCCGGGCCACAGGAAAGTGAGGGCGTTGATGGCAACGAGGAAGATGAAGATCAGGACATAGGCGAGGGGCGAGGTGAAGAAGGAGTTCACCTCCCTGCAAAAAATGGCCCGGATGTTACAGATAAGGAGAGGGCCCCCGATTAGGGCGGCGGCAAGGATAAGGATGGCGAGAATACCGATTACGGACATGGCGACGAGCTGGGTGCAGTTAGTTTCAGGCGGCGACGTCGGAAGTGGTGAGCTTGCGGAATAGCTCAGTCAGAGATCCTGAGCCTTCATTTCGGAGGCTTTCCGGGGTTCCCTCCGCAACGAGTTTGCCTTGATCGATGATCATTGCCCGGGTGCAGGAGGCATCAACTTCCTCGAGGATGTGGGTTGAGAAGATGATAGTCTTTTTCTTCCCAAGATCCCGGATCAATTTTCGAACCTCGTGCTTCTGGTTCGGGTCGAGTCCATCGGTAGGCTCATCGAGGATGAGGACCTCGGGATCGTGAAGAAGGGCCTGAGCGAGGCACGTCCGGTGCCGGTATCCCTTGGAAAGGGTGTCAATGGACTGATGTGCTACTGTTTGAAGGAAGCAGGTCTCGATAACTCGATCGACAGCCTCGCTACGGGCAGCTCCGGAGAAGCCGCGAATACTCGCGCAGAAGCGAAGGAAGCCGGAAACGGTCATGTCAGCGTAGAGCGGAGCGGATTCGGGGAGGTAGCCGATCTTGCGCTTCGCATCCTCCGGTTGGCTTGCAACCGGAATCCCACAGATTTCTACTTCACCGGCGGTGGCTGGAATAAACCCGGTGATGATCCGCATGGTAGTGGATTTGCCGGCCCCGTTAGGACCCAGAAATCCGAGAACTTCCCCCTTATCCACGGAAAAGGAGAGATCATCTACTGCTGTCTTGTTGCCAAACTGTTTCGTTAGGTTTTTGACTTCGATCATGGTTTGTGACCGGCAGGTCGGGGTTTTGGAGCGTGCTGTCCGGTATGGCAGCGGAGTAATCCGCCTTGCGTGTGCAAAATTTATTCAAGTGGTGACGATTTCAAGGGTAAAATAGCTCTTTCGAATTGATGATGTGAGATAGTCGGGAAAAACTAGGGAGTGATTCAGTCCCTGCGGCTCGTCGACTTTCGCTGTTTTGAGGCGCTGACCTTGAATATCCCACACAAAACCGCGGTTTTTGTTGGAGAAAACGCGCAGGGGAAAACGAGCCTCCTTGAGGCTGTATGTGTTCTGGTAAGGCTGCAATCGCCGCGGACCCATCGAATCGGACAGCTTCAGCGTTTTCAGAGCGAGGGCTTTGGGGTCGCGGGGGAGTGCTGGGAGCAAAGTCGCCGTGTTCAGCGGAGGGGCGGGGAGCTGGCGCTTCAGGTAGAGGGAAAGCCAGTGGAATCACAGGGTGATTATTTGTTGTCCGGGGGGCTGGTGGTCTGGATGGGCAACGAAGATCTTGAGCTCGTCAGAGGGCCGGGAGAGGTCAGGAGGAGGTTCCTTGATTTTGCGGCGAGTCAGATAGCCCCGGATTACCGAAGGCATCTGGTTCGTTACAAGCGCGCGCTCAAAAGTCGAAATATACTTTTGAAGGACCGGCAGCCGGATGAAGAGCAGGTGTTGGCTTATACCAAGTTGCTAGTCGAGCACGGCGGGGAGATCCAGAGGCTACGGCAGGAGCTTGTGGGAGATCTGGCGCTGCCAGTAGCGCAAGCGCAGGAGGGAGTAAGTGGTGCTGGGGATCAGTGTGGACTTTCGTATGAGGGTTCAGGATACGGGCGGCTGGAAGAAGCGTTCGAAGAAGTTGCGGCGAAGGAACGTATGCAGAGAAGGACTCTCATTGGCCCTCAAAGGGATGATTTCATTCTGACTCTTGATGGTAGGAGTGCTGCGGATTTTGGGAGTGAGGGGCAGCAAAGAACAATGGCACTTGCGCTCAAGCTGGGGCAGGGCCGTTTGTTAGAGCATAAGCGAAACTCTGCGCCTGTTTATCTTATCGACGATGTCTTTGGGGAGTTAGATACATCGAGGCGGAACGCCTTGATGGACTACCTTCCCGAGACCTCCCAGAAGTTAATTACGACAACCAGCTTATCCTGGATGGATGGTGAGGCGCCGCCTCTTTTCAGAGTCGCGGAGCGAGCGGTCATTGCCGAATAGGTAGAAATAGGTAGACTTCAGGCGCAATGAACGGAAACCAATCAAGCCTTCGGGCGGTTCTTCGAAGCTGGATCGAGGGTGTCAATGAGGGGAGATTGGGAGAAGTCGGGGCTCTTTATGCGGAGAGCGCAGTCCTGATCCCAACGTTCTCACCAAGTATCTACAACTCTGAGAGAGAGATTGCAGGATACTTTCATCGTATCACCGACCAGAGGAAAGTGAGCGTTACGGTACGGGAGGAAACGGTGGTCGAGCAGCTGGGCGTGGATGGATCGCAGATTATAGGCGGAATTTACGATTGGCAGATCATCAAGGAAGGAGAGGAAAGTGTGTTTGGAGCGCGCTTTACCTTCGTGATTGCTCCGGGACAGAGCAGGCCCATTCTGCACCATCACTCCTCTCTGCTGCCAGAAGTTGCCTAGCGCGATGGGGTCATCTGTCGAATCCGCGTTTCTCGATCCTTATGCCCAAGGTGGGGCTTGAATAATGGAGGGCCTTAGCGGTCAATGGAAGAGTGAACGAGCAAGCAGGGGTCGCCGACAAGGCATATGTAATTGTGGGAGGGAGCAGCGGGCTTGGTTTTTCAGCGGCCCGTGCTCTGGTTAGCCATGGTGCACGAGTGGCTGTTTGCGGTCGTTCTGAAGAACGCCTGTGCGAGGCGCTGGAAGAGCTGGGTGAAAATGCTGTGGGGCAAAGGATTGATGCCGCCGCCCCAGGTGCAGTAGATCAGTTTCTGGAGTTTGCATGCGGGGAGATCGGAGATTTGGAGGGGCTGTATCACGTTGCAGGAGGAAGTGGGCGATCGGTTGGTGATGGTCCGCTACATGAATTGAGTGACGAGGGATGGGACTACACTATTCGGCAGAATTTGACGTCCCTGATGATGTCCAATCGTGCTGCCGTGAGGCGCTTCAGGCGTCAGGCAAGCGGTGGCGTCATCCTTAATATGGGAAGCGTCCTGGGATTTCATCCTTCACCGGAATATTTTTCATCCCACGCCTATGCAGCGTCAAAGGCGGGAGTTGAGGGGTTTTCCAAATCGCTGGCATCCTATTATGCTAAAGAGGGAGTCCGGGTGAACGTGATTACCCCCGCGCTCGTGGATACCCCGATGTCGGAGCGCGCGCGCGCCAACGAAGAAATCATGGAATACGTGAGTAGGAAGCAGCCACTGGATGGAGGGAGGGTCGGCATTCCATGTGACCTGGATGGCGCAGCTCTTCTTCTCCTTGGCGAAGGAGGTCGCTTTATAACCGGACAGGTCCTCGGGGTTGATGGAGGATGGAGTGTGTCAGGAACCTAGCAAGGTGGTGATGGAGGGAATTGGAATCGGTATCGATCTCGGGGGGACACGCATCAAGGGCGCCGCCTTCGAGTTGTCCAGTGGCCAGCTGCTTCACGAGGAGACGGTCCCGACCCGGGACGGAGAATGCGTGGGAGGTCTCCCGGCCTTTGTGGAGGAAGTTCGGGGGCTTGTGAACCTTTTCGAAACGCGTGCATCGAGGACTAGTGCGGTGATCGGGCTGTCCGCTCCAGGTCTGGCAAACGGGGCAGCAAGCAGGATTGTCGCGATGCCTGGGCGTATGGAGGGGCTGGAAGGGCTTGAATGGCCTGAAGCGATTGGTCGGCCGGTGGCAGTCCTGAATGATGCTCATGCTGCGCTCATGGGTGAAATATGGCAGGGAGCGGCTACTGGAGTGCAGGATGTCATTCTTCTTACCCTTGGGACCGGGGTTGGAGGCGCTATTGTGACAGGTGGAAGATTGTTACAGGGGCACTTCGGTAAAGCTGGGCACCTCGGGCACTCCTCTCTCGACTTTCTTGGGAGTCCGGATCTCTGTGGGATGCCAGGGACTCTGGAGGATTTCATTGGAAATCATAATGTTGGTGACCGCACCGGCGGCCGTTACAAATCTACCGCAGAGCTCGTCGAGGCTGTCGGCGCAGGTGAGAAGGTGGCGAAGGAAGCGTGGGATCGCTCCCTCCGGGCGTTGGGAGTATCAGTTGCCTCCTTCGTCAATATCCTCGACCCAGAACTTGTTCTGATTGGAGGCGGGATCTCGGAGGCATGGGAGCAGATTGAGGGTCCACTCAATCAATGGATGGACGAATTTGAGTGGCGCCCGGGTGGAGGACGAGTAGAAATTCGACGTGCCAAGCTGGGTTCTATGGCGGGAGCCTACGGAGCAGCTTATTTTGCAAAGCAACGAAGCGACAACGAATGAAGGCGAGTGAAGAGTACCTGACCCAGTGCAGAGAGATCCTGACATCTGTTTCGGAACAGGGGGGGCTGATTGACCAGATTGCTGACAAATTTGCGGAGACCATCCTCTGCGGTCGAATGGTCCACTTATTTGGATCTGGGCACAGCAGGATCATGGTTGAGGAGATGTGGCCTCGCTACGGGTCCTTTCCAGGCTGGAATCCCATCGTGGAACTATCGCTGACCTTTCATAATCTGGCTACTGGAGCAAACGGACAGCGGCAGGCGATGTTTCTTGAGAATGTTCCGGGCTTCGCGGGTAGGATCTTGCGCAACTTTGACATCCGGAGTGAAGACTCCGCTCTCATCATTTCCTCCAGTGGGACCAGTGTCGTTCCTGTTGAAATGGCAGAGGGGTTGCAGGCAAAAGGAGTTACGGTTGTAGGAATGGTGAGCCAGAAGCATTCGGATGCGAGTGAGGCGAAGCGTGATGACGGGAAGAAGCTTGGGGATTTTTCAGACCTCCTCCTTGATACCGGTGCGCCGGTGGGTGATGCCGCAGTGGAGGTCAGTGGCTTGTCCGAGAAAGTAGCGCCGCTTTCCACGGTAGGAGGCGTGATTCTGGTCAACGCGATTAAGGCTGAGGTGGCGGAGAGATTAGTTGAGGGCGGAGCGCCGCCCAGCGTCCTGGCGGCTGCATGCACGACTGGCGCGGTCCGCTCGACAGAGCTCTTCGAGGCTGCCTATGATGAGCACTCGCGCCGGATGGCCAAGTTATACGAGAACCTAGGAACATAATCATGAAGGATCGACCACTGCGAACGTCAGTTGTAGGCAGTTATCCCTTCCCCGCGTGGCTGGAGTCCTGCTCGGGGCGCTTAGACGAATTTGGCGCGGCGGATATCGGAGAAATGCAGGACGATGCTACGGCCATTGCCATCGGTGATCAGTTGCGCGCGGGTCTCGATGTGATCACCGATGGAGAGCAAACGCGCTTTGACTTTAACCTGAGCTTCTACGGGCACTTGGAGGGAATTGCAATGGAAGCGGAGTCCCCGCGTAAGTGGGGTCCGCCGGCGCATGACCAGCGTGGAAAGCATGAGGTGCACGGGCTGCTAGATGCTCCAGGAGGTCTTGGCACTGTTGCGGAGTTCAACCGCCTTAAGAGGCTGGCTCCCGCAGGGCATCCTCTTAAGATGAGTGTTCCGGGGCCATTTACAATGAGTGGACGGCTGCTTCCCGGGGAAGTCTATCCGGACCGTTGGGCGCTTACCGAGGCTCTTCTTCCATTGATCCAGAAGGAGCTTGAATGTCTCGTTGACGCAGGTTGCGAGGAGGTCTGCGTCGATGAGCCCTCGATGAGCTGTTACGGCTACAGGGAGGACACCTCCAGATTCGTGGATATTTTTAACAGAACGGTGGAGGGGATCGTTGGTAAGGCGAGAATCTGCACGCATTTATGCTTCGGAAACTTCAAGGGGCATCCGGTAGGTTATCGCCGTTACGACCCACTGTTTCCCGACTTTCTCGATCTCCATGTGGACGAGTTACATCTTGAGATGGCAAATAGAGAATATGCTGAATTAGAGATGATTGGAGAGGTTGCCAAAAGGATGGATGTCGCGGTCGGAGTGATTGATGTGAAAAGCTACCTCGTTGAAACTCCTGCCATGATTGAGGAGAAAGTGCAGGCCTGTCTCGAGTTTGCTCCTCCAGAACGACTGGTTTTCGCTCCCGACTGCGGGTTGAGCCAGACTGCTCGCTGGGCGGCTCAGCAGAAGCTCTGCAATATGGTTGAAGGGGTCTCGGCGGTAAGGAAAAGGCTGTAGAGAGATGATCGAGCCGTTGCAGAAAGGAGATCTCCTCATCGAGGACATGGTGGGTGCGGAAGGGGGTGAGGATTGCTTTCACGTCTGGTGGTTAGGACAAAGCGGTTTTCTTCTAAAGTGGGACGGCCACTTTTTGCTATTTGATCCATATCTTTCGAATTCGCTCACGCGCAAGTATGAAGGCACGGACAAGCCGCATGTGCGAATGTCAGAACTGGTTGTCGACCCGTCCCGGTTGACGTTCGTGAAGACGGTCACCTCCAGTCATAACCATACGGACCACCTCGACCGGGAAACTCTGGTCGCAATTGCGGAGGCATCAGGGAGTGTTTCGTTGGTTCTGCCTGAAGCTAATATTGGATTTGCAAAGGAGCGATTGACTGGGGGAGCGATTGATTATGTGGGAATCAACGAAATGACGGTTACCGGAATAGGGCCTTGGAAAATTGAGGGGATTGCGGCGGCTCACAATGAGGTTGAGCGTGATGGGGAGGGGAGGTGCGTATTCCTGGGTTTCCGAGTCACCTTCGGGGGTTTCCGGGTCTACCACAGTGGAGACACTCTCTGGCATGCCGGACTGGAGGGGCAGTTAAGCGGCGGCTCGCCTGATCTCGCCTTGCTCCCAATCAACGGCAATAAGCCGGAGCGGAGGGTTGCAGGAAATTTGAATGGGAGAGAGGCAGCAGAGCTGGCGCACACAATCGGGGCCAGAGTGGTCGTCCCGTGCCACTACGATATGTTCACCTTTAATACAGAGGAGCCAGATGAATTCGTTTCTTCCTGTGAGAGTCTCGGGCAATCTCACAAGGTGATGCAAGGGGGAGAGCGCATCACCATCCATCGCGGGAAAGCAGAGTTATGAAGGAGGAAGAGATACACCCAGTATTCCGGCGACTTGGTGAATGCGGCCTTGTCTCCGTGGTCATGATCGATTCTTCAGCCCATGCGGTGCCCCTCGCGAGGGCTCTACTCGCTGGAGGAATCTCGGCTATGGAGTTAACCTTGCGTAGTGAGACGGCCCTAGAGAGCTTGCGGAAGATTGTCGCGGAGGTGCCGGGAATGATGGTAGGCGCTGGCACCATTCTCTCAAAAGAGCAGGTTGATGAGGTGCTTGCGGCGGGAGCGGATTTCGGCGTTGCGCCCGGAACCAACAAAAACGTCCTGCAGGCAGCGAGGGATCAAGGGCTTCCGTTTGCGCCGGGCGTTGCCACGCCAAGCGATATCGAGTTGGCATTAGATTTTGATTGCAGGGTCTTGAAGTTTTTTCCGGCTGAGGCCATGGGAGGGTTGCGATATCTCGGGAGTGTTGCATCGCCCTATCGTCACCTCGGAGTACGTTATATCCCACTTGGGGGAGTGGGCCCGGGGAATCTGGCCTCTTACACTTCTTCCCCGGACGTGCTGGCAGTGGGAGGGTCCTGGCTAGCGCCACGTGATTTAGTGGAAAAAGAGGACTGGGCAGCCATTGAGCAACTCGCCCGTCACGCAGTGGGGCTGGTGGAGGGAGCGATGGAATAACTGGACCTATATGGTCTATCTTGTGTTCGCCTTGACGACTGGAAGAGCTATGATGGATCGGTAGTTAATTTTCTTCCAATGATGTGTCTTATCAAGTCTCCCCCTCGGCAATCAATTCTGATCCAGATTCGATTTCAGGTGATGCTCGCGGCCGGGGTTCTAGCCAGTGGCATGGGAGATGCCTTTGGTCATGGATCCGTCCTTGATCCAGTAAGCCGAGTCTACCGGATTTTTCAGGAAAACCCCGAGAGCCCTGATCGTGAGGTCTCGTCGGCTGCGATTAGGACCGCGGGGACACAGGCTTTCTACGACTGGCATGAGGTGAGCCGGGTAGTCCCCAACTACGATCCCGATAGTATTGCTCCCTATCGAGAAATCATTCCGGACGGGCAGCTGGCAGGGGCTGGGAGAGAGAAGTATGCTGGGCTCAACCTCGAGCGTGCGGATTGGCCCGCTACTCCGGTCAACCCTGGGCTCTATCCAGTGATCTTCGATGCGTGGGTTCCCCACGATCCGAGTTATTTCCTCGCATTTATCACCCGAGAGGAGTGGTCCCCGGATCAGCCACTGAACTGGGATGACCTCGAAGCTCTGCCCGGGGCAGCGCAAGCGGTTAGGGACGATCATTATTACAGGTTCTCAGTCGATTTGCCGCAGCGGACAGGGCATCACGTCCTTTATGTGATCTGGCAACGCATTGATCCAGCCGGGGAGGCCTTCTTTTCAGCCAGCGATATCGATTTTGGTGATGGAACCGGAAACGGAAATGCAGGGGGAGACCCTGCCAACAGGCCCGTGATTCCACACGGCATAAGGGCCGAGGTAGATTTTACGGTTCAGAGCGACTGGGGCTCCGGCTTTACCGGGGAGGCGAAGATTACTAATTTAACCGGCCGTCCGATCAACTCCTGGGAATTTGAATTCGAGTTAGAGGAGGAGATCTCATCCTTCTGGAATGCGGAACTCATTCACCGGCACGGCAATCATTATACGGTGCGGGGTGTGGAATGGAACCAGTCTATTCCGGCTGGCGAGTCGGTGGTTTTCGGTTTTTCAGCTTCGCCGGGGGGACGTGCTCAGCTTTCTCCCTCGCATCTAATACTGAACGGAATTTCACTTCATGTGCATACCCATCAGGCAGGGGATTTTCTCTGGCTGGAGGTGATGGCAGGCCGAGCACCGGCCGGAGGCCCGGACCATCTTAAACTGCGATTTCCAGCTGCCATGGGGCGAATCTACACCATAGAGAGGTCATCCGATCTCGTGCACTGGGAGGATCACGAGTCCGGAATTCCGGGAGAGGGTGGAATATTAGAGCGGAATTACTCGGGGG
>JAQWTV010000025.1 GCA_029242545.1 Roseibacillus sp.
CAACAAACGCACTGTTCCGGTTGGAGATCTGACCGCCACCGTTACCGTGACTGGCCCAAGGGACAATCGCGTCGAACGAAGAGTTCGGGGTGGGGTTGCCAGAGACGTGAGCGTTGTAGTTGCCCTCGGCCTGGTTGTTGACGATCACGCCACCATTATACTTGTTCTGCTGGTAGTTGAGACCTGTCTGGGTCAGATCCGGGCCGTAGGCGCCGGGAACAAACTCGTTGATCGGCACGAAGGAAGGCTGCACCACTGGAATCGCAGGCGTGCTGTTCTCGTCGTTCGGGTCAGTGTTCTCGGTGATTTCAAAGCCATCGCTAGCGCCGTCGCCATCGGAGTCAGACGCGAGTGGGTCAGAGCCGGTGTTATTGGCATCCACAAAAGTGCCAGTTCCGGTCTCTACACCATCCAGAAGGCCGTCACTATCAGTGTCCGGATTAGCCGGGTCAGTGCCGGCAGCTTTTTCTGCGCCGTCGTTGGAGCCGTCATTATCGGCATCCGCTTCGGTAGGATCGGTCCCGTCCACATACTCGTCGGGATCGTTCACGCCGTCTGCGTCAAAGTCGCCTGCGCCCAGTTGGGTCAGGTCGCCAGGGAAGTAAATCTCCTCGATAGCGTCGGGGATGTTGTCTCCGTCAATATCAATACTCAGGTCTATTGCGTTGATATAAACACCCCAGCTTTCGCCGTTAGCGTCGGTATCGAAGGCTGCGGGGGCTCCGCTGCTCACACCGAATGTTCCGGCGTAACCAATGCCGCCGAAGTCAGCAGTGTTCTGTGAGTTGCCATTGAAGTAACCGAATCCGATGTCCGCTGCAGACTGTGCTCCGCCGCCGTCCTCGGTCAGCCAGATGTTGGCGTTGAACCATCCACCTGCTCCGAAGTCGTAGTTTCCGTAGGTGCGCGCGTTCCAACCGGTGTTGGAGTGCTCTTGGGAATCGCCGGTCTCAGTGAGGTCGGTAGACCCGGCAATCGGGGTAGCGACCACCTTGACCCGGTCGTCAAAGTTTTCAGTGAAGGAAAAGACTCCGTCGTCGTCGTAGAACTGCATCACGAAGACCAGATCGAAGTTGTCACCTACGAGGCTAAGGCCTTCACCAACTTGACCTTCACGGTCGATGTTGATGTTGGTTACCAAGGTGGATCCATCGTCGAGTTCTCCGAAAGGAGCTTGGATGTCGGCGTTGCCGGGCAGTGCGCCGCCAAAGTCGTTTCCAGGGATGTCGCTAGTTCTGCGATAGAGGACTCGCTCGGGCGTGTGTTGCGCGAGCAAGGGCGTTGCCATTAGGACCGCGCAAAAGAGCGCGGCGAGTACGTTGTGTACCTTCATTGATGTATGTGGATTGGGTTGTTATTTGGGTTTCGACTAGGTGCTGTTAGATAACGTTGAGCTCTCAAACACCTAGCCGCACTTCAAGAACTACCCTGCAGTTTTGGCAGCTAACCCAAATGGGTGCAATGGAATTGTAGACCGTATGGGTGAACTATTAAGATGTCTTAAATACCTGCCGAGGAGGTCTGCTTCCACGGGGATCAGGGCTTCTTCCTGCTCTTAGAAAGCGGGTGTTCTATCAGGGCGCAAGTGGGCGCTGCTGGCGAGGGCGGTCCTAGAAGCGCTCGCTCATTTGGAGCAGGGTTTGCCTGCTGCGCGGATCGATCCCCTTGGCTTGAAGCCCTCGGGTGACAATGTCACGGGCCGCGTTGATATTGCGGAGGGCGAGATACACTTTAGCGAGGTTGGTGTAGGCGACTCCATCATTCGGGCGAAGCTCGATGAGACGCCTGAGGTGAATTTCGGCCTTGCCGAAATCCTTGGCACGCAAATAGCCCATCGAAAGGTAATTGTGTGCGTCTGGGTCGTCAGGCTCGAGAGCATGGTATTCCAGGAAGAGAGTCATCGCCTCGGCGGTTCGCTGCTCTTTCATCAGTTGCTTTCCGAGGTTGAAACGCGGTGAGGAGAACTCTGGTTCCAGTTGGCACGCCTCGCGCCAGAGACGTTTCGCCTCAGCGATATTGCCCTCTGTCATCATAATGGCGGCGAGAGAATTCCGAGACTTGGCGTCGCTGGCCTCCCGCTTGATGACTTCACGGAAGAGTCTTGCCGCGTTCTTCAAATCCTTGTTGAGCATGTAACTCTGGGCGATGGTGGTCATGATGTGGTTCTTCTGCCCTGAGATCGAGTCGTCTTGGATCTGTAGGATGAAGGCTCGCTCAGCTTCGAGTGGGAGTTGGTTCTCAAGGTAACCCTTGATCAGAACTGAGGGCTTGGGTCCCTTCGGAGTCTTGAGCCAGACTCCCTCGAAGCGTCGAATTTCCGTGAACAGTTTATCTTTAGGAATGGAAAGAGCCTTCAGATGAGACACAACATCGGAGAGCTCAAGTTTACCACGATAGACCGCCGCGAGGTGGCCCTCCTTGTCCAGAAGGAAGGAGGTGGGAACGCCAAGGTGGTAGGGGCTGTAGAAGAGGTGCCGGTGAAGCACGAGCATGCTCTCGACGACTTCCGCAGGAGTGAAGCCGGCAGGAAACGGGAATCCGGTCTTGGCAATCACCCGGGCGGCTTCATCGGGATCCTCGTCAGGGCCGGGTTCAGAAGTGGTCGCGAGGATTTCGATTCCAAGGTCGCTCAGTTTATCCGCTTGCTCTTTAAGCATGGAGAGCTCCTCGAAACACATGTCACAGGAGGGATGCCAGAGAAGAAGGAGAGTGGGCTTGCCGGTGCCACCGCCAGCCCTCGTTCTGCCGGTTGCGAGATCCTTGTAACGGATCTGGGGAAAGAGCTGGCGAGTCTGGAGCAAGATGCTGTTGGGCCCTTCAGGTTTGGGGGTGCGCTCTTCGTCCTTAACGGCGGCTTTTTCCGGGGTCTGGAAAAGTCCTTTTCTAGGATCAGTAATCGAGGCCTTGCCGGTTCCCTCGACCAGAAGGTGAAACTTATTTTTCTGTATGCCAGAGAAGGTCTCAGTCGCGAAAGTTGGTCCGGGCCACCGAACTTTCACGGATGCGATCTTCGCATTCTTCCCGAGGCCGAAATGCAGGCGCTTGGAGGACTGACTTTGAAAACCTTCGCCGAGCCGGACGCTACGGGTAAGGGGAAATTGTTCCTCTCCCTCGAGCAGGACCGTGACTCGAGCCCCGGCGGCGTCGCGATTAGACTTTGTCCCTCGAAGGTTCATGGCGAGGAAGTCTCCGGCCTTGGAGCCCCAGCGGTTTTCGAAGACCTGCACGGTGGGAGCTGTGCGGTTGCTGACCCACGCGTCGAGGTCGCCGTCAGCATCCCAATCGGTCAGGCAGAGCCCGCGGCCATCGTTGTCCTGATCGATACCGGATATCGCGGAGATGTCGGCAAAGCGACGGGATGCGCTACCGGTGTTCAAAAAGAGGGCGTTCTTCTCGCGGCCACTAAGAGAACGACCTTCGCGCAGGTAGATCTCCAGTTGGTTGCGAGCGGAACTCTTTGTTCCTGAATCCGGCAGAACCTGCCGCCAGTAGAAACTTCACAAGTCGTCGACGGTGGGCCCGGTCACATAACCGTTCATCGCCATCAAGTCGAGATCTCCACTGTTGTCAAAGTCCGCAAAGAGAGTTCCCCACGTCCATTGCGTGTTGACCATGCCGGCTTGGGCGCTCTGCTCATCGAACGTTGTACCATTCTTACTTACCAACAGGGTGTTTCCGCGGGCCAGATAGGCGATGCGATCGACCTCCAGTCCTTCGGCCAAGTCCTCCCCAAACTGGGGTTGGGCCGTGATGCGGTTTCCCGCAGCGGAAAACATGTTGGAGATGCAGGCATCCATAAAGCCATCCCGGTTTATGTCTCCCCATGTAATAGACATTCCAAAGGAGGGGTCATCAGCGCCCATGTCGGCTGCAATCTGGGTGAACCTGCCCTCGTGGTTCAAGTAAAGGGAATTGGGGCCGAAGTCGTTGGCAACATAAAGGTCCACGTCGTTATCATTGTCGAAGTCCTCCCAAGACGCGGCGAGACTCAGGCGGGTGGCATCTACAACCATGCCCGTCGACTTCGTTGCATCATCAAATTTGAAATTGCCCAAGTTGCGATAGAGCCGGTTAGCTCCACCGTCGAGAGCGTTGTAAACAGCGTCGGACAGGGTGACAGTCTCATCCCCCACGCTGCTGAGGTAGTTACAGACGTAGAGGTCAAGTAGTCCGTCACCATCGTAGTCGGCTGCAGCCAGGGAAGAGGTGTCGGCCTGAGGGAAATCGAGGACCCGCTTGAAATTCATTCCCGAGCCATCGGTGTTTTCATGGATGGCCATACGCTCGCGGGTGCCGACCACAAGGTCCTGATCTCCATCGTTATCAAAGTCCGCAAAGAGGGCGACGGTGGTCTCGTCCAACCAGTTGAGTCCAGAATTCGCTGCGACCTCTTCCAGGCTGCCATCGGGTTGAGAGAGGAACAACATATTGGGAAGGTCACGGAACTGGGGCATGTAGATGTCATCGATGCCGTCACCGTTTGCGTCTCCCAGCGCCAGGCCAATCAATCCCCGTCCATTCTGGTAGAGTCCCCGGACGGAAAGTTCGTTCGCGCCCCAATGGATCAGGCCGCCGCGAGGCAGGCGTTCGATCAGTTCCTCGGTGCGATCAGTGAAGAGGGCTTGGCCTTGTCCAGATGAAGCGAGATCCGGAGAGTTGATCAGTTCAACTTCCTCGAAATCGTCGGGCCGAATCGACTTAATCAGGTAACTCGAAGATGTCTCATCGTAGATCCAGTTGATTACCCAGGTGGCATTTTGGACTAGCTCTCGGGACGGGCTTGATGCTCTGGCCTTATAGAGGACGGTGGATGAAGAGGTCGTTGTTCCAGTGGCGGGAGGACGAACGCGGAACTGTTTAAACCGAATTGAAACATTACCCCCGTTTTCGTGGAGAGGACGGGTCAGGTCCTGAAGCTGACCAATAAGGGGAAGATCATCGGCGGGTGCAGGGGAGGGGGCCCGTAGAACTTTCATTCCGTCGTTTTCGAAAATCGTGGCGAGATTTTCTGGTCGGAGAATCGTTGAGCTGGCGCGGGGAGAGAGAATTGACGGTGGGCTGTTAAGAGAGAGAGATTCTGCCAGCACTTTCAATTGTGCGGTGGTGTCACCATGAAAGGTCTCGCTGTTCCATCCGTCGTTAGTGGGATCGAACTCAAGTTCTCGCTGCTGGTATGCCTCTTGTTCCCGGATACTCGCTACGCGGAAGGTGAAGGGTGCATTGGGATCCTTCTCCA
>JAQWTV010000028.1 GCA_029242545.1 Roseibacillus sp.
GACGAAGACGGCCGTGAGCGGTGCTTCGGCCACGGAAGATTGCCTGAAATTCTTCAGCAGTTCGACCTCAATGAGGACGGCCGCATTGATGAAGAAGAAAGGCAAGCCGCAAAAGAAGCGCGTCGCCAAGCTCGAGCAGAGCGTCGCGCGGCTCTGATTGAAGAGTGGGACGCCGATGGAGACGGCGAGCTTTCCAGAGAAGAGCGTAATGCCGCCCACGAGGCCGCACGGGAAGAACGCCGGGCCGCTCTCCAGGAGCGGAGAGAAGAGATGTTCTCAGACGTGGCCGGAGAAGATGAGTGCCTTGACTGGGACGAGTTCCGGGATCTCAAACCCTTCCGCAGGAAACCACGTTGGTATGTGGCCTCGATCTTCCGACGTGTTGACACCAATGATGACGACTGCATCAGCTTTGAGGAATTCACCTCCCGGCTGACCCGCCAAGGCCATGGCCATCGGGGTCACCGGAGATGGAGCCGAGACCGAGACCGGCATCACGATGACGCTTCCCGTTCACGGCGTCGCAGGTGGTGGAGCCGCCGGGATCGCTAATCCTGCATCCTGGGCAGGCTTGGTAACACGAGCCAATTTTTGATCAAAGGGCAGCTCCGCGGAGCTGCCCTTTTTGCGAGGAATTTAAATCTTCGCACACCAACTTTTCCCTGAAGGCTCCCCGAGGGAAACTGTGTCCTTTTCAACTGGCCCGAATTCAGAGAGGAAGTGCCTGTGCGTATCAAAGTGACAGTCGCCTATGACGGAAGCCGCTTCGCGGGCTGGCAGATCCAGCCCAACGCAGATACCATTCAAGCCCGCATAGAGGAGGCTCTTGAGCTTATCGCAAAGGCCCCCGTGCGCATTCATGGTTCCGGTCGCACCGATGCCGGGGTTCATTCAATCGGTCAGGTCGCTCATTTTGACGCCCCAGCCGAACTCACCATGAATCCAGTCAATTGGTTGGCAGCCTTGAACACCAAGTTACCTGCAACCATCAGGGTGCTGGAATGCGATGAGGTCACCGCCGATTTTCATGCCCGGTTTTCTGCCTCCTCAAAGACATATACCTACGAGCTCTCTACCTCTCCCGTCCTCCCTCCCTTCCAAGCCAGCCGGGCGTGGCACCTCCCTCGGCAGCTTGACCCTGTCACATTGGAACAGGCACTGGCGCTATTTGAGGGCAGACACGATTTCAAGGCATTCTCCGCCGTCCGGGGAAACGAAGATGAAGAAACAGACTATCGAAGAACTCTGAGCGAGTCCTCTCTCAGCCGTCTCCCGGAGGGCTATCTTCTCACCTTCACCGGGGAGGGATTCCTCTACAAAATGGTCCGGCTGCTCACCGGGGCTGCCGTCCAAACGGCTCAGGGATATTTTCGACTCGATGATCTGGCGAGCCTCCTCGACCAGGAGCCGGAGCTTCCACGAGGCAAATCGCCTCTTTGCGCACCCCCTGACGGACTCTCTTTGGTCGAGGTTCGCTACTGAGACAACCGGCCCCAAGGAACCTAGCCGAAGCGTCCAGTCCGGAGACGCGTGTAGAATCCGCCCAAGTTGACTCTATCGCAAAAATTGAATGGTGTCTTTACTGTCACTCGAAGCGCCCTGGGCTAGAGCAGAAGAGTTCGTCCCATAAAAAACGGCCCCTCCGAGGAGAGGCCGCTTACTCGTCTGGGAAACAACTACATAAGAACGTAGGCAAGACCTAGAAGTAGGTCCGGAGAGCCAGCCACAAGGTAAGCGCATCCACGTCCCCGCCAGCCGTGTCGAGGGTTTCCAACTCGATTCCGGTCATGATCTTGGCGTTGTGGCCACAGGCATAGTGATTCAGTCCGGCATAAATACTGTGATGCTGGTCGCCACGGCCGCTGCCGACATCCGCGTCATGGTTCCTTCTGAGATAGCGGGAATTGGTCGCAATTCCCTCTGCCTCATCTGCTCCCTGATAGGAGTAACGCACAACGGCCTCGATTTTATCGGTGAGGTCCCGGGACGCCATTGCCACGAAGCCCCAGAAATTCCCGCCTCGCTCGCCTGCTCCGTCATCACCATTGTCTCCGAGGGTTCCCTGGAGGAGAATATCCCATCCGTTTTTCTCGGTGAGGTAGGCTAACGCCACAGCCCACTCATAAAGGCCAACTTCGTTATCAGGCGTTCCGTGTGCGTCATTGTAGAGAAAGTCTGCGATAAGACTATCTCCGCTCTGAAGCTCCCAGCTGCCGTTTGCATACAAGGCGAGCCCGTCTGTTTCACCAGATAGCTCCGGAGTGTCCTCGGTGCTGAAGACTCCGAGCGTTCCTGAGAAATTATCTTTGGATTTCTCAAGGGTGATCCCGGAGAGCCGTGCGGGATAGACCTTGTTGGCTACCGCGGACCTCTCAACGGTCTTGATCTTCTTCGACGAAGTATGGACTTCATTGCTCATGGTCACCTTATGGCGTCCCACGCTGACGTTCACTCCATCAAGTGCTCCACCGCCGAGAAGAGCCCCTGCATCAAAAGAGACAAGCGCAACATCGAGGCTCTGGTATCCAAAATCACGGGACCCTCCCTTTGGCTTCCCGTCGCTCACGAAGTTGGCATTCGCCTTAAGCTTGAAGTGCTTAAGAAGCTGGACCTGCGTTCCGAGTCGGAACCTGCGGACCTCATCAAAGGTCTCGGAGTCATCTACCCCGTTTACTCCATCGATGTCAGTCGACGCAAACTGCACCTGAGCTCGCCCGAAAAACTTGACGGCCTGAATCAGCATGGCGTCATCATTGGAATAAATCGGAGATCCAAGATCTTCGGTAAGAAGGCGGCACCAATCGCCTCCATGAGACCCGTCCGCCGCGAGGGCTGGGAGGGCGGAGGTAGTAAGGGCCACAAGAATTGAAGTAGTCAACTGCTTGGGTTTCTTCATGTGGAATATATGTGTGTGTTTATCTGTGATTAGCATTATTCGAGTGCTAGGCACCCCCTAGAAACAAAAAACCGCAGGTCCACTAGAGATAAGCGAGACCCTGCGGCTGGATGCCGTTTCGCTGAACGCCGACCGACGTTCGGTTGTCAATTCTCGCTTTCGCCTCATGGATACGCAGTGTTCTGCTGGAAGTAAGGCCACTAATTACCGCCCAAGGGAGGAGATGAAAAGGCCTATTCTTACTCATTCGCGCACCTTACTCACAACCGGTTTCATGACCTTATTTGGGTGTCTTATTTGTCACATGGTTGGAGGATATCACTCTGCCGTGAAAGAATGGGCCTCCGTTCACACCAAGGGCAACCTTCCCATATAGTCGTGGGCGAGGACCACCTACTTCACTTCGATCCGGTAGGTCCCGGATTTGATCACATTTAAGGTGATCTTCTCCTTCTTGTCCGTCTGTAGGAATCCCCCGGGAAACCGGTTATCTGCCCCCGGCGCCTTTCCATCAACGAGGAGCTCAGAAGCAGGGCCCATGGGTAACCGCACGGTGGCAGTCGTCTGGACCGGTATCGTAAAGACATAGATAAGTCCCCCGCCCTCCAAGCGGTTCCATTGCACCTTAATTCGGCCCCGGACGGAGTCATAATGAGCTTTGACCCAGCTAATAGGAGCTCCGTCGCTCCCTTCCGGATGGCTTTGTGGAATCCACGGCTCCAGGCGGATCCGCTGGAACCCAGGGATCGTCGTGTCAATCCCCGCCAACTTGGCCATCAGCCAACCACTGACCGCGGAAAAGCTCTGGTTAAGCCCTGCGGCCCCTGGCGCTCGTTTCTTTCCGGAGGGCCCCCACCCCCTCTGCAGCGTCGTATCGCCCTGCTTTACTCCATATCCCCACGACGGGAATTTTGAGGTCTGGAGAATCTTGAGTGCCGTATCATGATTTCCAGTCCAGGTCAGCACGGGGAGGAGAGACTTTGTCCCAAGCGCTCCACTCGTCACTCCGCTCGTTTCCGCGGTCTCCTTTGCTGCAAGGAGCTCGAGGAGGTCGCTGGTCACCTTGGTTTTTGAGGAATCGGTCAGAAGCCCATACCGAAGTGCTAGCACGTGGGCCGTCTGTGACCTTACCTTCAGACTCCCATCTTCCTTGACGAACAGTTTTCGGAAATCCGCCTGCAGCTCCCCGAAGGTCCTGTTGTAAGAGAGGTGGTTGATGGGGTTTCCCGCCACTCGCGACATCTCTGCCATGAGCCGAAAGTTCAAGGCGAGCATCGCGAGATCGATAAACCTCGTCGATGTTGGGTCGTTGTAGTGCATTACGTCTCCCTCACTGGTTCCGAAGGCTCTCCCCCGTAAGGCCCGGTAGGCATCATAACGAGCTTGCAGGTATTTCTTCATCGCATTCCAGTTCTCCTTCACGACCTCACCATCTCCGTACATCCACCAGTGATCAAAAACAGCATGAATGCCCGCATCGGAGAAACCGGCACCATGAGAGACTCGCCCTGAGGCAAATGGAAAAGGAGCATATCTACGATAGTAGCCCTGCTTGTCCCGGGCTCCCCGCATGGTGGTAAACCACTGGCGCAGGAACCCTGCGTTATCGGTATGATAGCAGGCAGATCTCGCTGAGAGTTGAACGGGGCCAAGGGCGCCCATGCGTTCATTTACCTTCTCAGAGGTGGAAGGCAGGCCGATCCAGTTCGCTCGCTGGGTCCAGAGGCAGTTCTGGTAGATTCTATTGACCTGCTCATCACTGCATTCGAAGCCACTTGTTAGCGGAGTATCGGAGTGAGTCACCAGTCCGGCAAGAAATCCGGCTTCCGGCGTTTCCAGTAATCCTTCTACTTCCGCGAAGCGAAAGGTGTGCAGAGTAAACTTGGGCGCCCATCCTTCCACTCCCTCTCCCTTGCACACATAGGTGTCTGTCGCTCTTTCACTCCTCCCAAGATCACCATCAAAGTCACCCTCCGTAACTCCGTATCGAATGAGGAGCTTCTGCCCCTTCTTCATTCCCTCTCCCTCTAAGCGCACGGTCCCGGTAAAGTTCTGGCCGAAATCGAAACGGTAGCACTGAGGACGAGGCTCGCTGACTTCAACCGCTTTCCTTTCTTCGATGATCCGAATGGGGGGGGCGGCATAACTCTGCAAGACCTTTGGCCTGACAAACCCGACCTCCGCAACCCGGCGGCCTTTACCGTCATTGAATGGTGCCTTCACTGATTCATTGGAGGACGCTTCCACGGTCTGACTCCATTCCTTGTCATCGTAGGCGGGCTGCGACCAATTCGTCAGTTCCCGGGTGGCATCATAGCCCTCGCCCAGGAGCGGGTCGGCCTCGAACTCTGGCCCGGTAGTCACTTTCCAAGTTGGATCGCTGGTGACAATCCGTGATGTCCCGTCCTCGTAGTGGAGATGCAGTTGCACCAGCAGGGTCGGGGTCTTGCCATAGAGATTTCGACCTGTCCCAAAGGGCCCGAATCTTTTTCTTTTCGCTGATCCGAGATAGCCAGAGTACCACCCGTCTGCCACAACCGCCCCGAGGCAGTTGGAGCCCGCAACGACCCTAGAACTCACATCGTGGCTCACGTAGTTAGCCCTCGCCGGATAGTCACTCCATCCCGGGGCCATGAGGGAGTCCCCTATTCTTTTGCCATTCAGGTAGAGCTCCAGCGCTCCAAGGGCACTTGCATACAATTGCGCTCTTTTCACTTCCTTGCCCGCGTCGAACGCCTTGCGGTAATACCGCGGGGCGGGAAGGGACAGCTCACCCGGGTTGCGGTGAAGAGGTGTATTATCGTTATAGGAAATCCAGTTTGCCTTCCAGTCTTCTCGTCCAAGCATGCCAACGGTGAAGTGAGCGACGCTGCTCCAGGGAGAGGGTTCATCGTTCTCATCCCACACTCGGAGCTTCCAGAAGACCCGCTGCTGGGAAACAAGTTCCTCGGAGCCTTGATAGAATATCAGCTGGTTTTCGGGACTGACTTTTTTGCCAGTATCCCAGAGGTCTCCTTCATGACGATCTAGAGCTTTGATCGAACTGGAAGCAATGATTTGATAAGCTCGTTGTGTCTTTCCATTCTTAGCGGATTTAAGGTGCCAACTCAGGCGGGGAACCTCGGCATGAAGGGCCCCGGGGTTGGTCTGATGCTCGCAGGTCAGATTCGAAATCTCCAAGTCTGCACCGAATAGCAAACCAGAGGAGAAGACGGTGAGGAATAGGATGAGGGTTCTCATGGATCCGTCAGGAGAGGGTGTATCTCGCTGCGATCGCAAGGGAACAGCAGGTTTCGTGGTTCGGCAAGCACCTCCTGCGACATTAGCTGCTCCAGCAAGACCCAAGTCACTGGCCAAAAAAATACCTGCCGGTCTTTCGACCGGCAGGCACTAAAAAACGACCTAGGTTCTGAGAACCTGGTTCACCCTTACCGCCTGCGGCGGATCAGGAGCGAAAGACCAGCAAGTCCGATAAGGAGGCTGCTGGATGGCTCCGGAATGGCAGCGAGCCGGAGTGCCGGGTTTTGACGCGGCACCGTAGCTGGCTGGAGTGTGAAGGTGTCGAAGTCCCCCAAGAATGGAGTAGCGGAAGCGTTGTTCACGAAGATCGTTGAAACTGCAGGCTCCGAAGTTGGGAAGGACCCAATTTCAAGAATTGCTGCTTCAGTCGAACTTGCAAGATCAGCTCCGTTACCAATCACCAAGTGGATTGGTCCAGAGAAGCCCGTGGTGCCGATGTCAGATCCGTTGTTGGAGAAGTTGTAAACCCCGTTGAAGATCGTCTGGGTGCCAACTGTGCCGCTTGCTCCGTCGAATATGCTAAAAGCCGCGTCAAGATCTGCCCCGGAGGACAGAGTTGCGAGCTGGGCAACATCGAAGGTGCCGATGGCAGCGAATCCGCCGTCAACCGCTGCTCCGCTGTTGTCTACTACGGACTGGGTATTAACCGGTCCCTGGTTGTTAGTCACCGTGATGCTGGCTCCGAAAGCGGAGACCGACATGGCGGCGAGGGTAGCTACTACGTGCTTCAATTTCATGTGGGTAGTAATAATGACTTTGTTATTGTGAGAGACTCACGGGAGCAGGGAGGCTTGGCCCCGTCTGCTCCCGAAGAAGATTTCCTAGAGGTCAGCGTAGAAGGCTGGTGGAGTGACGGTCGCGTTGAATGCTGCGCCGGTTCCGTTCTGGCTGATGATGATGCCGGAGGTCAGCTCGACATCCGCTGCACCTGCGAAGGTGGATGAGTTCAGCCAACCGTCAAACCCTGCGAGGGTTGAGAAGAAGTACTGATCGTAGCCACTTGCGTCCGCTTTCGGAAGATACACGGTGTCGGCCTCGGAGGGGTCTGCGTTGGCAGAACCACTAACACTGTCGGAAAGTCCGCTGTTGCCGAGAGTCGCTCCGACTGGGTAAGCAGTGCCGAGGTAAGTGAATGCGTCACTCACTGGAAGGTTCGTGCTAGTAGTCTTTACCATCCCGGTCACCACGAGCGAAATGTCATTGGCGCCCTTCTCGTTGACGATCAGACCGTCGACGTAGTTGAGGGGCATGTCCGTAGCATCCGCAAATGTTCCTGCGTCGAGCCAGCCGCTGAATCCACCGAGAGTGGAGTAGAACACCTGGGTGAATCCGCTCCCGTTAGGAACGTAGATCACGCTGGCCTCGGATGGGTCTGCGTTTGGAGAGGAGGAAAGTCCGGCAGAGTTGTCTGCACCAAACACGTCACCAATTGTCTTGGCTGCACGGATGGTGTAATCGGATGCGTCCGCTGCTTCGACACCAGCAAGGCCGGTGAGGTCGCTTCCGCTCCAGGCGTCAACCTCGATCACGGTTCCGGAATCGGCGATCTCAACGAGGTAGCGCTTACCTGCGGTGAGAACGTCCGTAAAGTTTACGTCGTTGTCTGTGAGACTGTCGCCAGTGTTGGCGTCAAATGTTCCAGATACAACCTGTGGCTCGTGAAGACGAAGTCCAAGGACGTTGAATTTGCCCGCGTTAATGGTGAGCGTCTCGTAACCGCCTGCGCCTGATACTGCCGACTGGGAGAAGGCTGAACCAGCGAGGAAGCTAAGTGAACCGGCAACCAGTGCCGCTTTTTTTAGTGTCGTTGCTTTCATGACTAATAGGTGACTCTATCGTAGAGGTCGTTTTTGTTTTTTTGGGTGTTGTTCTCAGTTTCCGCAGGCAATCCACCTGCAAAATACCTACCGAAAGCCCCTCTGGTCAATTTTTTTCTAAGTTTGCCCTGAAAAAACAACTTAAGGAAAACTAAGGAGCCCTCTCCGATTTAACCTGCTTATAATTAGGGGTTTGCGGGTCAGGTTTTGCTCCAAAAAAAATGAAATCAAATACCTCAGCTGAAGTTGGGGCAAATATGTCACCCCCTATGGAGCCGGACACGTCCCAAATTTGGAAGAATTGGAGAAATCCTGGCCCTTTCGCAGCCCGTTTATTTGAGAGCTACCAGGAACTGATGTCAGTGAAGGTTTGGAGCCGGTCCTCAATTTCTGCATCGGAAAGGTCCTCGATCCGTCGTGTGGAGAAGGCCTCACAGGTGAAGGATGCCATCACGGTCCCGCGGACAATCGCATCGCGAATATGTTCGAACTCATAATCCGTGCGACCGAGAGAAGCTAGATATCCAGCCATGGCTCCCAGAAAGGTGTCTCCAGCTCCCGTTGGATCCGCGACTTCGCGCAAGGGGAATGCCCCACATCGGAACATGCCATGATTAATCTCGGGAGGGCCGAAGAGAATCGCTCCGAACTCCCCCAACTTGATGATCACATATTTCGGCCCCTTACTTCGGAGGAGAGCACCTGCTTCCACCAGGTTTGAGGTCCCCGAATATTCACGAGCTTCGGTCTCATTGATTACGAGGAGGTCGATCCTGCCTAGGACTCTCTCGAGCTCTTCCCGTGCGATCCCGATCCAGAGATCCATCGTGTCGGCAAGAACGAAGCAGCTGTCTCCACCGCACTGGTCGAGCATCTCCAATTGGTTCTTGGGTGCCATGTTGGCGAGCACGACGACGGGAGAGGCCGCTATGGCGGCAGGAAGGTTGACCTCCCAGCTCTCAAGAACATTGACCGCCACGTCGTGCGTGGTCCGGTCATTCATATTCTGGTGGTATTCCCCGCTCCAACTAAAGGACGCTCCCTCTGAGCGCTCTAACCCGTCAAGAGTCACTCCGTGCCTCTCAAGCATGGCTAGGTGCTCGGGGGGATAATCGTTTCCAATCACGCCTACAAGGTGAACGGGCTCTGTAAAATAGGTGGCCGCCAGAGAAGCGTAAGAAGCGGAGCCCCCCAGGAGGTTCGTGGCTTCATCAGAGGGTGTCTTGACGTTATCGATCGCGATAGAGCCACCGACGAGAAGGGGAAGAGAATTAGGCATCTCCGCGAATTTCGGCCCCATTTCTCCAAAGATTCAAGCCCGATGTTCGGAGTCCTCCTCAATCGCCTACCTGCCAAGATGTTGTCGGACTTCCCGGCACGCCTCTCGAATGTCTGGCGCCTGCAAAAGCCCCGAAACAATCACAACCCGGCTCGCCCCGGAGACCAGCACCTGCTCGAGGTTTTCCAACTTGATCCCCCCGATGCAGAATACAGGTGTCTCCGCTCCAACGACTCCCTCAACCTCTTCAACGTGGCCCAGACCGATCCCAGGGCGCCCTTCCTTTGTAGGTGTAGGGAAGAGGGGGCCGAATCCGATGTAGGAGGCACCCTCCTCCTTGGCCGCGCGCGCCTGCGCCGGGGTATGGGTAGAGCGACCAACCAGCGAACCGGCTGGTAACGCCGCAAAGGCATCACTGAGCTTGCCATCCTCCTGCCCCAGATGAACTCCGTCAGCTCCAACCTCCCGTGCGATCTCAACAAAGTCATTAACGATGAACGGAACATTGCCGACCCGGCACAGCGGAACAAGCTCTTGCGCGATCTGGGCTATCCTTCGGCTCTCATGTCCCTTGGCACGGAGCTGAAGGATATCGACTCCTCCTTCAAGCAGCGACAGGGTTACTCCAACACAGTCTTCTAAAGAAACGTAGCCCAGATCCACGATCCCATAGAGCCGGGCGGATTTCAGGCTCAGCTGGAGCGCGGGGGTCATTCCGCGGAGGCCACGAACTCACGCTCCTTCAGGTAGCGCTCGACCCAGCCAATATCGTAACGCCCTTCGATAAAATCAGGATGGTCCACAATCACCTGCTGAAAAGGAATCGTAGTTTTAATTCCCCGGATCATGAATTCTGAGAGCGCACGCCGCATCCGTGCAATAGCTACGTCCCGCCGGGCCCCCGTTACAATGAGCTTCGCAATCATGGAGTCGTAATGAGGCGGAACGGTATATCCTGCATAAACATGGGTATCGACCCTCACCCCCTTGCCACCAGGAGCATACCACATGGAGATGTGTCCCGGACTCGGCGCAAAGTTGTTGTAGGGATCTTCCGCGTTAATACGGCACTCGATGCTGTGCCCACGCGGAGTTCCCTCGCACACATGGGAGGAGAGAGGCTCCCCGGCTGCTACCCGAATCTGCTCCTTGATAAGTTCACACCCCATGACCTCTTCTGTGATTGGGTGCTCTACCTGGATCCGGGTGTTCATTTCCATGAAGTAGAAATTCTCCCCACTCTCATCGACGAGATACTCGATCGTTCCGGCATTTTGGTAGCCAATATTTTCTGCCAGCTCGACCGAGGCCTGCCCCATCCTTTCGCGGAGCTCCGGGGTAAGTAGCGGACTGGGACATTCCTCTATGATCTTCTGGTTGCGGCGCTGCATGGAGCAGTCGCGCTCCCCAAGATGAGCCACCTTTCCATGCGAGTCTGCCATGATCTGGAACTCAATATGGTGCGGATTGAGCACTAGCTTTTCGAGATAGCAATCTTTGTTCCCAAACACCGCGTTCGCCTCGTTGCTGGCAGCCCTGAACCGGTCCAGAAACTCCTCCTCGTTCATTGCCGGGCGCATTCCCTTCCCCCCGCCGCCCGCGGTGGCCTTGATCATGACCGGGAATCCAATCTGGCGGGCCGCCTCCAACGCCTCCTCCTCGCTCTCCATGACCCCATCGGTTCCGGGGGTAACGGGCACTCCATACTTCGTAGCCGTGGCTCGGGCAGTATTCTTATCTCCCATCGCCCGGATCAAGTCTGCCGAGGGGCCGATGAACTTGATCTTGCAGCTCTCGCAGATTTCCGCAAACCGGGGATTCTCTGAGAGAAACCCATACCCGGGGTGAATGGCTTCCGCTTCCGTGACCTCGGCCGCCGCAATAATGCGATCCGGCTTCAAGTAGCTATCCTTGCTTGGGCTGGGGCCGATACAGACGGCCTCATCGGCCAATTGCACGTGGAGCGAATCCACATCAGCCTCGGAATAGACCGCGACCGAAGCGACATCAAGCTCACGGCAGGCCCTTATGATCCGAAGGGCGATCTCGCCACGGTTAGCTACGAGGACTTTGGAAAACATCGCAAGTGGAATGGGAAGAGAGAGAAAATCTGCACAGCTGGTGCAGGTCAGATCAGGTCACGCGGAAAAGCGTATCCCCATACTGAACCGAGCTACTGTCTTCGACACAGATCTCTGATACCGTACCGCTGACTTCTGCCTTAATCTCATTCATGACCTTCATGGCCTCGATGATGCAGACGGTCTGTCCCTCACTGATGCGGTCTCCAACCTGAACGAAGTCATCCGCATCCGGGGCGGGCTTCCGATAGAAGGTTCCGACCATTGGCGACTCAACGACCTTGCCGGGGATGGCCGCTGCTTCCTCCTCGCCGGCCGGCAGAGCGGCAACCGGGGCTGCAACCGGAGCAGCCGTCGGGACTCCCGGGGTCAGAGCCAATCCCCCGAGCGCTTCCCGAAGGGCCTCAACATCGGGGGCTTTTTTCAGCTTAACGTTGACGCCCTCCTGCTCCAGATGAAACAGGCTGAGTCCGTGCTCTTCCATGAGCTCGACGATTTTTCGGATTTCCTCCAGGTCCACAGGATAATCAGGTGAGTTCAGAGTAGAGTCGGGGTCAGGACTGGGCTGGTCAAGCGCCAAGGAAGCCACGATTCGGGATTGGGTCTGGAGGCCCCAGCCCTTATTTTATCCCCGTGAAGTTGATTCCACGCCCCGCTGAGCCGGGAGAGTTCCTACCCGAGAATTATTTCTGCCGCCTTTCGCCAGGTGAATTGTTCACACAAGAAGCACCCCTGGAGGTCGATCTCGGCTCCGGTGACGGCAGTTTTGCCCTCGCGATGGCGCGCCAGTTCCCGGACCGGAATTTTCTGGCGGTCGAGCGCCTTCTCGGACGTGTCCGCAAAACCTGCAAACGCGCGACTGAGGCGGGGCTTCCAAATCTACGGGTATTGCGACTCGAGGCACGCTACACCGTAGAGTGGCTTCTTCCGCACGCCTCCGTCAGCAGACTCCACCTCCTGTTCCCTGACCCTTGGCCCAAGGCCAGACACCATCGCCGCCGACTCATCAACGCGGAGTTTCTTTGTGCCCTTTCCAAGGTCCTCGTCCCGGGAGGAGACTTCCTCTTCAAAACCGATCACGAAGGTTACTTTGCGTGGGCAACGGACGAGCTCGCACTCTCTGAGCACCTCCACTTCATTTCCTGGGGAGATGAATCTGGTGAGCTCTCAGAATATCCCCGAACCGACTTTGAGGCCCAGTGGCTGGCGGAGGGTCGCTTCGTCCACAAGCTTCGAGCACAGAACCTGGCCGGCTGAGATCCTATTTCCTAAGAACCCGTCTTTTGTTAGGATTACGAATGCTCTGCAGCTCCAGCTCCTGCTCAGAGACCTTGATTGTAACCGCCCCGGTTTCTCCCTGACGCCAAAGCTCGATGCCGGATTGCTCTACTGCCTCCGCCCAGCGCTCGGGCACTCTCTCTGCTTCTGGATATCGATCCTCCTCCGCTATGATTACTCTCGGATCAGCAGCCTGCAGGAAAGCCATCGTCCCGGTATGGTCGGAGCGGTGACGACCCATCACCCATAGATCGCAGCCTGGATCGATCCCGCTCCCCAGAATCTCCTGCTCGGTATCAAATCCCGCATCCCCCGTGATAAGAATTCGCCAGCCCCTCCAACGCAAGCGCATGACCATGCAGCGGTCGTCTGCACGGCTCCCGGTTTCCTCATTAGCGACCCGCAAAATCTCTATTTCTGCGCCATCCCCCAGTTTGTAGCGTGCCCCGGCCTCGCCAAAGCGAAGCTCACTACCCATCTCTAGTGAGGCAGCAAGTAATTGGTTGAAGAACGGGCTATTGGCTCGCCTGACAGGAAGGAGAACTCGTCGAGGAGAATAGCGTTCAAGCGCACGGACCAAACCACCTGCGTGACCTTTTTCTGGATGGGTAAGAATTATCGAAAGAGGAGCCACTCCAGATCGCTCCAGGGCGGGTTTTACCACTCTCCGGAACTGATCAGGTGCTCCACCATCGATGAGAGCGCCTTCACCTGCTCCTACATAGATTGCGGCGTCACCATCCCACAGATCGAAAATGAGTATGTCTCCTGACCAGCCCCCAGCCTTTTCCAACTCGAAGTGGCTCCCCGGAATTGCGGCCACCTTTTCCGCAATGTGATAGGTAGTTTCCGCGATAAACGAATTGCCCTGATTTGCTCCAACCTGAAACGGTTCCCAGACAACTCCCAACAAGGCCCCTGCAAAGGCAACCGATAATATAACGAACACCAATGGAACCAGAATCACACTGGCCAAAACAGAAGCGGGCGTGATGATCCCGAAATGATACCAGATCAGAGGCATCGATCCAATCCAGGCTGATAATGAAACGACAAAAAGTCCTCCGAGGTATCTTCGTACGGTAAGGATCCCCCTCTGGCCAGGGGTGTGCAGGCGGGGAGGAAGAAATGGATCTCCTTCGACAAAAGGCTGAAGCAGCCTGCTGAGAAGTGGCGCAACAAGGATGATCATTCCGACAACCACATACGACAGCTGAAACCCCACCTGCCCAAGCTGGTACGAGTCAAGCACCACCACCACGGGAAGACTGGCAAGCAAGCTGTTCGCAAGAGAGGGCTTCCGCTTGATGAAGAACCCGGCAAGAAAAACCGAAGCCATGAAAGCTGCCCGCATGGCGGGGGGATTGAGCCCTGTCACAAAGGCATAGATCCAGATTATGAGCAAAACCGCCAACAAGCCCCACCGGCGGGGCACTCTGATGATTCGAATGAGAGCCCATGCCAACGCTCCTACCAGACCCACGTGAAGACCACTCACCGCAAAGATATGCATAGTCCCACTCTTGCGAAAGGCCCCGTAGTATTCACCACCCTCCGAGCGCTCACCCAGAACAAGCCCCCTGATTAGAACCGTTCCAGCACTACCTTCCTCCAGCCCGGCAACAATCCGCGAACGCAGTTCCATTCGAAAAATCCATGCCATCCGTCGAAGGCCGAGAGAAATTCTCCAGCCTTTCAGCACTTGGTGAGATTGAATCCGAAGCTCGCCGCTCACGCCGTGACTCCGAAGCCACTTCCCTCGATCAAATTCGGCCGGATTACGTGGGACAGCTGGAAAAAAAGTTCTCCCTTTGAGCCCAAGATAATCCCCGGGTATGATGTCCTCAGACAATTCATTGACCGCTATGAGGCACCCACGCAGGGGCTTGGGGTTACGCTTGTTCTTGGTGACACGCAATACCCCCCGAGGAAGAAAGCCGCTCCCATTACGCAGCCTGACAACCACCCCCTCTATTTCAGCCTCGCCCCTTCCGTTAGCATGAAACCAGGCCTCTCCCTCAGCTTGCGTTCCGAGCCGTTCACGGTGGATCCCCCAACAAAGTACCAAACAGCCCAATCCAGCTGCTAGGATCCAGTTTCTTCTGACCAGAAGAAGCAGGGCAGCAAGGGCCCCAAACACTCCTAAGTGGAGGCCCCATCCCCACACCGCACACAAGACTCCCAGGCAACTACCAAGAGCCAAGGGAGCTAGGGGCACAAGAGCCACACAGCGAGATGCCCCCCTTTTCACGCAACCAGTGCGTTAAATCGCTCCCAGTTCCCGAAGACGGTGGGTCGCATTGGCGGAGTGCCGGGTCTCGGGGAAAAGCTCCACCACCTGCTGTAGAATGCTGACCGTTTGCGGCGTATCGTCCTTCACCTCCTGGAAAAGCTCTGACAACCTGAACATGAAAAAGGCCTTGTCATTGACCGCCCAGTCTTGACTTTCCATCGCCGTGCGAAGGGTCTCAATAGAGGCATCAGGATCGTTGAGGTTATCCTGTTGGATCTTGGCAATCTCCACCCACGGAAGCCGGTTCTCAGGTTGTGCTATTGCCACTGCACGGTAGGCAGCAATTGCTCCCTCATACTCGCCTTGGGCATAAAACGCGCGAGCATCATGCATGGGATCTTCTTCCACTTCCTCCGCGGACCCGTAAAACATATGGGTGAAGCGGTGGACAATGTTTGGCAGAACGAAAACGCCAAAGACTACCGCAGCGTAGGCAGAGATCCCAAGGATAACCGCGATACCCACAAAAATCTTTGCCCCCATGGAAGCGCCTTTCGGTTTCCAGTCTGCAATAGTTTCCTCCCCGGTTAATTCATTGACCACGATTCGGTCTTCGACCCGGGCGATCTCTATTTCCTCCTCGGTCGGGGAGGCCTGCTTAAGCGGACCCATCCCCATCATTATCAAGCCGCCCACACAAATCAGGGCGGTAAGAACACAGAGATTTATTACAAGCTTGCGGTCCATATCTAGCGGTGCACTACGGAAAGACGGAAAGAACAGCTTGCCGGGAAATGGAAGCTCTCAAACTTCTGGTAGAGTCAGGTATCAACGGACAAAAAGCCACGGCCTTCACCGTGGCTTTACCTTGAGCGAGCAGTAGCTTTGAGAGAACTGACTCTCATTCGGCATCTGCCCAACTACGCTTACTTCTCGTTGGTGTAGTCTATGGTTGGGAGCTCCTTGAAATCTGGAAGCTTCCGCAGGGGCGGAGCAGTCGCTTCACCCGAGGAGCACCCACAAGAGGTCAGGGTGAGGGCAGTTGCGGCTAAGCCGGCGAGGGCAAAAATCTGGATGAGTTGTTTCATAGTGACTGTCTTTAGGCTGCGCTGGCGGAACCCTCGGGTGGAGCTCCCGTCTTCTCAAGGTAAAAATCAAGCCCGGGACCACAAATCCACGGTCCCGGGCCTGATGGAAATGATCTCCCTACTTACCGGGGACCACCATGGTAGGTGGCGCGATTGGGGCAGGAGCATGCTGGTGCGAGGCGCATGAGGCGAGGGCCAAACCGGCCAAAGCCGTTAGGGCCGCAATAATTCTGGTGAGTTTCATGGTTAATGTGTGGTGGCGCCCCAGAGTGTTCTGGGAGTCGTCTCAAGCTGCCCGATTATCAGCCGCTCTTAAAGATTATTTTGCCGGGGCGATGTAACTTGGCGGGTCGACCATTGGCGGGCCCTGGGAACAGGAGGAGAAAAGGGCGGCCCCCATAACGGCTGATATGCTGGCGATTACCTTAAGGAATTTCATTGTCTCGCTGGTTTTAGTTAGAATTCTTTGAGCGGCTGAAGTGCCGGGATCCTTGGAGCATAAGACCCGTCGGAGCGACCGCAAGAGTGAAAGCCTGCTCTCCCAACCTCACACCGCAGATCCACTGCCCTCCATAAATACGCCTTTCAGGAGAAGTATTTTGATCCGAATGGCGCGTTTGAGACTAGACTAACTGTTGCTTTCCCATCACACCCAGCGCGCCATGTCCCATTCCCCACATGTTGCCATCGCCGGTGCTACGGGCGCCGTGGGAGAGGAAATGTTAAAATGCCTCGAACAGCGCAATTTTCCCGTAGGCGAAATTTCTCTTCTGGCCTCTGCCCGCTCCGCTGGCCGGAAAATTCTTTTCCGCGGAGAGGAGTGCGTCGTCCAAGAGCTGGGACATGATTCCTTCAAGGGTGTCGATATCGCCCTCTTCAGTGCCGGAGGCGCTCTTTCACTGGAATACGGACCTTCCGCAGCAAAGGCGGGCGCGGTAGTCATTGATAATTCCTCCGCCTTCCGGATGGATCCTGAGGTGCCCCTAGTCGTTCCCGAGGTCAATCCCGCTGCAGCTCAAGCTCGCCCAAAGGGCATTATAGCAAACCCGAATTGCACGACCATCATTACGATGATGGGCCTGAACCCATTGCACCAGAAATTCGGATTACGCTCCATCATTGCCTCCAGTTACCAGGCCGTGTCGGGGAGCGGCCAAGCCGGTATCGAGGAGCTGTCAGGTCAGGTCCAAGCGCTGACCGAGGGCAGGGACGATCTACCGCAGGAGGTCTACCCACAACAAATCGCCTTTAATGTCATCCCCCATGTCGACCAATTCGTCGAGGGCGGCTACACTCGGGAGGAGCTCAAGATGCTCAATGAAGGTCGTAAGATTCTGGGCCTACCAGACCTAAAGGTCACCTGCACTTGCGTTCGTGTCCCTGTCTACCGTTCTCACTCGGTTTCGGTAACAGCTCAGTTCGCTACCAACCCAAGCGTAGAGGAAGCCCGCCTCGCTTACGAAGGGTTCCCCGGGGTCCGTGCGGTCGATAATCCCGCCAAAGCTCTTTATCCTACGCCGTTGGATACCACAGAAAAAGACGACTGCTTGGTGGGGAGAATCCGCGAGGATCTGGTGATGGACAATGCCCTTGCACTCTGGATTGTGGGAGATCAGGTCAGAAAAGGAGCGGCCTTGAACGCAGTCCAAATCGCAGAATTAATATAAACGGAAGCTAAACAGAGCCCCTGCGAAACAACCGGATAACGATTGGGTGCTTGGGAAATAGTCCTTTTTTATGTAACTTTAAAGCCCGTGTCCGATCTCAAGGCCTACCTCCGGGAACAACAGCGTATTGTTGATACCGCGCTGCGTCGTTTCCTCCCCAAGCCCGCCGTTCGGCCCGCGACCGTCCACCGCGCGATGCGTCATCCCGTATTTGCCGGGGGTAAACGCCTGAGACCCGTTCTTTGTCTGGCCGCGGCAGAAGCCTGCGGCGGCACCATAGAGGACGCGCTGGCGCCAGCTTGTGCCTCAGAGCTGATTCACACCTACTCTCTGGTTCATGATGATCTTCCCTGCATGGACAACGACCACCTGCGCAGGGGCAAACCCACCACTCATGTAGTTTATGGCGAAGGTGTTGCGGTCCTTGCCGGAGATGCAATCTTGACCGAGGCCTTTGCCATCATCGCCCAGACTCCGGAATGCAAAAGATACCGGACCCGCGACTACGTTACCGAGCTCGCATTTTGTGCCGACTCCAGGCGCCTGATCGGTGGACAAATCATGGACTTGGAAGCCGAGGGCCAGTCTCTTTCCAAGGCACAATTGGCCAGAATTCATGAGGCCAAGACCGCTGCTCTATTAACGTCCTCGCTACGCCTTGGTGGAATGAGTGCGAACGCAACGCCCCAGCATTTGGCTGCATTGACTGACTTCGGGAAGTCCCTCGGTCTCGCCTTTCAGGTGATCGACGACATTCTTGACGTTACCCAGTCAACAGAGACTCTCGGAAAAACCGCTGGCAAGGACGCAAAGGTGGCGAAAGCCACCTACCCGGGAATTCTTGGTCTCGAAAAGAGTAAGCAGGAAGCTCATCGCCTCACAGGAAAAGCCCTGAAAGCGCTCGAGGCGCTGGGCCCAAATTCGACCCGCCTCGATGAAATCGCCCACCACCTTCTGGACCGAGACTTCTAATTAAAGTCTCCGCCCGTCTAGAATCTGAAGGTCGCATCCGCCTTGAGGGTCAGGTCTGAGCGCTCGAGCCCTAATCCACGGTCTTCCGCCAGCAGAGACTGATTGAGAACGAGGAAGATTGTCGAGCCCGGGCGATACTCCCAACGGATTCTGGAGTTGAACCCAACCTCCCGGGAAAGACTGTCATATTGCACAAGGCTCGACCACCCAAGGTCCGGAGTGAGGTTCCAGTTCAGGCCAAGACTCCCTACGTGGGCATCGAATTCTCCTCCCCCAAGATCCACCCGGTTATACTGGTAGGTTCCCTTAACCCTAAAATGTCGGTTCGGATTCCACTCGAGCTCTGCCGAGGCCTTTGCCCGCCATCCATCGTAGAACTGCCCCGCTTCCACCGAGAACTCTCCCCATAACGGGCGCGAACTGGTGGTCTCGTATTCCAGCCGGGCTTTCGTCCAAGAGTAATTGCCGGCGGCCACTGTCACATTCCCAATATCAAAGTCTTCCACAGGGCGGTCCACATCATGGGAGACCCGCAGAAATAATTCATCCGTGCTCGCAAAGTCGATATTGAAGGGCACAACCCCGAATCGGGCCGAATCTAATCCTCCGGAGGTCAGGGAAGTGACTTGAAAATCCGCCCCCCTCGCCAGCTGCCGGTACCACCCTGTGCCTCCTGGCCGATGCTTTCGGCGCAACAGGCCTGAGACGGTGCGAACCCCGGTGCGCTGAACGAACCCCAGTGCCGGATCGAAATCTGATCCGATCTCCATGTAACTCAGGGTCCCGTCCCATCGGTCGTTAGGATAAGAAACTTGGGCCCCAAAGGCATAATCCGTTCCGTGTCCGCCCCCGGCTGCTTCGGCGTAATTTCCGAGGGCATAGAAATTCGCCTCCAGGATCTTGTCCCTGAGAAATTCGTTAGTCCGGTATGCGAAGTCCATCCCCCCCACATAATTATCCAGCTCGGAAGCAGGATTGCCACCAGTAGCAATCACTCCCACCCGGGATTGGGCAAATACCTGCTTGGTGACTCGGGCCGCAAATACATTTTGCTCTCCCAGTCCGGATGAGCCATCCAGCCGGGCGTGGGTTAGCCCGACATCATAATCCCCAAGTCTTCCCGCTAGCTTAGTAGCCAGTTGAATCGGCATGATCTGGCCATCTGCCAACCCGATTCTCCTCGTGAAATAAGGAAGGAAGGTAGGACCTCGGCTTTTCCTCTGCATCCCAGGCCCAAAATCATAGATTCCACTATCCTCGAGGAAGAAGTCCCGCTTCTCGGGAAAGAACAGAGGGAACCGGCTGAAGTTGACAACCCTCTGGTCGACCTCTGTCTCCGCAAAATCAGTATTGTAGCTGAGAGTTGCGGAAAAGTTCGGCGTCAGGCGGTATCGTATATTTGCCCCCGCATCACCTCCGAGGCTATTGCCCTCACTCCCTCCACTGCCGTAGCGGCCCACCGCATAGGGCGAGAGCTCCAGCCCGAGACCCTGACGCATGCCCCCGAGGCCCGTAATGTCCCCAGCCTCAACCGCATTGTGGGATCTGATTTCGTCTTTCCAACCGGTCCAGCGAGTAGATTCGTTTTTCCTACGGATCCGCCGGGACATGTTGAAGCCCCAAACGGTCCCCTCGGGGTCGAAGCTCAGGGTTTTGAACGGCACTGCCATCTCGACGAACCAACCCTCGTTCGTGATCGTCGCCTTCGAAGTCCAGATGCCATCCCATGAAAAGTTTCTTCCCGTGTTATTGGTGATCAGGGCGTCACTCTGCGCCCCGGTCGGGTTCACCGCAAAGACGTAGCCATTGCGTTGATCGTGGTAGGTATCAAAGAAGAGGTAGACGAAATCTGAACCCGTATACATCCGGTCCCTGACCATGGAGCGGGCCATCACTCCACCAGGTTCAGAATCATAGCACCAAACCGCCACGTAAAGGTGGTCGCGATCATAGGCGATTGCAAACTCAGTCCGCTCTGTAGCAGGCGTTCCCCGGCCGGGATCATATTGCCGGAATCCTCCTCCTTTTGCTGCCCGCTGCCAGGCCTCTTCATTCAAGAGCCCGTCCACTTTCATGCTCTCCCCGGGCTTGAGTCTCAGGGCCGCTATGCTGGGCTTTTGTTCGGCAGAAGCGCCGACCAGCGACCCTAGCCAGAAACAGACTGCCAAATAGTAGAATCCTCTCCTCATTCCTTTGCCAGCAGGATCGGATCCGTGCTCGCCGAGAACACAACCCAGTCCAAGGAGATCGTCAAGGCCCGGCACCCAAACAGAGCAATTCCTCCCCCGCTGCTGCCGGGGTCCACTACCAAGGACAGAATATTCAAGCCCGATAGTACTTTCCCCCCTCTCGGTCCCAGTCCAAGCTCTCTTCACCATGAAACCTGTCCACGCCCTTTTCACTGCCCTCGCGGTCAGCAGCCTTGTTCCCGCCATAGCTGAGGAGAAGAAAACCCCGGCCAAGAAAGCTCCCGCCGAGGAATCATCAGCCAAAAAACCGGTGGTGAAGCCAGTGGATGGCGGCGCAGTGGAGAAGAAGTTCATTGGCAAATGGGCCCCCGACCCCAAGGCCATGATGAACGAGCTTCAGAAAGTGCTCGGGGACGACCCCGCGGCTGCCGCAGCACACCCTCTTATTGAGGCCATGATGCAGAATATGGCCGTGAGCGTTGAGAAAGGAGCAGTTACAATTCACGCCATGGGGGAAAAGCAGACAGCGACCTACACCATCACAAAGGTAGATAATGCCGCGAACAAGCTCACCCTGCAAATCACGGATGATGAGGGAGAAGGCGAAGGGTCAGCCACTATCGCGGAAAAGAAGGAGGGCGGCAAAACCCTCACTTTGGAAAAAGATGGCGAAAAGTTTATTCTAAACAGCATCACTGCCTCGGAATTCGAGAAGCGAAAAAACGCCGCGGCACAAGCTCCCCTGTTTCCCGGCCTCGAGTAAGCCCTTGCTCAATTCCTTGGGCGTTCTCCGAGACAGAGAAGCTTTTCTTTCCTCTCGTCACCCTCGAATGTTGCGATCCGGACGTATACACGGCCCCCGCAAAAGACGGGAGTGGCAAAGACCTGGTCTCCGATCTTAGCCTTGTGTGAAATCTCAAATTTTCCGGGATCCGTATTGAACTTGAAGTAGTCTCCGTTCTCGTTGATCACGTGGATCTCGTCTCCTACGAGAACTGGTGAGCTTGAAAAGGTGCCGCCTAAAACGCCTTTCCACTTTCGTTGACCGGTCCGGCAATCCCAGCACATCGCCGCGCCCCCATCCATCACTGCATAGAGGTGCCCTTTGGCAACCAACATGGAAGGCACATAGACCCGGCTGATATTTCGCCAAACGACCTTACCCGAACCATTAGCCTCCACCGCTTGAACATGGTTCTTTGGCCATCCCCCACTGATAAATATGCGCTCCCCGTCCGTCACTGGTGAGGTAACTGTTTCCTGAGTTGAGCCCTTGGCTTCCCAGAGCAACTTCCCCGTCATTGGGTCAAGACTGATGACCTTCTCACATCCGGAAATCACCAGCTGGTCCCGGCCATTGATCTCCTGCACGATGGGAGGCGTATAATTCGGAATTTTCGGGCGATCCACCTTCCACACTATCTTTCCGGTCCTACGGTCGAGTCCGAGGATTGCCCCAGCTTTTTTGTTATCCGCACACACCAGCAGGAGAGAGCGGTAGACCATGGGGGATGCTCCGTATCCCTGGTGAACCGTGTAACCTGTAAGACGGGTAGTCCAGACCTTCTCTCCCTTGAGGTTAAGAGCGGTTGCATACGCGGCCCCATCATTCACAAAGGTGACGTACAGCTTTTCGCCATCATGAGCCGGAGAGTTATTGGCATGGGTCGCTTTACGGTTGATTCGGTCCGGAAAATTCCCCGAGTGAATCACAGTCGTCCAAGCCGGATCGCCAGTCCCGCGATCATACGCCAAAAGAGACTGGGTCTGTTTACCCTCGTCCGCAGTGACGAGATAAATGCGCTCCCCCACGACGATGGGGGAGCCATGCCCCCGGCCCGGCACCAGAACTTCCCAGATGGTGTGCTTCCCAGGATTAAGGGCGACAGGTAGCTCCTGTAAAGGGTCCGCATGACCATTGCGGTTGGGGCCCCGCCAAGCAGGCCAGTCGTTTTTCCCGGCAGCATCAGGGTTCCCATAGCAAGAGAGACTAGTCCCTGCGATCAAAGCCAAGGCGCAGAGGAGGGTGGAAAATTTCATGGTCAGGGAGTCTGGTGTGGTAGATCGGGAGACACCAGCAAAAGCAACCTGAGGCTCCGCGAGGAAGTAAGCCAGCAGAGCATATTTAGTTTCCCCATTACTACCTACCCACTCAGATCTCCTGCTCTTCCAGCAACTCTGCTCCACCACTTCGCCAGACGATTTTTATTTCTCCCGTCCCTGAACGGGTGCACCGTCTTGCTCATGACCAAGCTTAGGCGCTATATCCTGGCCGGCCTGTTAACAATTATCCCCCTGTGGATCACGTGGCTGGTGCTCCGCTTCCTCTTCCAGCTTCTGGCTCAGGCAGGAGAGCCTTCCATCACATGGATCGCGGGCAAATTGCCCGATTCCCTCCAGGGCCTCATCGAGAGCCCTATCTTCACAAACCTCTTTTCCATTCTTCTCGTCGTGCTGGCCCTCTATGGGATCGGCCGCCTGACAACCATCGTAGTGGGCCGCCGAGTTCTTAGTTTCTTTGAGGCCGTTCTTGCCAAGATTCCTCTCGTAAACGTGATTTATGGAGCGGTAAAAAAATTAGTGACGGTCCTACAGGAAAAACCGGGTGGAGGCTTACAGAGAGTTGTGCTCATCGACTTTCCCTCACCCGAAATGAAAACTGTGGGACTGGTGACTCGCGTTCTAAAAGATACCAACACCGGACGAGACCTCGCTGCGGTCTATGTCCCTACTACCCCAAATCCCACCTCAGGCTATCTTGAGATCGTTCCCTTGGAGCGAGTCACATCCACCGAATGGACCCTCGACGAAGCGATGGCATTTATCATGTCAGGAGGCGCGGTTGCGCCAGATACCATGAACTACGACGAGCAGCCCGAAATCGCAGACAAATAAAGCGCGAATCCGGACACGCACCCCTCAGATTAGGGTCCCCAAGACAATCTTTTCCTCCTGCTCTTGCAGGGCTTATGCCGCCTTGCTTAAATAGCGGTCAATCTTAAGCAATTGCCCCTCGCGGTGTTATGGATAGTCTACCTCCTCCGACCGTGAGCAAGGCAGATCCATTGAGCCAGGATAAGAAATGCGATCTTTCCACTTCCCATGACGCCCAGTCCTTCTGATATCTCCCGAGCCTCCGTAAAGCTCTCCAAAGGACTGGCTATCGGGTATCGCTCCATAATCGCGACAGTTACCGAAGACATTCCGCTAGAGAATGGCACGCACTATCTTCTCGCCCGGAACGGGCGGGGTAAGACCACCCTTCTGAAAACGTTGGCGGGTCTTCTCAACCAGCGGTCCGGTCAATACACCACTCATGGCCGCTGCCAATTCATCGGCGATGAGTTTTATTTCGACCGAGAATTGAAATCAAAAGCCATTTTCAAAGCCCTCATCCCTGAGGCACACCGCCAAGTCGCGCTTCAACTAGCTGATCAGCTCGAACTCGATACCAACAAGGATGTCGG
The DNA here is from genome assembly GCA_029242545.1 of Roseibacillus sp. Classification (GTDB taxonomy): domain Bacteria; phylum Verrucomicrobiota; class Verrucomicrobiia; order Verrucomicrobiales; family Akkermansiaceae; genus Roseibacillus_B. Next base: position 24,268 of record JAQWTV010000028.1, read on the forward strand.
CAAACTTTCATTCGGAAACCGGAAGAAGGTGGGCCTTATTGTTGCGGAATTCCGAGTCTTAAAGGAAAGCCCCAATATCGTGTTCTACGACGAGCCTTTCACAGGCCTTGATACCCCGGCACGGGAAACCATCGCCGAGCACTGGCTCTCAACCAGCGAGTATACTCTTCGTATTGTATCATGTCACCCTGACTTCGACTCTATGGCCATGCCAAGTGCGCTCCTTATCAGTGATGCCCAAATTTTCCGGGGGGGCGATGGCAACCTCACATGGGCAGACTTCAAAAAGTGTCTCAGCTGACTTCTCACACCCCCGTTGCCGATGACTTCCCTTTTCCGACTTACGATCGCCACCATGCTCGCCCGGAAGATGTGGGTAGTGGTGCTACTCGCATCAATTATTACGCCCATCATTTTTCCCCTCTTCACACCCTACGAGACCAATACCGCGCTCCTGGAGCCCGCCCGGGCTCAGACCGCGTGGACCTGCACTTGGATAGTTGCAATTCTATGGACTCTCTCTCAGGCAGCTCGTTTCGGAGAGAGTAATTCCAACAGCGGAATGGGGTCCTATTTTCGCTCACAAGGCGTTGGTTCGCTGCGGCAGATCTTTGCGCTCTGGAGCGCTGTCATGCTGTCCCTCCTTCCCGTGGTCCTGATTTCGGTGGGAGTATGTCTGATCTTTGCTATGCCTGCCGACCCCAAGGAAGCTTCCATGTGGGTTTGGACCAATCTGCAATTCGCGACTCTTCTCCTCCTCGCAATTGGCCCCCTCGCTCTCCTCGGCGTCGGGGCCTCAAGCCGGTTTGGAGCTCTTATAGGCTACGTCGTTCCCACCGGGCTGTGCCTTTATGGGCTCTACGGGGTGACGTATCTCGGGATGACCATTCGCCTGCGGGACGACAACAAGATCCTCGAATGGCTCTACGCCCTCTCTCCCCAATATCATCTTGCAGATCTGACCCCTCGCCTGATCTTCAAGATGGGCCACCTGCCTTGGCCTGAATTTTCCGGATTTCTCCTCTACTTTCTCACCATAACGGTCGTGACAAGCTCTTTTGCAACGCTGCTCTTCCGCACCGACCCGATTGGCAATTGACCTTCCTCACAGTCACCAGCAATGGCCTGCTTCAATATCTATTTCCTCCAGATAGCCCTCTTGACCACCGGACTAGTAGCATGGGGGCTTCAGACCAACAGGCTCTTGCAGGGTGGGCAATTCATCAAAGGGCACAATCCCTTGCACCTAAAACAAAGCCCTTTCGGCCGCACCCTTTCACTCGCCATGCGCGGTCCAGTCGACGTCTACTGGCACCGGGGAGAACCACATGAGCACCCCCCCGGAGAGGAGCATTCTCACGACCATGCTCACGGCCACTCCCATGACCATGATCATGGTGGTGAAGCGGGAGTGAAGGCCGGGGAAGACGCTGACCTAGATTATCTTGCCCGCCTGCTTGAAGATGATGGCAGCGATCATGACCAGGCCCCTCCCCCAGCGGACGCCACAAAAGGGTTTACAGGTATCCGCCCCCTCATGCTCGATAAGATTGAGGCCATGCGAACTGCCTACAACTCGAGGACGAATCGGACCGCCGAATCCCCTCGCCACAAGGCTTACATCATGGGCGAGACGGAGAAGAGGCTTGCCGTTGGCTACGAAATGGATCCCCGGAATCCTTCGGCTTACGGGGCCTACTTTCTTTTCAAAAGCGAAGCCCTCGCAAGAGTGGAGGGGCAAGCTGGAGAGGGAATGGTCATCCGGAACCGTCGGAGTGAGGCGAGCCGCTTGGCCAACCGCACCCAACACTACTGCTGGAACTTTCCCACAGAGGCGCCAGCAATGATTACCGGGGCCTCGGCCGCCCACGACTGCCTGCAGATGCTCTCGGAAGATCCCGATCCGGACCGAAATCTTGTTCGCTTCTATCTCAGGCGCCTGGAGCTCATGCTGGAGAACTACGAAGCCATCCGCAGGGAGATGATCAACAATCGCAGCTGGCAACTCTTTCCGGCTCCCAGAAGGTCCGAAATGGAAAAAACCCACTCCTTGATCAAAGCCCTCAGGCAAGCAGATATTCAATACTGGAGCAAACGGCTCACTCAAACGAGTAGACCTCTACGCTCGGGCAGCTGAAGCGGCACTCTATTGATCCGGTTGGTGGCTCTCCGCCCTGTTCTGCACGCGCCACCTCGGCAAGGCCTCGTCTAGGAGAGCCCGTGCATAGGGGCCCACCCAGGAATATCCGGTCCGCCTCTCATGCGAGATCTCCGCCAAGCTCGCTCTCGGAACACCGTCACGACTTGAGAAGATCGGCTTATTAGACTGCAAATCATAAAACCGAGCCCAAAGCGGGAGCGCTTGAGGGTCCTTCACCATAACAACATCAATGCCCCCCGCCTTACTCCCATCTGTTTTTCGCTCCACGCGGATCCCTGTTAGCTTGGCCCGCTTGAACCAAGCAACCGCACCCTCGATAGCCCGTCTCACATTTTTATCCGGATTCTCAATCCTCATGAGGAAGCGGACGATCCCAACTGATTCCATGCCGCTAAGAGACGGGAGCTCGTAGGACCTCCCACCGCAAGGAGCGAGAGTGCGACGATCGTGCTGGGCACACCAACTGGTAGGAACCCCATCGGCCATTACCTGGCACCTCAGGATACAGGCTATTCCCCGCGCCACCGCTTTGGCAGAGCGTCCGCGGACGGAAGGGGGAACAAAGCGGAAAGCCGGTGCCTCATCAGCTATATCCTTGAGCAGGTTCATCACCCCGATCATCGCGTTGTCATTGAAGGTCACCTCAAGGGTATACCCCTGACCTCCGGGAAACTTCTGGGGCCACCCTCCGTTGTCCAGCTGCCCCTCCAGCAGATAGTCAATACCCCTTAATGCAGCCAGTTTGAGCTTCGGCTCTGCTGAGACCTTCAAGGCTGCAGCAAGTAAGCGGATTTCGGTATAGGTTGCCCCATTATCAATCGTCGTGTCGCCTTGCGAGCGTTGTTCCTGGAGCTGCTGATGCTCGCGCGCAGGCAGAATTCTCTTCCGATCATAGTTCTTGGGCCAACCCCCAGAATTGCGCTGATAGGCTAGGATCGTTTCCACCACTGGCGCATCCTCTGCGAACGTCCAGGGGCAGAGCACCGTGAGTAACATAAATGCCAATTTCATTCCTTTCTCCCTAGGAATCAATCTCTTGGAAAGTGCCTTGAAAATCATACGTCCTTCCCTGCCCTCAACTTTAGCCTTACGGAGACACCTCATAAAGGGCCTCCCCATAATGAGGTTTCAAAGGCCACTTATCCGTACGGAAAGGGTAGGCCGGGAGCTCTTTTCCATTCATCAGGGACCCCAGCGGCAGATTCGACCACGCATATCGTACAGCAACTGGGTCGGGAACATTCTCAGACCAGATTTCTACCATCGCGCGGGCTTTCTGGCCACCAATCACCCGAGCCTCCGCATGGTGGAAAACCCTGTCAGGTCCTGCAATGTAGAAGCCCCTGGCATCAGTGCGCTCAAGCCTGAGGCCCTGATCACTTCCCTCTTCAAAGATAACCCGGATCCTGCCCTTGCCCTTTTCCATCGAGTCGTAGATCGGGCCATGCCACTGCAGCGGTTTCCCCCGGGAACTATCCATTACTCCATGGACCTCTGAGAGAGCCCAGCGAGCCGCCCGGTCGCCAACTGGATACTTTCGGCCTGGGTGAATACTACTGTTACTGTTTGCATCGAAACTGACAATCAATCCTGTGTTCGGAGTAGCGCGCCATGTATTGAACTGCACTTCCCTGACGATGTTCGTATGATGATTCATATCATAGGTCATCGAGCGTCGAGTGCTCCACCCGGCAATCTGGATCATGCCGAAAGGGAGTTTCTCATTTCGAAACAGCTTCCGCCAGTCAGAGACCACCGCAGGAAAGGTTTCGCGAAAGGGAATCCAAGCGTCCCCGAAGGAGTTGTTCTCGCCCTGATAGAAAAGAACCCCTCGCAGGCTCAGGCCTGCCATAGGCATAATCATCGCATTGAGTGGTCCCGCTGGGATCCGGCCCGCCGCCGGATCCTCGTAATTTCTGGGATTCGGCCGGCCCGGGGGATCCTTCTCGCCCCGGCCCCGTGCCTCCTGAGCCACAGCTTCCCATTGCTTTTGCGCGAGCTCGAAGCGTTTGGATGCTCCCTGCTCTCCTCCTCCAGCGATCCATTCCCTGCACTTCTCGTCATAGGCCTCCAGATAGGATTCCGCAGCCGGCAGGGTCTCTAGCGTCTCCCGGCTCACCCAGTGCTGCGCCATCGTTCCGCCCCAGGCCGCGTTAATAAGCCCGATCGGCACGTCGAGGCGACGATGCAAACGCTGCCCAAAGAAATAGGCTACCGCGGAGCACTCTCCCGAGGTCTCTGGACTACACGATATCCATGCCCCTTCTCCTTTCTCCCTTGGGAAATTCTCACGCGGTCCCGGCGAGCCCGCGGGCCGAATTTGGAGGAAGCGGAGAGCCGGATAGTTCGAGGAGGGTATCTCCAAATCGGCATCACGAGAGCTCCGCAACCGCCACTCCATATTGCTCTGCCCACCACAGAGCCAAACGTCGCCAACAAGGACATCCTTGAAAACGAGGGCCTCGTCATTGCTCCTCACCGTGAGAGCCTGGCCGGAAGACTGGGCCGACATAGCAGCTAACGCGACCTCCCACCTCCCTTTGCTATCCGGAATAACAGTCTCGCTTTTACCAGCAAAGAAGACCGTGACGGGATTTTCTGCGCCGGCCCAACCCCAGATACGTATGGGCTTATCTCTTTGCAGAACCATCTTGTCTCCAAATATGTTTGGCATTTTCAATTGCTGCTCAGCGTCGACCCTGGAGCAGCCCAGAATCAGGGCGAGTAAGAGGGTCAATTTTATCGAAAAGAAGGGGCTCTCGTGGATGTGCATTGTGAGGGAAAGGGGTGGGTCTCGAGGTCTTTGGTTCCAAAGGTGACTGATATGTAACGGGGCAGGCTTTATTAGAAAGCATCCTCGTCATGCTCTAGCGGCCTGCCCTGCGCTTATGGTTGTAGCTGGCGAGAGGATGCTATCATGCGTAAGCACCTTATCGCAAGGAGCCTCCCTTGCTTTGCTCCGACATGTGCCCATCAAATACACACTGTTGAGCACCGGATCTGCTCTCGACTTCTTCTGGGGACTCCCCAATCTCACCTTTGTGTCACCGCTCATCCAAGCTGCTGACCAGCTCCGCAGGGCGCTGCGACCCCTTACTTTTCCGGAACCCGTTGCCCACACCTACAACCCGCTGGAATATGCCTGGGAACGCCATTGCGACTATCTCGAGCGCTTCGGCCAGGGCCACAAGCGCGTTCTTCTTCTCGGAATGAACCCGGGGCCATTTGGCATGGCACAAACAGGTGTTCCCTTTGGCGAGATCGCCGCGGTCCGCGACTGGATGGGTATCTCAGGACATGTGGGGAAGCCCGAACCTGAACACCCTAAACGCCCAATAACCGGATTTGGGTGTGAGCGGTCGGAGGTTAGCGGAAGGCGTCTGTGGGGGCTTTTCGCAGAGCGCTTCCCGAAGCCCTGCGAATTCTTTGAAAACTACTTCGTAGCCAATTACTGCCCACTGGTCTGGATGAAGGATACAGGGGCTAATCTAACCCCTGACAAAATCCCCGCGGAGGCAATGAACCCCGTCGACAAAGCCTGCCTGAGCCATCTCGAAACTATTATCGCCCTGCTCGAGCCCGAATACCTTGTCGGAGTTGGTGCCTACGCTCAGAAACAACTGGCTGGGATCGCAGAGAAGATGAACCCGGAGCCTGAAGTGGGGAGAATTCTGCACCCAAGCCCTGCCTCTCCAGCCGCGAACAGGGACTGGGCTGGAACAGCAAAGAAGCAGCTGCAGGAGCTCGGAATCTGGTAACCGGTCTCCCTGCGCCCTTAGCGGAGAAGATTCCAGGCGCTGACCAGAGCCTGAAGCCCTGCCATCTCGATCGAGGGATCAATCCCCGCGCCCCAGACCAGACGCCCGTCATCGTGCTTCAATTGCACATACGCAGCAGCGTCAGAGCTGGATCCGTCCCGGAGAGAGTGAGACCGGTAATCCGTGAGGACGAAGTCTTTCTTCCCGTCTTCTTCAAGGGCATGGACAAGCGCATTAATAGGCCCGTTCCCAAGCCCCGCAATGACACGCCGTTCCTCCTCCAGTAGAACCTCAGCACAACACCGGACTGTCCCTCGCTGACCGGTTTCCTGCTCAAGCTCGTAGCTGATGACCTGAAGGGGCTTCACCACGTTGGCAAAATACTGGAAAAACGCATCCTTCACCTCTGCAGGATTCAGTTCTCTACCAAGCTCGTCGGCAAGATCATAAACCTGCTTGCCGACTTGCGGGTGCATGGTCTTGGGGAGATCGAATCCGTATTCACGGTCGAGAATATAGGCCACCCCTCCCTTCCCCGACTGAGAATTGATTCGAATAATTGCCTCATAGCTCCGGCCGATATCCTCAGGATCAATCGTAAGATAGGGGACCCCCCATTTGATTGATTCCTCTTTCGCTCCCGCAACATCACTATGGCGCCTGTCCAATCCCTTCTTGATGGCGTCCTGGTGACTACCGGAGAACGCAGTAAAGACTAGTTCTCCCGCATAGGGCTGGCGATCAGGGACCTCCATTCGCGTGGTACGCTCGTAGACTTCCCTGATTCGGGGCAGATCCGTAAAATCGAGGCCGGTTTCGATTCCATGACTGTTCATGTTCAGCGCCGCAACCACGATGTCTAGGTTTCCGGTGCGTTCCCCGTTACCGAACAGCGTGCCCTCCACCCGGTCGGCCCCAGCCAGAAGGCCAAGCTCAGTAGCCGCGATTCCAGTACCTCTATCGTTGTGAGTATGAAGGGAAACCTGGACACACTCTCTCTCCTTCACGTTACGACAGAACCACTCTATCTGATCAGCGTGAACATTTGGAGTCGTCCACTCGACAGTAGCAGGGAGATTGAGAATAACCGGTTTATCAGGCGTTGGTCGCCATACCTCCATCACGGCCTCACAAACCTCCAGAGCGAAATCCAGCTCCGTGTCTGAAAACGATTCCGGGGAATACTCGAGGTCTACATCGGTGCCCGGCACGCTTGGAATCAATTCCCTGACCATCGTCGCTCCGTCAACAGCCATTTGCCTGATATCCTGCCTGCTAGCATCCCCGAATGTCACCCGTCTTTGCAGCGGAGACGTCGAGTTGTACATGTGGACGATTGTATTCTTTACTCCATCAATAGCCTCAAATGTCCGCCTAATCAGATGCTCCCGAGCCTGCACAAGAACCTGCACCTTGACCCCGTCCGGAATCAGGCCGTCATCGACGAGGCGCCGAAGGAAATTGAATTCAGTTTCGGAGGCTGAAGGAAACCCTACTTCTATCTGGGTGAATCCGACTTCTACCAGCAGCTCAAACATCTCCAGCTTTTCCTCCACGCTCATTGGCACCGGGAGGGACTGGTTCCCATCCCTGAGGTCTACGGAACACCATACTGGTGCCGCGGTAATTGTCCGGTCGGGCCATTGGCGGTCCGCTAGCCCAACTTCAGGAAAGGGCTGGTATTTACGGATCTTTTGTTTGTTCATGATCAGATTGGATTGGCGAATAGTTACCTTTTGGCACAGTCTTGGCAAACGTATCGGACGCAGTTCGTCCCGACATGCAGGAGGCATTTGCTGGACCAATACAGACAGCCGGGGACTAACGTCCAAGCTGCGGCACAAGAAGAAGAGGTGCTAGTGTCCAAATGTTCACGGCTGGCAGGATTTGCATGAGGCGTTGGTCCTGTCGAGTGAAAAGGGTTTCCCCGTATCGTGGCGCCTCCATTCATCTCCTCATATTTCAGCCGCTGGAATAGAAAAACGCCTCTTTGGTTGCCTGCCGTCTTGCCGAATGGCTCTGCATACCTTTGCGTAAGGGCAGACCTCAAGGTCCCTGCATGAAAGATTCTCCCCGACTTCTGGCCTCAAAAATCGTCCAGGATTTCGAGCGCGTCCTCGTCGCCTTCTCTGGCGGGATCGACAGCACTCTGGTTCTACGAGTCGCCCACGAGCAACTCGGAGCCAATGCGGTAGCGATCACTGCGGTCTCCCCAAGCCTTGCTCAGAGTGATTTAGAGGCCGCCCGGGGTATTGCCTCCGAGATTGGGGTCGCCCACGAGGTGGTCCAAAGCCGCGAAACAGAAGACCCCCGCTACCAGCGCAACGACTCGCAGCGCTGCTATTTTTGCAAAACCAATGTCTATCAGTGCCTGATCGACTACGCGAAGGCTGAAGGCTTCACCTGGATCCTTGATGGTACCAACGCTGATGATCTTGGAGACCATCGCCCGGGTCTCCGGGCCGCAAGAGAGCACGGGGTTCGCAGCCCGCTTCAAGAAGCCGGGATAGGGAAGGAAGAGATCCGCGAATGGGCAAAACAGCTCGGCCTTTCCAACTGGAACCGCCCTGCCAATGCCTGCCTTTCCTCCAGAGTTCCCTATGGCTCGGAGGTGACCCCGGAGAAGCTCGCTCAGGTTGAAAAGGCTGAAGCCGCGCTCCGAAAGCTGGGATTTCGCGAGCTTCGAGTCCGGCATCACGACCAGATCGCCCGTATCGAGGTCAGTCAGGACGAGCTCTCAAGCGCGGTGGAACAAAGCGATCAAATTACAAAGGCGATGAAGGATGCAGGGTTCCCCTATGCCACTCTGGATCTAGCGGGATTCCGATCAGGGAGTATGAATGATGTCCTCAGGAGAAAATGAACCCCGAACGCATAGAACGACTACTCAACCAGGTCGCCGGGGGAGAAGTGACTGCCGCTGAAGCCCTGGAGGAGCTGCGCGAACTACCCTTTCAAGACTTGGAGCACACTATCGTCGACACCCACCGGGAGCTGCGGCAGGGTGCGCCCGAAGTCGTCTTTGGAGCAGGAAAGAGTGGGGAACAACTGGTTGAGATCCTTGGTCGGATTTACCAGAGTCACCATCGGGCTCTCGCTACAAGGGTCTCCCGCCGCAAGGCCCGCATAGTGGAAGAGCTGCTGCCAGAGGCGCGCTACGACAGGCTTTCGCGACTTCTTATCCTGGGACAGCGCCCGGAACCAAGAGCCCATCCCTACGCAGTGGTCGCCTGTGCGGGGACCTCGGATTTGCCTGTAGCAGAGGAGGCCTCGCAGACCCTTGAGTTTCTCGGTCACCGGGTAGAACGCGTCACGGACGTAGGAGTCGCCGGGTTGCACCGGCTTCTGGATAAGTTAGGAACTCTTCGAGCAGCAGGAGTGGTGGTTAGCGTTGCGGGGATGGAGGGAGCCCTCACCAGCGTGATTGGAGGATTGGTCGCCTGCCCCGTCGTGGGAGTTCCTACCAGTGTGGGATACGGGATCTCAAGAGGTGGCGAGGCCGCCCTGCACGCAATGCTTTCGTCGTGTGCTTCTGGTGTCTCCGTAGTCAACATTGATAACGGATTTGGCGCGGCGATGGTCGCCAGTTCCATCATTCGCTCCAGGAAGGAAGACGCCTGTTGAGGCTTTCCTTTGGGGCTAATACCCTTTCCAATCCCCCCATGCGCACGGCTTACTTTGACTGTATCGCGGGAGCAAGCGGAGACATGATGCTTGGAGCTCTGGTGGATGCGGGTCTGCCCGCTGACCAACTGGAAGCCGAGCTCTCCAAGCTTAACCTGAAAGACTTCCACCTGCACATCAATCGGGTCTCTAAAAATGCCTTCAGCGCGGTCAAGGTGGACGTCCATGTGCACGACGACGCCCCGGAGCGTCACCTTGCCGATATTCTGCAAGTGGTTAATGACAGTTCCCTCTCCGGGCAGGTCAAGGAGACCGCGACCCGGATCTTTACTCGGATCTGCGAGGCAGAGGCTGCGATTCACGACTCCACGGTCGACAAGGTCCACCTTCACGAGGTGGGTGGGGTCGATGCTATTGTCGACGTTTGTGGAACCCTCGCCGGGCTTGAAGCCATGGGTATCGAGCAGGTTCACGTCTCTCCGTTTCCTCTCGGCCGAGGATTTGTGACCGGCGCGCATGGACAAATTCCCCTCCCTGCCCCTGCCGCCATCGCACTCATGAAAGGTTGCCCTGTCGCAGGCACCGCCATCGACGCCGAGCTGGTAACTCCGACCGGTGCAGCAGTCCTCTCCGAGGTAGCAGATGGATTCGGACCCATTCCCCCTATGGCCCTGAACTCAATTGGATACGGGGCTGGAACCAACGATCTGGAGATCCCGAACGTCCTGCGCCTTATTTTGGGCGACGCGACGGGGAGTTCCCGCATCCTGACCGAAACCCTAGTACAGCTCGAAACGAATCTTGATGACGAATCTCCAGAGCTGGTGGGCCATCTCTCTCAGCACTTGATGGGAGCAGGAGCTCTTGATGTCTCGGTGATTCCTGCCCAGATGAAGAAAGGGCGGCCTGGAATACTTCTTCAGGTCCTGGCCAAGCCACAGCAGGCCGAATCCCTTGAGCACCTGCTCTTCCATGAGAGCTCCACCCTCGGAGTGCGCCGTCAGGAAGTGCAGCGGAATTCACTGCCCCGTCGCAATGAAGTCGTTGCCACCAAATTTGGTAAGATTCGAGTTAAGATCGCGGAGCTGCCGGGCGGGCAGTCCCGCGTGACTCCGGAATATGAAGACTGCCGAGAAGCGGCCGCCGAAAGCGGAACTCCTATCCGAGAAGTCTACCACCAGGTGGAACACGAGGCCGCTCATGCTCTGAACCTCCCCCATTCTCATGATGGGCATGCCCACTGAGAACAAAGGCATTCCAAAGCGCGGACCCACTTGCTATTTTCCGTTCCCTCTCCCCTCCCGGAGTGTAGGGTAAGCCGTGCTTCAAATAGTCTTCAATGTGATTAGTGCTGCTGAGATCTCCCAACTCGGCACGCTCGAACAGCTCGAGCTACTTGACGAATTCAAGGTCAAGGAGGAGGACCTTGAGCATCTGGAGGATGATCGTTTCGGCCGGATCGAGAGAGACAACAAGGTTCTTTTCCGCTTTCGCGCGAAAGAATGGAGGTTCTATTTCGAAGTGCTCGACGATCACGTCAAAGTTCACCGGGTCCTTCACAAGAATACGTTTCAGGACTTCCTCTTCCGATCGAAGCTACCTTTTGGTGCAGAGGACGAGGAACTCGCCCAATCCAAGCAGTTCTGGCATCTGATCGAAGAAGGTCGCAATGCTAAGCCAAGCTGAATTCAACCAACCGGATGCGAATATCCGGAATTCGGAGGGCCGCTGCTCCCAGGATTTTCCCGGTGATCTTGGACCTCTAGGACCCGTCCTCGTCTTCCTTTTCAGCGGCCTTAACCTCTGGCTTCGGCTTGTTGTCCTCATTGTATCGGAGGAGCGAAGAGAATTCCGCCGGAAGAGGTTTCCCGCCGCCGAGGGACTTCTTCCAGAGAGCACAGAGCGCCACACCTTCCTGAAGGAGAAAGTATCCCGAAGAATTGGGGTCTTCATCCTCGGTCCCCCACAGTTGGATCGCGAGACGGACTTCATCATTCCCTTTAATGACTCTCAGACATGCGAGTGCAGCCTTTTGCGTCAGCTCCTCTGAGGCAGTATAGTCCGCGGTAAAGGCGCCGTTAAAGGCGATCAGCGCGTCGGTATCCCGTCCCAGCCCTTCCAAGGCCAGTCCATGACAATACTTCAACTGCGCCAAGTGCTCCCCGATCCACTTCTTCTCTGCAAGAACCTCTCTTGCTAGGGCGTCAAGGCGGGGCCAGCTTTTCGTCCGCACTGCGTCCCAGACAGCATAAACTTCCAGCTGATTTAGCTGATGCTCACGCTCAAGGGTATCTGCCTGGTAGACATCCAGCAGTTTTTTAAGACCCTCCAGATCCTCCAGCTTGCGACAGGTCTCCAGCTCATAGAATCCCGCCAGCACACTGTAATTCCCCTTGATCTCATCGAGTGTATCAAAGGCCTTTTTGCATTCAGCGAACTTCTCCCGCGCCCCTGCGTAGTCACGACTCTCGTAGAGATCCATCGCTTCCTTAAAAACAGGAGGCTCAAAGAAATAAACAGACTTCACTACTGACCGCTTAATCCGGTTCCTGTTCAGGCTCTGCGGGGTCGTCTTGTATTCGATCTGAGTGGTGCTCGCCGCAGTCATCCAGACCTTGAGAACGTCCTCCTGCTTGCTGACCGGCTCGGTGTATATGATGACTCCCATCGCATCTGCTGCGACAACCTTCGCCACGGCAGCGGAGAGGAGCATGAAGCTTAAAACTAACTTGGTCATATCTTGATACTGTTAGGGTTCAGAGAATTATCTGGCTACTTCGTCTTCTCCTCAACGATCTTGGTTACCGAGCTGTGCCCTTCATAGCGCTCGACGAGTTCACGCACAGAATCCCAAAGTTCTCGCTCTTCGTCTTTCATCTGCTCAAGAAGATGCTCCGTAGATTTGCAGAACTTGTATCCGATCTGGTAAGCTTGTTGATGATCGTCCCCGTTGTCTCGCGCCCATACTAGCTCCATCACCCTCTTCATGGAAGGAGCAGAGATCCGGATGAGCCCAGTGTAGCTGGCCCACGTGTTGTTATAGGAAACAATGGCGTCCTCCCGCATCACCCGCTTGTCGTAGGATTCCGACAGGAAGAAAGAAACCTCCGCGGCGTAACGTCGGAATCCTTCCGTGGTCAGATACTCCTTGGCCCGGGTTGTAACAAGATCCCAGTCCTTTTTGGCTGAAAGGATACCGACGATCCGATACAGAGCCCTTTCCTTCTGTTTCTTCTGAGGAGCGTTTTTGAAAATGTGCTCAAGGCTGTCGATTGCCTTCTGCTTCTCGGCCGGGCTTTGTGATTCGCCAAGGATATCGGCCAATCCGAAGTTCGCATTGAACCGGTAGGACTGATCCTCCCGCCTGACCACCTCGTTATAGTAAGAGAGCGCCGCCCTGGGAGTGCTGGTCATCTCGCGGAGGTAATCTCCAAGACGCACCAACACATAGTTCGTGAGCTGGGCTGGCTGGAACTCACCTTTCAAGTCCCGAAAGAGAACGCCCACCATGGCATCAGCCAGGCGTTTATCATCCGCGTTTTCTTCTTTGTCTGCCTTTTTCCCCTTTTCCTCAAAGACCGTAATGAGGGCAATTCGAAGCAGCGCCTGAGCTTCCTTGTTCCCTGAATCGATTCCTGGAAAGTTGTAGTAATGCTCCTTGAGCTCATCCTCACTATGACTGTCCAGATACGCCCGGGTATACGAGTTGATAGCCTCCTCCAGTCCAAATGCTCCAGCGACAGAGGCCAGTTCTGCGATGACTCCCTGTAATCGCTCCAAGGCCTCTTCCTCCCGGCCAACAACGGTCAGGGGGTGAACGCCGGCTACCGCTGTCTGGGCCTTGTAGGGAGAAGCAGAGCCATGATCCTTCCAGAACTCGTCATAGTATGGGACCGCATCCTTAACCCGAGGGTTCTCTTTTTTCCCTCGTTTTTCCGACCCAAGAAGCCCTACCAGGTAAAAGAGCGATTCGCCTACAACGATGTTATTTTCACGCCGCTTCGCGAGTTCCATTGCCTTCTTGTAATACGTTTCCGCAGGGTCCCACTCTTCCTGAGTCTGAAGAACATTCCCCTTGAGGTTGAACGCCATGTCCATGATGTCGCTGTTCGGAAACTCACTTTCCAGCCGGTTCAACTTCACCAATGCGGGATCCAGCTCATCTTCCGCGAAATGACAGTTCGCACGGTCATAGAGGGCAAATGGAAGGTAGATGTTTTTTCCTGGGTCGGGATATTTGGACAGGAATACATCGAGAAGCTCGGCCGCTTTTCCCCAGTATTGCAGGCGGGAGAGATTTGAGCCCTGGAAGTAGAGCGCCGCCATCCGGAACTGGCTCTTCTCATACATCTCTACGTGTTCATCGAGAAACTTGCGCGCAAGATCATACTGAGCCGTGTAATAGTAGCTGCCCCCCAGAACATGGAGGCAGATGTCATGCTGCTTGGAAGGAGAGGCCAGCTTGGGCAGCATCACGGTTGCGACTTCAATGCACTTCTCATATTCCCCCTCCATAAAGAGACTGGTCAACATCATGCTGCGGACAGATTCCACATGCTTACTATCCGGGAAGATCTTCAGGAACTGACTGCCATACTTCTCTGTCACTAGCACTTCCCCGATGATCGCGGAGGTCCTGACAAGATTGTAGAGGTAATCCTCCCGCTTCTTGGCCTTGTTGTGGAAAAGCTCAAGCTGCTCGTAGGCAGCAAAAGCTCCGCGCACATTGCCGTACTGCTCATGGATATAGGCAGTGGCTGCAGTCGCAATCACCTCGTAAGGATTCCCCGAAGCCCACTGCTTCTTGAGCTCTTCAAGGTCCGCCTCCAGCACTTGCTTCTCGATTTGCCGGTTGCTGCGAGGGGGATCCTGAAATGGATTTTCGAAGGTTCCAACCTGCGCGAGGCGCGCCTTGATATCATCAATTGAGGCCTTTGTGCTCGGCACCAGAGCATATAGTTCAAAAGCTGACCTCTCCATCTCAGCAGCAAGGGCGTCGGCTGCAAGCTTCATCAATACTGGCGCGAACCGATGCATCTTAAATGGCTCGAGGCGGATATCCGATCGATGTTTCCCAAGGAAGTCCACGAGGGCCTGCTCATTCTGCTTTTCGATCACGGCTTCGACGAGGTCCTGAAACCCCACCATGATGCCCTCATCCGGTGTCGGGAAGGTCTCCTTATTATCAATCGCGATCTCGAGATTTTCTATGCCCCCAGGAACTTGGAAGAGCTTGAAGTGGGCCTTCGACATGTTGACGTAGAACGCTCCCCGCTGGTAGGCGTCCTTCTTAGGGTCGCGCTCCTGCAGAAATTTTTTGTACATCTTGATGGCCACTTCCCAATCCTGAGCCCCGATAGCCGCATCTCCCCATTTGAGCAGCGCCTTCTTGTGGTAGAAGTTGAAGCTTCCCTGAGTCGCGGCATCCAACCCTGCTCCCCCCGCATTCTTGTTGGGATACTTCGTATAGCAGGCCTTGAACGACGCCATTGCCTCTTCCCACTGCCTTAGCTTGAGCTCGCAATATCCCTTGTGATACCAGAACCAGCCAAACCGCGGTCCAAACAGAGTCTTAGCCCTTCCATCATACTGGGCCACTGCCTTGGCAAGAATGGCGTGCGCTTTTGCCCATTCCTTGGCCTTCATGGCAGTGAGCGAATTTGCCCATGCAGTTTCCACTCCACCCTGTGCGAGTGATTTCTCAGGAAGGCATATGGAAGCGCAGAGGGCCAAAAGGCCACACAGGATCCGGTTCTTGGTGAATTGAATCATGTCGAATGGAGTTTGTAGTTTGAGGAGATTTTTTCTCAGAAACCGGGCCGCCCGGCAAGAATACCAACGTTCAAGCGAGGATTTTCTTAGATCCTCATAGGGGCCTCCAGCACAAAATCGCTACTAGAGGTCGCGGAATGACAGCAGGAATACCCTATTTGAGCTGCTCATCCTGAGCCACCAAGTCTGTAAAGGTGACCGTGCTAATATCGTGTTTAGCAAGATGGTTGAGAACATCCGAGACCACTTGTTGCTCTGCCTCTCCCTCAACGTAAATCTGGACAAGCGGCTTATTGTTCCCTGCTTTTGCCGCAGCGGCGTAAATTTCCAGCCTCTGGTCGAGCACCGGGAGGGTTCGTTCCGTGCCTTGGGCTTCCGTGTCGAGAAGCTCCTGAGCAGCCCCGACGTTGGCATATATGTGTCCGTCGTTACTGACCTTGATGAAAAAGGGCTGGATATCCGGCTGAGCCTCGGAGGGCGCTGCAGAGGGGAGTGCCATGCTATTGTCCCTCTCCTTCTGCTTAATGGTGGTAGTGACCAGAAAGTAAATCAGGAGAAGGAAACAAATATCAATGAGCGGCGAGATGCTAAGCTCGGGCTTATCTTCGTCAAGGGCGGTAGCTCTACGATGTCTGGCCATGGGATCAGTTCTCCTTGGTTATATGCTAGCTACTACGGGACCAGAGGCTCACAAAGATGACCTCGTTGACTCCTGCTGCCGCCGCTGCGCGAATTACCCGACGGACATATGTGAAGTGCACTTTTCCATCAGCGCGGAGGTGGAGCCTCGACTTCTGCCCCTTAAGGTCCCAGCTCTCCTTCTCTTTCTTGATGAAGTCGACCAGATCCTCGTCGTCGGCAAAGACTTCCTTGCCATCTGCCATACGAAAACGGCCCTCCCCTGCAAATTCATCGCTGTAAACGTTGACCACAATGCGGCCCATCTTATCGTTTTGCTTCTCCGAATAGCGGGCAATCGGCACCTGCACGCGCTTATCCATCTCCACGATGATAAGGGTGGCGTTGACGATAAAGAAAATCAGCAACAGGAAGACCATGTCGATCATTGGCGACATGTCGACCTGGGTATCGTCCTCCTGCTCTTGCTGGGTAGCGCGCAGTTTATTGGAAGCCATAGGTCGTACTGATTGGAAGGCCGAAAACGGGAGCGGCTCCGTCCTTACTTAGACTGCGATTCCTTCTGGGATCTTGGCCAGATAAGCGTCCTGATTAACGGTCTGAATAGAGGCATTGATCAACTCTTCGGAAGTGTGGTGAGCATCTGCGACCAAGTTGTTCAGCTTATTCTTGAAGTAGAAGTAAGAAATCAGGGAGGGGATAGCGGTCAACAGTCCCCAGAAGGTCGTAAGGAGTGCGATCTGGATATCTCCCGCAAGCTGAGCGGGCTCGGCGGCACCAGTCGAACTGAGAACACCGAAAGCGTTAACCATTCCATAGACTGTTCCGAACAGACCAAGCATGGGAGCTGCCTGAGCAATAAGCGCGATGTAGTTAATCCAGACCATGTTCTTCCGGCTTTCGTTAATGGTGAAGTCTGCAACCGCATCTTCTACTCCATCCCTTCCAAGGTCCTCAGGCTTGGTCGCATCAATGTTGGGCAAGGAATACGCCAGCATACGACCAAGGTAGCTCGGATGAGAGGCCGCGAGTTCAATCGCGGAGCGAACCCGGCAGTTCATCATATGATCTAGGAGGGCAGCCTTGAGATCATCGGGGCAAAACTTCGGTTTGGTGAGATTGATAAAGTTGAAAACACTGAGGGCCAGAAGAGCGATGATCGCGAGAGCAATAAGGCCCATCGGCCAGCCTCCATCCAGAACCCACTTCTGGAGAGCATTCTTATCACCCGTCGGCGCTTCACCCTGCGCCATGAGGCCGGGAGCCGAGACAAGGAGAGTAGTGAGCACTAGTGAAAAAGCGCTGAAGAGACCTTTCTTGGTTTTATAGATCATGGTTGATTCCGGGTTCTTGGCGCCGACCTGTGATGCAAGGTAGCGCGGCGTGAGATTCTCCAAGTAGATGCGGTCGAGTAAAGGCTGGTTTTTAGAAATCTGCTGCCCCATAGGGGGGAGTATTGGCGGTCAGAGACGCTAAATATAGTTTAGACCCTGATCAAAAGGGCCCTAGAAGCGAGCCCACCAAGCGGCAGAAGGCCGTGAACTCAGGGCATTTTAGAGCCTTGATAGGTCGTCGGCCTTCAGGCCTTCTTGGTTTTGATAGGAGAGCGACGCTTGGGAAACAGGGTCTTGCAAATTTCGCATACTCGTCCGTCACATCCCCGAGCGCTACAAAACTCTCTTCCATAAAAGATGATTTGTAGGTGCAACTGGTTCCAGCTTTCTCGCGGAAATAGCCTTTTGAGAGCCTTTTCGGTGTCCGCAACGTTTTTACCGCTGGCCAAGCCCCAACGTTGTGCGAGGCGGTGGATATGAGTGTCCACCGGGAACGCTGGAACACCAAAAGCCTGTGAGATGACCACCGACGCCGTTTTATGACCAACTCCTGGGAGCTCTTCGAGCGCATCGAGAGAAGCCGGCACTTCTCCGCCATGATTCTCTACGAGCATCTTCGAGAGGGTCGAGATCGCCTTGGCCTTACGGGGTGCAAGACCACATGAACTGATTGCTGATTTGATCTCCTCGACTGGGATTTCCTGCATGCGCTGCGGAGTGTCCGCGAGCGCAAATAGCCCAGGAGTAACCTTGTTTACCCTTGCATCCGTGCACTGTGCGGATAGCAGGACCGCAATTAGCAGAGTAAACGCATCCTTGTGGTCGAGGGGAACGGGAGTTTCTGGATAGAGCTCGGCCAGACGCCCATGAATAAACTCTGCTCTCTCCGCTCTCGTCATGCCATCGAGAGAGAGTCTGCCTCAAAGCGAGGGATTGACCGCTTCCCTCTCGGCGCGCTGGACGACCCGTTGCCGGCGAATCTTGGCAAGGGTTGCATAATACATCAGCGCGCAATGCGCATATTTGGTCCGGCCGCGAAGAAGATTCGCCGATTGCTCCCAAGAGCCCCATCGGATGACATTGATCTCGGCGTCCCGGGTGGCCCACTTTTTCATCAGCTTCAACGTGGGATGGTAGATATCTATTGTGTTGGTGCCAGCTAACGAACGCCCATAGTCATCGACGACATAAACATGCGGGAGTCCCTTGATCCTGAATGCAGTTCCCACGGGATATCGGGACCAATCAGCTGCCGCGCTCCTGACGCGGTCATACTTGAGAATTGTCCCCATCGCGTTAAGGCGGCCTTCTGCGCCCAACTCGTTCTCCTGGTGGGAGTAGGAGGTTGTGCGCACGTAACGATGTCGCACGGATTCGCTGCGATAGGTGGGGCGGCCATACTTGTCGACAGGCAGGGTCGAGGCCGAGGCCTTAACTGCCAGACCAACCTGGGCCGGCAGAAATCCGCCTGCCTGACGTCGGTTCTCCGCCGAGGACCAGAGAGAGCCCAGCCATGCCGCTTGAGAGGGCTTCACCTTTTTCTCAGTGCCCAATGAAGTCGCGCCGGGCTGGGGGCTCGCTGGCTGGAAAAAACTGCAGCTTGGCAAGATGCCAACGGCAAGAATGGTCAATGCCACGTTGAGGAGCAGGGCTTTCATGAAGACAGGCAGGGGGGCTTGATTGTCAATAAGACCAAGTAAGTGCTCGGCCGCATTTTTTAGTCTAACGGGACCTCCCCGACAATACTTTATTCACAAAACTGTTCGCGCAGGGGATGAGCCTCCAGCAACACCCGAACGCAGAATGGTCCGGAGCGACACCAGGACCCACGAGTTGGAGCTTGGTCCCCATCGCTCTTCCTGCTTCCTTGGAACGGTGGCCCCAGTTGACTCGCTCATCGAGTATCTTCAGCAACTCGTACGCAGTGGCGAACATTACATTCGCCTCGACGAAGAGGCCAAAGAGATCCTTCGCGAAAGGATTCGCGAAGGAAAGCGCACGGTTAAAACCACTCCTCGCGAAATCCGGCCCACCCCAGTCCCCAGCGCGGCGAGCCTTCAATCTAGTAAAAGCACACAGAAGGAAGTTCCCCTCCCTCAGCTGAAAATAGAAGGTGGAAACGCCAGCGAGAAACTTAGTTCCCTCCGGAAGCAGGCAGAAATCTGGGACCCCGCCCTCTCCCTGGCATCGCTGCGCGACACCATGGTCTTCGCTGCGGGCAACCCTGAAGCCGACCTGATGCTGGTTGGCGAAGCCCCCGGCTACGAGGAAGAGCGTCGAGGCCAACCATTCGTTGGAAAGGCTGGGCAAAAACTGGACCAGATCCTGAAGGCGATGGGATTTTCTCGCGAGAGCGTCTACATTTCCAACATCTGTAAGTTTCGTCCTGCGCTCAAAAACCAGACCACCAACAACCGAAAACCAACTCCCTTGGAGATGCAGGCCTGCCTTCCATTCATACGGGCTGAAATCAAGATCGTAGGCCCAAAATGTATTGTAGCCCTTGGGGGAACGGCGGCAGAGGGGCTCCTAAATTATGAAAATCAACCCGTCGGCCGCATGCGGGAACAATGGCATGAGTTCGAAGGCATTCCGTTGAGGGTGACCTACCATCCGTCCTACCTTCTGCACAATGATTCGGCGGTGACTGAGAAACGAAAAGTGTGGGAAGATATGTTAAGCGTTATGGAGTTTCTTGAGATGCCGATATCTCAGAAGCAGCGTGCATTTTTCGCTGAAAAATAGGCCGCAAAAAATTTGTCGGTATAGGAATGAAATTTCTTGTACGAATCGGCATTGATCCGTCGTTTCATGTCTGTGGTGGCCCGCACACTCTGTGGGCCCCAGACCCTTTCTACTCTTCTTTGCAGTCTATAGAAACGGTCTAGCCCCGCCGGATTGGTCTTCGGCGGGGCTTTTTTTGCCCGACTCGGAATGACTACCTGCTTTTTCACAGAAACTCTCAAAGCCTGTTCTCCCGACGCTGGCCTTTGACAATCTACTCTTTGAATTCCAAGCTCACGTCCATGCCCGAACATCCCTTTCTCGCTGAGAAGTTCCACATTCGCTGGTCTCAACTGATCCCTGAAAAGGTGGAGGTTGACATAGAGGCTGGCATCTTGGAGGCCCAGCAGCGCATCGATGAAATCTGCTCTGTTCCCCCAGAGCAATTGACCTATGGCAATACCTTTGCCGCCCTCGAAGCTGCCACTGAATCTCTCTCACGCGGATGGGGCCGGCTCAACCATCTCTCATCGGTTCGAGACAACGACGCCCAAAGGAGAGCACTGAACAAGATGCTTCCCAAGGTCACAGCTTTTCATGCCTCGATTCCCCTCAACGCAAAATTGTGGGCAACCCTGAAATCATTCGCGGAATCCGAATCCGTCAAAGATCTCGATATAGTCTCAGGGCGCTTCGTTGAAGAAACCTGTGCGGAGTTCCGCGACGCGGGGGCAGATCTTCCTGCAGAAAAAAAAGCGCGCATGGCCCAGTTGCAAAGTGAGCTGGCGGAGGCCACGAAGAAGTTTGGGGAAAATGTCCTCGATTCCGTAAAGGAATGGGAACTCGTTGTTGAAGACGAGGCCCTGCTGGCAGGACTGCCAGAGAGCGCCCGGGCCTCTGCTCGTGCTGATGCGGAGGCCAAGGGCCTCGGGTCGCCAGAAGCTCCCTGCTGGCGATTCAACATGCAATTTCCATCCTTCTATCCAGTTCTGCAATACGCAGATAGCGAAGAGCTCCGGAAAATGGTCTTCGAGGGAAGAGGCTCCATTGGGCGCACTGACAAGTTCAATAATTCAACGCTCGTCTGGAAAATTGTAGAGCTCCGCCAGGAAAAGGCCGAGTTGCTGGGATTCACAAATTTTGCGGATCTCAACTTACAGCGAAGCATGGTTGGAAACGGGGGCAGGGCACTTGGCTTTGTTGAAGATCTCCATGGCCGCATCGTCGATGCGTTCCAGAACGAATGCCGCCAGCTCGAAAACTACAAAGCTCGAAAAACAGGCAGTGAGGCCACCCCGTTGGAGCCATGGGAAGTATCCTACTGGGCGGAGAAACAGCGTAAGGAGCAATATGATTTTGATGACGAAGACCTGCGCCCCTACTTTCAGGTCGACAACGTTATGGAGGGCCTGTTCGGCCTGACCAGCCGGCTCTTCGGAGTGACCATCACGCCACGCCAAAGCGTCTTCCTTGAACCAGGCGCTTCTCCCTCCGAAGATAAGATCGAGGTATGGCACCCCGAAGTAAGTTTTTACGACTTGCATGATTCCGACTCCGGGGAGCTCCTCGGCTCATTCTATGCCGACTGGCATCCCCGGGAGTCAAAACGCAGCGGAGCGTGGATGAATTACCTAGAGACCGGTCTACCCGGAAACGGAGATAACGAGCGAAAGCCGCACCTCGGACTGATCACGGGTAATCTTACCAAGCCCATCGGAGATCAACCTGCTCTGCTTACCCACAGCGAAGTAGAAACTATTTTCCACGAATTTGGTCACCTCCTTCACCAACTCCTAAGTGACGTCCCCGTGAAAAGCCTCTCCGGAGTGAATGTGCCGCGGGACTGGGTCGAGCTCCCATCCCAGATCATGGAGAACTTTTGCTGGGATCGGGAGTCTCTCAACTTCTTTGCCCGGCACCATGAAACTGGCGAGTCAATCCCGGAGAACCTATTCCAAAAAATGATAGCCGCCCGAAACTACCTGAGCGCCTCTGCCACCATGCGACAACTGGCTCTGGGGAAGCTGGACCTCGAACTTCACATTCAGCCGGGAGCCTATCTTGATCGGGACCTTGATGAGGTGGACCAGGAAATCCTCAAGGACTACAAGGCTCTCCTGGCTTCGCCTACTCCGACGATTGCTCGCCAGTTTAACCATTTGTTCGATAGCCCAGGAGGATACGCTGCAGGCTACTACTCTTACAAATGGTCAGAAGTTCTCGACGCGGACGCATTCACTCGCTTTCGGGCCGAGGGTGTTCTGAACCCGGGCACAGGACGCGCGTTCCGAGACCATATCCTGAGCAAAGGCAACTCACGCCCAGTCGACGAGCTCTACCGTGAATTCATGGGCCGGGACCCGGAATTGCAGCCACTGCTCGAGCGCAACGGACTGGCTTAGCACGCAACCGCTCAGTCAATTCCTGGCAGCCCGGAAACGATCCGGAAGCCAGGAAGTTGCCACGACATCCTCAATTTCCACTATTGCTCCGGAGAACCCGTCCGTATTGCCCTCCATTTTGTGACGCAGGATGAGCAGAGCCATCACCGCCTCGTGGCGATTGAAGGAAACGGGACGATTTCGCAGCGCATCCGAGATCTTCCAATCATCACCAAGATCCTTGGGCGCATAGGCGAGGACCCTATGCTGCTCCGCGCGGTCATGGAGAATGTAGCTCTGCCACTTCTCGCTATCGTAGCCACTGACATAAAGATCTGTCAGGTGTAGCCAAACACGCATCTCAACTGGCGCCTGCGGCTGACTGGACAAAAAGTCCGCCCACGGCATATCTCCCACTTCCTCGAAAAATTCCCAGAAGACTTTTGGCATGGAGCCTTCGGGCAACAGTAGTAACCTTCTGCCCTTTTCCCCCGGAGAGTCGATTCTGTAGAGGAACTGGGGTTTGCCCCCCTTTCCTGTCGCACGATCCTGAAGGGTAAGTTCGTATGCGTCTGGTTGTGCGAGCGGTTTGAAATAGCGCTCGAACTTATTGCGGACAATTTCTGATTCCCACACGAACGGTAATGCCGCCTGTGCGCTGGTAGCATTCAGAAAGCCCCGGGCGACAGTCTCGGCCATCGCTGCTTCCGGGTCAGCTTCCATCAGCTGGCTCAGACCGGTCACTTGGGGGCTTATAAGGGTCAGCTCTTCTCCTGCATCGTCTTCCCCAGCAAAAAAGTTCCCGGTCCACAGAATCGCAGCCATGCTCACCAGTGCGGCTCCGGCAAGCGCAACTAGAACGGTAGTTTTGGGGAAATTGCGAAGGAGCAATGGAAATCCAGCCTCGGGGCGTGAGGAGCTTGTATCCTCAGTCCAATCTTTCTGCCCGTTTTTCTCCTTTTGAAAGTTATGTGCGACTTGGGCGGCTTCACGCCGGACCAATACTCGGGCCTCGACCGGGTTCGCCTTAATACCTGTTTTGCTATCATCCGCTTCACGAGGCTCCAAGTGGACGACTCCAGAATCGCTATCCCGGGTCTTACTATCCTCTATCTTTGCATCTTCCTCGTTAGTGGAGACCTCAAGGGGGCTCTTTCGATTCTCTGTGCCCTCCTCCTCAGGCTGCAACTGCGCCTTGTCTTCATGGCGTTTTAGCCTTTCGTCCAAAACGCCCACGCTGTCCGCAAGAGTCTTAAGGGCTCTGGCCAGAGTCACCTCTGTGGTGCGGACCTCGGTAGATTCAGCGGCGGGTTTCTTGTAGCGCTCGACCAGGAGAGCCGATTTATCTCCTACCGAACTCAAGTCCACAGGCGCGAACTCCTCAGGCAGTGCCATGCTGACAGGAATTGCCATTTGCTCATCGCATTCCCGGTAACGCACTTTCACCTGACAGCCGGGACAAGTCTCTTCCGCATTTGAAGTGGGTTCCTCAAATTCGACTTCGGCGCCACAAGCAGCGCATTTCAGGGTTACAGCCATGGTCTAAGACCAGCAGGGATTGCATGGGCATGGGTCCTTGCCGGCGCTGGATCTTGACTACGGCATCCCGCAGGAAACAAGGAAGAAGATTGTCTCTTCCCGGAACCATATCCGGACAGAATCCTGGGGGCGCCGATCTCCCAAGCCATCTCTCTCGGGACCGAAGCAGATGCCCTCACCCTTCATTCCTCCCCCAAGACTCCTTATTTCCCAGTAATGTCCCTGTTCGCGGCCAATTGATCCGGGTCTTTCTCACCCATGATTTCTTCCTTCGGCTCCTTCTCGGCAGAAATCACACCCGGAGGAGAGATGCGGAGGTAACTTTCCATTGGCACTTCCCGTAAAAAGGTCAGTGCCAGCCAAGCCAGAATCAGGGCTCCTGCTGAGGTGACAAAGAAGCGGAGGGTCATGCGGAGTAATCTTCGACGAGCCTTAAGGGTCTCTTAAATATCAATTTTAAGCAATCTATTTCCAATTGCCAGACACAAGCCAGCCGCGCTTCTTGCGAAGCATACCCCTTGGGTGACTCTACCGGCGCCCCAATACCTCTGCACCCGAAGCGATCCCGTAGCGGTCTACCCCACTGACCGCAACCGCATCCGGAGAGCCCCGAAGGTTCACGCTCAGGCAGGAGCCATGTGTCACCGCGTAAGTGTTCCAACGGGAGCCATAGCGGGCTTGCACAACATACTTGGTTGCAGATGGGACCTTGGACCATTCCAGGAGAGTTCCACCTTTAGTGCCTCTCGCGCGAACACGGGGCGATTGAGGCCGCGTCTTGCTCAACCAGGACATGGGAGGCACGAGTGCGGGGTGCGTGTAAATACTTTTGCTTAAAGCAGTAGTAATCCCCCCCCGATTTTCCATCAGGGCCTTCGCGCTCCAGTGAACATGACCGGCGTAGTTTCGGCCTATCGAGCGGGAGAGTCGTAACTGATTAACCATCTCGCCGGCTGATCGGCCCGGATCCTCGGTAGACTTGATTCGAGCTGTCGCAAGGCCGGGCCACACCGGACGACGGCCCTGGGCTCGCCACCATTCAAGGAGAAGAGAATAACTCTGAGGGCCTTTGATCCGCCAGTAGAGCTGGGGAGAAAGGTAATCACACCAGCCCGAAGCCAACCACTTCCTAGAGTCCGCGGCAAGATGCTCATAGGCGTTGATGGACGCGGTCGTGCCGCGGGGGACGCCAGGCTTCCAGATCCCAAAAGGGCTGATTCCCACGCGAACCCAGGGCTTGAGCCCCTTCACCTTCGAATACATTCCCCGCACGAAGGAGTCCACATAGGCCCGCCGCTGCGAGGGCGTCTTACCATCAGGAAAGTCAGGGGTTGGACGTCCTTTGACCAGGTCGGGATAGGGGTAAAAATAATCATCAATATGGATTCCGTCTACGTCGTAACGCCTTACTACATCGGCTATGACGTCCAAGGCCCGGCGCCTCGTAAAACTGCTCGCCGGATCCATCCACCGGTGAAGCTTGAAGTCGCGAATAATTGAGGGGTGAGTCCGAGAAACGTGATCTGGAGAAACTCGGTGGTCCCTGTGAGGAGTTGCCCGAAATGGATTAAACCATGCGTGAACCTCGATATTGCGAGCGTGGGCCTGTTTGATGCAGTAGGCGAGCGGGTCGTATCCGGGATCTCTTCCCATAGTCCCTGTCAGCCACGGCGACCAAGGCTCAATCCGCGATCGATACAAGGCATCCGCCTGGGGACGAACCTGGAAAATCACCGCGTTCATACGCAATGAGGCCATCCGCTCGAGTATTCGGGTCAGTTCGACCTGCTGCTGCTGAGCGCTGAGCCCCTTCTTAGTCGGCCAGTCAATGTTGTATACACAGGCAACCCATGCCGCTCGAAATTCTCGGTCCGGAGCCGGAGCCTGCTCACTGCTTGCAAGATAACCCTGAGCATATGAAGTGGAAAGACATAGCGCCCATACAACTAGCGGTCGAAGCATCAGGCCTGAACGTTTCAGGTTTCCTTACTATTTCCAAGGTGATTCGACGGACCTTTCCCCCCGGCAAGCACCTCAGCCTTCTCTCCGCCCGGACAAGATCCCTACCAGTTCAGACCATGAAGGGATTTGGGAAGGAACTTGCCGTCTTTTCGGATCAGCTTGCCATCGAACCAGATCTCGCCTCCTCCATGATCACTGCGCTGGATGCTCACCATGTCCCAGTGCACCTTTGATTTGTTGCCATTACTAGCCTCGTCATAGGCCTGCCCGGGCGTAAAGTGGAAGGACCCTGCAATTTTCTCATCGAAAAGAATGTCACGCATGGGCTCACGAATTTCCGGATTAAACCCGAGGGCGAATTCACCGATATAGCGCGCCCCGTTGTCTGCATCGAGTATCTTGTTAATCTCCCGGTTCTTCCCCTCCGCTTGTGCGTTTACGATCTTGCCCTTCTCAAATTCCAACCGGATGCCATCAAAAGGAATGCCGTTGTAAATAGTGGCGGCATTATGGGTAATGACCCCATTAACCGAGTCCTTTACCGGGGCGGTAAAACACTCCCCGTCAGGAATATTGCACTCGCCGCCGCAGGGGATCGCGGGGATGTCCTTGATGGAGAATTCCAGATCTGTCTCTGGTCCCTTGATATGCACGTGATCGGTTTTGGTCATGAGCCGACCCAGAGCGTTCATGGCGGGCTTCATGGCCTTGTAGTTCAGAAGGCAGACCCGAAAGTAAAAATCCTCAAAGGCCTCCGTGCTCATTCCTGCCTGCTGGGCCATTGCCGCATGAGGCCAACGCAGCACGCACCACTTCGTTTTTTCCACCCGATGACGCAGAACCCTGCGGGTATGTCCCTGGGCCAGGTCCATTCGCCCCGCAGGCACATCACTCCATTCTGCTATATTGTGGCTCCCACGGACGGCGATGTATGCGTTCATGTCCCGCATTTCGGCCATCCGGTGCTTGGCGATCAGCCGATACTGCTCATCGGTAGCGCCTACCAGTAATTCCCGCGCAACCCGAACAGAATTCATCGTCACAAAAGGGACCGCACCCCGGCGACGCGCCTCCCGCGCCAATGCGATGCCCACCTCCTCCGGTACATCATAGAGGTCAATCAGGACTTTCTCTCCCCTCTTTAGGTTTGTCGAATGGCGAACCAGTTGTCCTGCGAGCTGATCAATACGGGGGTCGTGCATATTTTCGGGAACTTAGAGAGATTTTTATTATAACACCCGCCAATCTAGCGGCAGCGCTTGAAGCTCCTTCCAGAGAATATGACCCCGGGGACTCCGGAAAATTCTCCGCGCCCAATGGTCAAGGCCGTAGGATTTACTATGTTCAAGGAGAGGCACTATGCCGCCCTTCCTCAACCTGAGCAAGTGAAAGGAGAATGCCCCTAAACCGCCAAACCTGACAAAAGAGCGGGCCGACCACAAGAGCTACTGCCTGCGCTTGTCTCCCGGGGCATCCACTCCTAGCCTTCCTAGGTGATTCGTCTCGGTATTCTTGGGTCCGGCTCTGGCTCTAATATGCAAGCCATTCTCGATGCTATCGAGAATGGCGAATTAGAGGCCGAGATCGTTATGGTCCTCAGCGATATTCCGGACGCCTATATTCTCAAGAGGGCGGCGCAGGCGGGAGTGCCTGCGAAGCTGATCGATTGCGGGGGTCTCAGGTCCAAATTTCCAGAGGAGGCGCAGAGCGAAACTGCCACCCTTCTAAAACAGGCTGGGGTGGAATTGATTTGCCTCGCTGGCTTCATGCGACTCCTCCGTCCACCCCTCCTCGACGCATTTCCCGGAAGGATCATCAACATTCATCCCTCTCTCCTCCCTGATTTTCCCGGCCTTTATGCGTGGACCCAAGCGATCGAGGCAGGAGCCCCTGAAAGCGGGTGCACTGTTCATTATGTCGATGCAGGAATGGATACAGGCCCCATTATCGCACAGGCTCGCGTTCCCATTCTCCCCGAGGACACCTCGGCTTCTCTCCACGCCCGTATTCAGACCGAGGAGCACAGGATTTACCCAGCTGCCATCACCAAGATTGCCGCGGAACTTGAGCAAGAATAGGCCCTCGAGAAGAGCCTTCCAGACCAAAAACAGTGGTTTTAAGCGGCTCAGGGCCAAAGCGACCTCTCTCTGTGTTGTTACCATCCTGTAAGTTTCCGATTTTCCCCCGGGCCGTTACGAGGTAACTCATCGATGTGCTCCAAGCCTCTCTCCAGACCCTCCGAGCGACGCTCAACGAAACAATTCTAGGCTCTGAGCGGGCAGCTGACCTGCTTCTCACAGCCCTCCTCGCACGTGGCCATGCCCTTGTGACAGGTCCCCCGGGAATCGGAAAAACATCGCTCGCCTCAACCCTTGCAACATCTCTTGGCGGAATATTCAAGCGTCTCCAGTTTACGCCAGATCTGCTTCCCTCCGACATCATTGGCTACAACCTTTACCGCCAGCAAAGTGGCGACTTTGATTTCATCCCGGGGCCCGTCTTCTCTAACCTTCTCCTCGCCGACGAAATTAATCGAGCTTCACCCCGAACCCAGTCGGCTCTTCTTGAATCCATGAACGAGCGGCAAGTCTCTGTGGATGGAGAAACGAAAGAGCTGCCTGATCCATTCCTCGTAGTGGCAACCCAGAATGACACCTCCTCCACGGGAACATTCCCCCTTCCCGAGCCGCAGCTGGACAGATTCCTCTTATCCGTTCCCATGACTCTGCCATCCGAGGAGTGCCAACTCGACATCCTGAAACTTCACAGCAGAAGGTCTTCCCCGAAACAGGGAGCCCAATGCGTGCTATCTACCAAAGAACTCACAACCATCCAGAGAGAGGTCACAGAAGTCTCGATCTCAGACAATCTTCAGCGCTACCTTCTTGCCCTTTGCCAGACAGCCAGGTCTCTTACGGGGCAGGACCATGCAATCTCAGTCCGAGGCACCTTGGCGCTCCAGTCTGCTGCCCGCGCGTTTGCACTTCTTGAGGGGCAGAGCGCTGTTCACCCCGATCATGTGCAGGCAGTGTATCCCCACGTCCTCCGTCACCGCCTTATGACAGATGACACTTTGGATCCAGACCCCCTTCTCGACACGGCTCTGGATCAGACCCCCGTCCCGTGAAAACGCGGCCTGATCTTGTTTGAGCAAGAGCCCCATTCTCCGCACCGAGATCTCCTATATCTGCAAACTCCCTCCCGAGCTTTATCCCCATGCTGACCCGCCGCGGTGCCATACTCCTCGGGGCTTCCCTTGCTCTGACCATTCTTGGGGTTTTCCGAGTCGATGGTATTCTCATTACGCTTGGATTGAGTGGAGGACTTCTCCTTACGGGATCCTGGCTTCTCGTCCGGAAGAACCTTACCTCCCTTTCCATCCGTCTCCGGGCGCCCACAAGGGTCTACGCAGACCACCCTTTTGACCTGAGAGTTATTCTTCACAATAACCGCGGCCTACTCGACGCGTTCAATATCAAGATCGAGCTCAGACTTGCCGGGCAAGTCCATATCAACAGCTTCGCCCCGTGGACTGCGGCAGGGTCCGCTTCCGAGGTGCACCTGCGCGGGGCGATTCCCGGGCGCAGTGCTCATTCTGAACACGAGTATAGCCTCAAAACGACGATGCCTCTCGGCCTCTTTTCGCTGAAGGCCTCCGGCAGGGTTTCTCACGAAATTCTTGTGTTCCCACGACCTCTAAGCCCCCGAGAACTTTCAACTCAGGGATCCCTGCATGATGCATCCCTTCTCCCGGGTATCACCCCAGGCCATGCCCCCGGGGAACTGCGAGGAGTCCGACCCTGGCAGGCTGGAGACCCTGCCAAACATATTCACTGGCCTGCCTCTGCCCGTTCATTCACCCGGTGTCGAGGCTTGCGCGTCCGCGAGAATGATCCCCCCGGATTCTATCCCCGGCATTGCGTCGTCCTTTTCCACTCATTCGGGATGTCGGGCCAATTGATCCGGGCAGATCGTTTCGAATGGGCTCTCTCCCTAGCATGCGGGACCCTCCGTTACCTGCGAGAACATGGAATCCCTACAACTTTTCTTGCCGACTTTAATGATTGGGAGCCTCTTTCTGTTATTTCCCGGAGTAGCTTCGGAAATCTTCTGGTATCTCTCACCCGGGCGCAGCGCCAGCACGATACCGAAGCCCATGACCTCACTCCAGTCATTGACCGAATCGCGGATGATCACTCTCTCATTGTCATATCGGACATGCCCAAGGAGTCGTGGGTAGACACTCTGCCAAAGCGGCCCGCTATCAGTGTCGATATTCGACAGCACAACTATGGCGCGAGAAAACTAAAGGTTCGCAGTCCTTCGTCATAAGTAAATCTCACCCCTCCCCGGCTACCTGAGGAGATCTCCGATGCGCAGTATTTTTCTCGCCCTAACAGTCGTCGCCGCCTACGCCCTGCTTCGCGGCTGGCCAGGAGAACTGCATCCTGTCCTTCGGAACTGCCTGGCAGTTCTCGTCCTCGTTCTGGGAATTGGCCTTTGGCAACATCGTTCACGGCCAGCAGGCAGTGTTGCCCGGTCTCTCAGACGGCCTTCATGGTCCGACTACCTAGCTGTCGGACTCGGAGTCTTGAGTATCGAGTGCCTCTTCCTGTGCTTTCTGACTGTGATTCCCTCCCACGCCGAAGCCCTCTCGATGCGTGTTTCAGAGGCCATCTCCGCTCAGGGAGGTGATCCCATTCAGCCTGAATCCGACAAGAGCTCGTCCACACACGGGAGTAGCATTTCCGGGAACTGGCTCTGGGACACGAGGGGTCGCCGGCCTCTCCCTCTCACCAGCAATGCCCGCCCATCGAGCAAGCCTGAAATTTTTTTCCGCCCCCGGGACCCTTTAACAACTGGATCCCTGCTCCGCAGCGGCGCTTACCTTCGGGCCTTTGCATTGGAAAGATTTGATGACGCTACGTGGACTCCCATCGGAATGCCTGCTGCGCGGCTGCTCCCCGACGAGGGGGGCAGGGTCAATCTGCCCCAGCCAGAAACCCGGCCCGGCCCGGTATTACGGGGGGAAATAATCCAAGCATCTCATCCCCGCGGAGAAGATCTCTTCACTGCCCCACAAGGAGCGTTCCAAGGCTGGGTCCCTCAGCTTCGCCGGGTAGACCCCGGGATTTTCCGCCTCAACCCAGCAAAAAACGCTGAGAAGGGCTACACTTACGAGGTTGCAGCGAAAACCGTCACTCTCACAGGCCTCCTTGAATCCGGCCAGCTCCCAAACCTGAAATTCCCCTCTCTGCCCGAGGACTCTCCCCGCCTGCAGCTCCCGTCCAACGAAGAGCTCCGAGACGAAATCATCAATCTCTCCAGTAAGACGCTCGGCGACGCCGCCTCGCGACTGGTTGGACTCCGGACCCTTCTCAGGAATAATTTTCAGTACTCCCTGGATATAGAAAATCCCCAGGGAATTGATCCCGTTCTAAATTTCATCCGTGACGAGAAGCGAGGCCATTGCGAGTTCTTTGCTACCGCGGGCGCTCTCCTCTGTAGAGCCCTGAACATCCCCTCTCGTATTGCCTACGGTTGGAGTGGGGGCAAGTGGTACGAGGGGCCGGGCTACATGATGTTCCGCGCCAGTGAGGCCCACGCTTGGACCGAAATTTATGTGGAGGGAGTAGGCTGGGTTGTATTCGACACCACGCCTCCTGGAGCGAGAAACCCGATTGATATCGCCGACTCCAACGAACAGTTGCCACTGACAGAAAACGGACAGGCCGATTTGGACTCTTCCGCCGCCGCCTTGGAACGCACCGGAAGCCTCTGGACCTATCTCGCCCTCAGCGTAGGACTCGGTTTCCTCCCGCTCTGTCTCATGCTGCTTCGCCTTCGGCGGAGATCACCAGAGAAAATGCGGATAGTTCCCGAGGGCCTTCTTCCAAACGCGCCGGGTTATCTCACCAGATTCAGGCATGCTTGCAGGGAGCACGGCTATCCCATGCCTGCCAGCCGTACGCTGCGTCAGCAGTTGCGCTCCCTTGCGCAAAATCACCGGAAACCCGACTTCGCGGATGAGCTCCTGCAGTATCATTATTCCATCACGTATGGGAATGATCCTCCTTGCAAGAAGCGGGAGTCCGCTCTCACAAAGGCAATCAAGCTCTGGACCTGAGCTCCTGTCCACGCGCTTGGCAAATCGATCAAACCAACTTTGTCAACATTCCCCCCGTATTGACTGAGCGCAATTCTTTAGCCTCTCCCCGCGGCGTCTTTTGGTTGGGTGATGTGGGGAGGACGCAAATAAAAAGGCTGGGGGGGCACTCTTGTCAGTGCCTCTTGCTCTTCTGGGTCCCAGTCCAGCCAGGACTCCAGGAGGAGAGCCGCTGAAGGGACCTCGGAGAGAACCTCGCATTCGCTCAGCCCGAGGCGGCTAACTTCATCCAAGGTCACCAGAGTCCGCCCGCGCTCTACTGCCACTCGGACACTCGCTTCGAATTGGCAGTGTTCCAACAGAGCCGGGGCTCCCATAATCCTCCCGCCATCAAGGTCGATGGTGAAAAATGTCCCTCGCCGCGCATCCCCGAGGACCACACACCGGCCTCCAGACCGAACCGTAGGAAGACCCTCAAGAGAAGGAATCCCGACCGTAGGACACTGATGGACGACTCCAATACCCTGACCCGCAGCAATTCCCACCCGTGCGCCATTGTAACTCCCAGGCCCGGTCCCGACGACAACCAGCTCTATCCTGCTCTCTCCAACGAGATCCAAAATCTTGGAGAGGGGCTCCATTAGAAGCTCCGAGGGTCGCCTGAATGGCTCAAATCCCTCACTTCGGACGACCTCTCTCCCCCTTGCGAGGGCCACCGATCCCCGGGTAGCACTTGTCTCTATCGCGATCGTATAACCCGCTCCCACGCCCTGATGGTAGACTTCCCCGGAAAGTCTCCAATCAAGAAACGATTCGAAATCTTCATCTATTACATCTTGCGCGTTACGGTCTGGACCGCTTTTTTCTCGGAGCGCATCGTCCCGTTCCGGGAAAATGCCATACATTTTCTATCCCCTATTTGATCCGTGTCCGATTACGCCAAAGGCCTCGAAGGAGTTACCGCCAATGAATCTGTGCTTTCAAACGTCGAAGGCCTTGAGGGTCGCCTCTCCTACCTCGGCTATCATATCGATGATCTCGTAGAGCACTGTTGCTATGAAGAAGTAGTCTACCTTCTCTATCATCGGAAACTGCCAACGCTTTCTGAACTGGATGCGTTTAAAAAGGACCTGGCCAGCCGGCGGGCGATTCCTCAGGGAGTCATCGATTACCTCAAGGCTGCGCCGAGAGACGCTGGGCCCATGGATGTCCTACGAACTGCGGTCTCTATGCTTGGGCTTTACGACGACCGGGCAAAAATCGGCGAGCCCGATCATGCTGCCAATAGGGAGGTCGCTACCGCCCTGTGCGCTCAGGTAGGGACCATCGTCGCTTACTTCCATCGTGCCCGGCAGGGACTTGAACTTCCTCCCATTCGTGAAGACCTCTCGGAAGCAGGTCATTTTATCTATCTTTACACCGGAGAAGAACCCGGAGAGCAGGCCACCAGAACTCTCGATGTGGCCTACATCCTGCACGCCGACCATGGAATGAACGCCTCTACGTTCTCGGCCCGCGTCACTGTCGCGACCCTCTCGGATTTCTACTCCGCCATCACATCCGCGATTGGCACGTTAAAGGGCCCTCTCCACGGAGGCGCGAATGAAGGCGTCATTAAAATGCTCGAAGAGATCGGGTCGGTGGACAAGGTCGATGCCTACATCGAAGACGCCCTTGCAAACAAACGCAAGATCATGGGTATTGGCCACAGAATCTACAAGGTTCTGGATCCGCGTGCTCCTCATCTGAAGCGCATGGCCCGCAAGCTAACTGAGGAACTTGGAGAGCCAAAGTGGGTGCAAATGTCGGAGCGGATCGCTCAGTTGATGGAGGAGCGAAAGGGGTTGAATGCGAACGTCGACTTCTACTCCGCCACGGTTTACTACTCGCTGGGACTCCCAACCGACCTCTTTACTCCTATCTTTGCCATCGCCCGAACCAGCGGATGGACCGCACAGGTCATGGAGCAGCTCGAAGACAATCGCCTTTACCGGCCTCTCACTGAGTATGTCGGGCCCCAGGAACTTTCCCCGGTCCCTGCAATCTCCGAACGTTAGGCAGTCTTCAGCATCAGCATCCGCGCTCCGACGAGAATAAGGAGTATCCCAAATATCCTGGTGAGTTGCTGGTTACTCATGCTTCTCATGAGCTCCGTTCCGTACCACGCCGCTACCGCCGCTCCGACCGCTGTGCAAGCGACCAACCTCCAGTCAATCAGGTCACTTTTTCTAAGGACGTGATTTGCTGTTCCGGCGAGTGCGGTCACCACCACGACTGCGAGGGATGTCGCAACTGCGTGCTTCTGGCCCATCCCGAGAGCGAGGACGAAAGCGGGAACCATGAGAATTCCCCCACCC
Source organism: Roseibacillus sp. (assembly GCA_029242545.1). GTDB lineage: Bacteria > Verrucomicrobiota > Verrucomicrobiia > Verrucomicrobiales > Akkermansiaceae > Roseibacillus_B. The sequence goes on from JAQWTV010000028.1 coordinate 58,625, forward strand.
ACTCCGCAAAGAGCTCCAACCAATCCTGCGGCCAATCCCACGACAAGCCCTGTTATGACGATTTTCACTCCCTCAGGGCAACACGGCAGGCCCGTTTATCAAGAACACGTTTTCAGGGCCCGCCTCTTCTTCATGCGCTCTTACGCGAGCGGCTCTTGCCAATCCCCATGGTAAGTTCCGCGACTAAACGGTGAAGAACCATACGAGGGTCTAACTGGGTAGTGACAAGGGACTTATCCGCATTCAGGGCTGATTCCAGCGCTCGTTTCATCTCCTCAACCGTTACTTGTCCCGCTTTGCGGGCCGCGAAGAAAAGACCCCAGGCATTGACGCTTCCACTCTTTGTGCGGGGCAACCATGCAATATCTCCATCCGGAAGCTGATTCAGGGCGGAGGTGAAGGAGCGCCCGTTGTGCGTGGGCAGCCCTGGATGGGAATCGAGGAGGACCCGCGCCATAAATAAATTGCGAATGGTGGGGATGATCGCCGCTCGCATCAGCCCGATGGCGCTCTCCCCTTTCTCCAACTGGGCATCAACCAGAGAGATCGCCCGTGCCGTATCCCGGCTCTCAAGAGCCCTGCCTATTTCCCAGACGACTCCCTTGCGACTCAGGGGTACAATCAGGCGGACATCCTGCAATTCGATAAGTCTCCTGTCCCCAAGGTAAAGACTGAGCTTCTCCAGCTCATTACCAATCTGACGAGTCTCTTCACCAGCCATCTGAACGAACAGGTCCAATGCCTCGTGCTCGAATGCGAGTTCCAGCTCCTTCGCTCGGGTGGTCACCAGCAACGCTACCTCATCCTCCCAGCCGTCCTTAGAGACATCGATTTTATCGAAGGTCGCAACCTCTCCATTTTTCTGCAGCCATTTGTAAAACCCGCGGCGCTTGTCGATCGCCACTGCACTGATAAGAAACGTTACCTCGTTCCCAATGCCCGCCTTCAAGACCTCAAGCAGGTCCTCCACTCCCTCCTTGGCCCTTTCCGACCCACCGGTTCGGTCATCAGCCAGAAAATTTGCACCCTTGAGCCATACGATCTTATCGGCTCCAAAGAACCCGACGGTTTGCAATGCCTCAATCGTCCTCGCGCAGGCACGGTAGGCTTCCTCCGCATTCGCTGCGGTCCCCTCGATCACATCGTTCGTGAACTCCTCTGCCTCTCCGACGGGCTTAAGCTCATTGAAAAGCGCAAGCGCCTCCTCTGACACCCTGCCCTCATCGGTTCCAATGACAGCATGAACCGGCCCTGACATGGGCACAGCCTAGGCTGCCCGACGGCACCCCAGCAAGCACACACGAGAATCAAGGCGATCAGCCATAAAAATTTGGACAGCTTGAATACGTATCAATAGGAACCATATCTACTCGCCCTAATTGGAACATAATCTGCTCATATTCTGATTCACACCCTAACAAATTTGGGTTAAACCCCTGTAGTAACCCTTATGAAACTGCTATCCTTACTAGCTCTCTGCGCCACCCTTGCCATCCCCTCACATGGGGCGCTAATCATCACGGGAGTATTCGATGGGCCGCTACCAGGTGGAGATCCCAAAGGAGTTGAGCTGTTTGCCACATCGGCTGTACCCGACCTCTCAAACTTCGCCCTTGGTGTCGCGAACAATGGTGGAGGAACTGATGGCGTTGAGACCATTCTTCCAAGTCAATCCCTTGCGGCCGGAAGTTTTTTCTTCGTAGCTACTGAGGATACGGATTTCGCTTCATGGTTTGGCATTGCGCCAGGTCATGTTGGAGGAAATGGGATCAACCATAATGGTGACGACGCGATCGAGCTCTTCTTTGACGCGACGGGATCGTTCGCAGGGGATGAGGCCGTCATCGATGTCTTCGGCGACATCAATACCGACGGAACCGGCACGGCATGGGACACTGTAGACGGATGGTCTTACAGGAATGATGGAGTTCTCGCCAATGGCGGGACGTTCGATGCCAGCAATTGGACATTCTCTGGTCCCAACGCTTGGGATGGCGATGACAATTTTGACGGGGGGAGTGATAACGGGACCAACCTCACCGCTACGCCACCGTTTCCCACTGGAACCTTTCAGATCCCAGAGCCGACCTCAACTCTGCTTGGAGCCATTGGTCTCGGTCTTTTGTGTTTCCTCCGGAGGAAGCCCTGATCGAACAGTTTACGGTGATTCCAACAGAGGGGCATCAGGCCCCGAATCCCGGTGTCTCCTGGCCGCTGTTTTCGCTCTGGCCTCCCGGAAGAAGCGCTGAAGGAGCTCTACACATTCATCTTCGAGCACCCCCCCGGTCGCCTCACAGCGGTGATTCAGAGGAGGGTTCGACTCCAGAAGGTTGATCCAGCCCCCTGCAGCTCCCGCCTTCAGATCAGGGCACCCGAACACCACCCGCTCCGGGCGACAGTGAACGATAGCTCCCGCACACATCGGACACGGCTCCTTGGTCACGTAGAGAATACACTTCTCCAAGCGCCAGTCTTCCAATCTGTTCTGAGCTGCCGTTAGCGCCAGCATTTCCGCGTGAGCTGTGGCGTCACGAAGGGTCTCAACCTGATTCCATCCCCGAGCGATTATCTCTCCCTCTCGCACCACCACGGCCCCAATAGGCACTTCTTCAGCCGCATAGGCCTTGTGGGCCTCTCGCAAGGCCTGCCCCATGAAATAGGCATCGCTGGCGAGGTCGATAATCAGGTCTTCACTCACTCACAAGAGGCAAGCACAATGACGGGAGTAGCCAAATCACGAAATTCTCCACTCCACAAATCTTAGGGCTCGCCAACTGTGAAAGACTGGGAAGTCTTGAAAAGTAGCGCTGGCCAGTTAAAAAGAAGACGTGAAGAACTGGAGCAACGCCGACCGGATCGTCGCGCCCTCCGTCCTGGCTGCAGACTTTTCCCGAATTGCGGAGGAATGTTCGAGGGCGATCACTGCTGGGGCAGACTGGCTGCACCTCGACGTCATGGACGGGCATTTCGTTGAGAACATCTCCTTCGGACCTGCAATGGTGGAAGCGATTCACGCAACCAATGACATTTTCCTCGATGTCCATCTGATGATCGAGAAGCCTGACCATTACATCCCAAGGTTTCTCGAAGCGGGGGCGGACCTGATCTCCGTTCACGCCGAGCCGGAGGCTTGCCACGAGGTCGCTCGCACCTTGGAGATAATCAGCGATGGGGGGTGCAAACCCGGGATCGCTCTGAACCCGGCCACCCCTCTGGAAGCAGTGGAACCTTATCTTGATCAGGTCGACTTACTTCTGGTCATGACTGTAGTCCCCGGGTTCGGGGGACAGGCATTCATGCCAGAAGTCCTGCCCAAGGTGGAAAAGGCGGTCCAGATCAGGGAGAAGCATTCCCTCTCTTTTCATATTGAGGTCGATGGCGGGATCGATCCACAGACCGCCCCTGCGGCTACCGCTGCGGGAGCAAACGTGCTGGTAGCAGGCTCCTCGACATTCAAGGCTCCTGATATTGGCAACGCGATCCGTGCCATCCGGGAGGCCTGACGCCTTCGTTTCTCTCGAGGACAACCCTCCCCATAAGACCACCACGAATCCGCCGTAGCGGCTGACGTGACTTTTGCTGGTGGGAGCCTTGTAACCCCCGCTAAATTTAATCCATGCTACCTCGTTTCCGAATTTCGATTGCTCTCGGCCTTGCACTACTGATGCTGGACCCGGCAAGTGCCCGGGCGGACGACACCCCCACAGGCCATCCCAATATCCTCCTTCTTCTCGTTGATGATTTGAAGCCTGCCTTGGGCTGCTACGGCGACCCGTACGCCAAGACCCCCCATCTAGATCAACTGGCCGCTCGAGGCCTGAGATTTGACCTCGCCTACTGCAATCAGGCGGTTTGCGCTCCATCACGATTTACCCTGATGCTGGGAGCCCATTCCACCGCCACTGGACTCTACGGACTCGGCCATAAGCTGCGACGTTCCATGCCAGAGGCCGTTACCATGCCCCAGTTCTTTGCCCAACATGGCTATCACACTGAATCGATGGGTAAAATTTTTCATATCGGCCACGGGAATGAAGGAGACCCGGAATCCTTCAGTGTCCCGCATTTCCACGACAAGGTGATCGAGTATCTCGACCCCGCCAGTACGGAAGGGGGAAAGCTCACCCGGGAAGAAGCCTACTTCACCAATCAGAAGCTCGACCAGATTCGCTCTCTCCCGCGAGGGGCCGCTTTTGAAGCTACCAATTCCCGTGATGAGGACTATGCCGATGGAAGAGTTGCGGCAGAGGCCATCAAGCGGCTTCGGGTTGCCAAGACCCGTAAGGGTCCATTTTTCATGGCCGTCGGTTTTGTCCGCCCCCACCTCCCCTTCAGTGCTCCACAGAGATACTGGGACCTTCACGATCCTTCCAAGTTTCCCCTCTCTCCCTTTCCGGACCATCCCAAGGGCTCCCCGGGAATCGCTCATAAACGCGCTGGAGAAATTGCCATGTATTCTCCAGTTCCTCCAAAAAATGAGGACTACACAGAAAAACTGAAACGCCAGCTCGTTCACGGTTATTACGCGAGTGTCAGCTATATGGACGCACAAATCGGAAAAGTGATGACAGAGCTCGATCGCCTCCGCCTCGACAGCAACACCATCGTCGTGCTCTGGGGAGACCATGGCTTCCACCTTGGAGATCTTGGTATCTGGACCAAGCACACGAACTACGAGCAAGCCAACCGGATCCCCCTCGTTATTGTTGCACCGGGTGTGACGGCGAAAGGCGGCTCCACCAGACAATTGGCGGAAAGCGTGGACCTGTTTCCGACCCTTGCCGAACTCAGTGGCCTGCCCCAGCCAGAAGTCCCCCAGCCGATGAGCGGCAAAAGCCTCCTCCCGGTTCTCAAGGACCCCGAAGTACGAGTGCGGGACCATGCCTTCCACTGCTACCCACGAAGGGGGGGAGTCATAGGCAGGGCCATCAGGACGGAGCGATATCGAATGGTCGAATGGAAAAAGCCCGGGGCTCCAGCCAAGACCGCCCAATTCGAACTCTACGATTATGGAGAAAGCTCCGTGGAGCAGCTAAACCTTGCAAAAGAAAGGCCGGGAATCCTTGCCGAGATGAAAGGAATACTCGCCCGCTACCCGGAAGCGAAACGGCGTTAACTGCACTGCTCCAGACAGCCCAGCTGCTAATTTCCAGTAGCAGTCAGCAGTCCCTCCTTGTGCAGGAATTCCTCCATTCTTCCCATCGTCGTCCAGTATTGGCTGTTGTCTCCCCGTGGGTTGAAGAAGCCGTGTTTCTGGCCCTCTGAGACATACAGGTGACAGGAACGTCCTTTCTTATCCATCCGGGCTTTGAAAAGCTTATGCCCGGCGGGGGGCGTTGTGGTATCTGCGGATCCCACCTGCACAAGCGTGGGAGCAGCCAAGGCGTGCACGTGCTCCACCGGAGAGAGTTCCCGGTAACGCTGTTTCAACTTTGCGTATCCGTATCCTTTCCGCGAGGTGTCAATGACGGGGTTAAAAAGGGCCATTGCCGCCGGAATAAAGACGGGCTCTCCCTCCCGGACATCATCGAGGTCAGCAATCAAGCCGCAGCAGGCAGCAAGGTGCCCCCCTGCCGACCCTCCAGCTGCAACAATTCGATCTCGATTCACACCTTGGCTCTTCGCATTGCGCCAGATCCAACGAATAGCGGCCTTGGCGTCAGCTACGGCCTCGAAAGGAGATGTCTTGTGCCGGCTCTGGACCCGGTAATCGGCACAATAGGCCACCATCCCAAGGGATGCCAACCTTGTGGCCTGCGGATGGAATTGAGCAGTAGAGCCTCCGACCCAGCCTCCCCCGAAAAAGAAAACCACTGCAGAGCGGGAATCTCCCTCTTTCCATCCCTTCGGCCGGAAGATCTCCATTCCCAGCTCGGCCTGCTCCGTCTTGCGGTAGACAACGACTTCGTCGGGCTTACTCACTTCCGGCTTTGGAGCACTGAAGGCTACATGGCTACAGGCCAGAAGAGACATGGTCAGAATCGTGCGCATGTGACATTCTCTCCCCACGGCCGCCGGGGAGCGAGGAAAAGATCCTGTCTGTTCTCCACTAGCTGACCCCATTGCCTCACCCATTCTGATGCAAACTCCTCCTCGTGCTCTCCTCTACGACTTCGACGGTTTGATCGTCGATACCGAATGGCCGATCTATCAAGCTTGGCTCCAGACATTTCAGGATCATGGCCATGCACTACCTCTGGAAGTCTTCAACCAGTGCATCGGAACCGACTTCGAGACTTGGTCTCCAAAAACGCATCTGGAAAACCTGACTGGCGCTCCTATTGAATGGTCTTCTCTCGACGATGCCCGTCAGGCTTCCATCGAAAAGAATCTGGAGGGAGCCCAGGCCATGACTGGAATTCCTGAGGCTGTGGAATGGGGCAGGAAATCCGGATTCTTAATGGGGGTGGTTTCCAGCTCATCGCATCGCTGGGTCGATGGGTGGCTGAGCAAAATCGGCCTTCTGGACCACTTCGATCTTACGGTCTGCAGGGATGATGCCCCTCGGATAAAGCCGGCCCCCGACCTTTATCTCGAAGCCGCTCAGCGCCTTGGAATTGACCCCGCCTCCTGTCTCGTCATCGAGGATTCCGTCAATGGGATCAAGGCGG